>JAUNGJ010000030.1 GCA_030524585.1 Eubacteriales bacterium | reverse complement strand
GCGACACCACGGGTATGAACCGTGTGCTCTAGCCAACTGAGCTATCCCGCCATATTAAACCTACGACAGTTCTGTCGTAAATGGGACCTACAGGGCTCGAACCTGTGACCCTCTGCTTGTAAGGCAGATGCTCTCCCAGCTGAGCTAAGATCCCGTTCTCAGCGGGTCACTTCCGCAACCCGCTTTGCTATTATACTATTACATTCCATTAAATGTCAATAGGTAATTTACAATTTTTTATGTATTTTGCGTTCTTAATTCTCTCTTGCACTTTTTTCAACAATCTTATACAGCGCGATCAATGCCAGGGCATTCGGAAGGACCATCAACTGATTAAACATATCCGCAAGCTCCCATACAAGATCATTGGACAGGCAGGAACCTAAGACGATAAACACAATCGCCAATACAGAATATGCCGGTACTGCCTTCTGTCCGAAAAGATAGATGACATTAATCTTGCCAAACAGATTCCAGCTGATGATTGTTGAAAAGGCAAAAAACAGCAGGCAGACAGCTACGAAAATATTACCTGCCGTGCTGCCAAACACACTGGCAAACGCAAGCTGTGCCATATTTGCCTTATCTACGCCTTCTGCCGCGCCTAAAGCCAGTATCCCATCTCCGGCATACAGTGTGGAGATCACGATCAGAGCCGTCATCGTCAGCACCACAAAGGTATCGATAAACACACCGATCATGGCAACCACTCCCTGCTCATGGGGTGTGGCTACATTTGCCATGGCATGGGCATGCGGCGTGGAGCCCATACCTGCTTCATTGGAAAACAGACCACGCTTTACTCCCTGGCTAATAGCAGTTTTTAACGCATAGCCAATGCTTCCGCCAATGATGGCATTTGGAGCAAATGCATACCGAAAGATTAATCCAAATGTCTCCGGCACATACTGAATTCTGCATCCCAGAACCACCAGACCTCCCGCCAGATACAAAACCGCCATAACCGGAACCAGCTTTTCCGTTACGGACGCAATCCGTGATACGCCGCCCAGAAAAATGAAGCCTGCAACCAGCGCCACAATCACTCCGATGATCCATGACGGAATTCCAAAGGCAACACTACAGGTTGCTCCAATCGAATTCGACTGCACCATACACCCCATAAAACCAAGTGCCAGAATAATTGCTACCGAGAAGAATCCTGCAAGCACCTTTCCAAAGCTGTTATTAAACGCTCTCTTAATGTAATAGACAGGACCGCCTAAGATTGTTCCGTCTCTGCCGACAGTTCTTGTCTCCTGTGCCAGAACTGCCTCCGCATAAATCGTTGCCATGCCAAACAAAGCAATAATCCACATCCAGAAGATTGCTCCAGGGCCACCGGTTAAGATTGCGCCACAGGCACCCACGATATTTCCGGTACCGACCTGTGCGGCAATCGCTGTGGCAAGCGCCTGGAAGGAGCTAAGTCCGCTCTCCTGTTTTCCGCCCCGCAAGGAAAACTTCCCAAATACAGCTTTCATTCCTTCGCCAAAACAGCGAAACTGTACAAAGCGAGTCTTCACCGTAAAAAAGATTCCTGTTCCTACCAAAAGGATTACAAGGATATAATCCGAGAGATAGAAGTTAATTTTTTGAACAATTTGCAGCATCATTTCCATTTTGCATTCCCCCTGTAAATAAAATGATTAACCAGAAAATTCCACCGGAATTTCCCAGGACACCTACAGGACCTGCCACTGGCAGCTCCCTTCGGATGCCTGACAACAAAAAAGCCGCTGAGATTCTCAGCGACTCCGAAGAATAAAGCATATTTGCAGACAAAACACAAAATGCACTGTCCGCTCTGTCCTTTTGCCTGAGAGATTCAGCGTCACATGACGCCTTGCACCTTCGGCACTCACTTAAGAGATTCTCCAGAGTTTCCTCCACTTTCAGTTTCCCCCAAGGATTCTAAAAGCTTCATCAGAACCGTCTGCTATTATGCCATAATACAGTATGATTGTCAATACAAACCTGCCCAAATAATACCTCTATCTTACAGGTGATATGTCTTTCTTGCCACTCCAAGTTCCTCATTCGCCGGAACTACTTCAATCGTAACCGGTGAATCTTCCCTGGAAATGCACACCGCCTCACTGCCGGCCGACCGGTTCTTCTCTTCATCCAGAAGAACTCCCATATGGGCAAGCTTTTTACATACCTTTTCTCTGATCAGCGCATCATGTTCACCGATGCCTGCCGTAAACACCAAATGATCCAGACCGCCAAGCTCCGCGTAGTAAGCCCCGATATAACGAATGATGTCATTGCAGAAAACCTCTACCGCAAGCTGCGCTCTCTCATTGCCTTCTGCGGCTGCCTCCTCTACCAGCCTCAAATCATTACTGACACCGGAGATTCCCAGAAGCCCTCCCTTTTTTGTCAATCCATGGAGCACATCATCCAGTTCCATTCCTTCTTTCTGCAGAAATGGGATAATAAACGGATCAATATCTCCGCAGCGGTTTGAATGATTAATTCCCACCTGCAGCGACAATCCAAAGCTTGTATCTACACTCCTTCCCTCATCGATCGCGCACAGAGAACAGCTGCCGCCCAGATGGCAGGAAATGGTCTTTCCGGTAGAACCATATTTCTCCTTGATCGTGTCCGAAATATATTCGTGGGATGCCCCGTGATATCCCAGCCTGCGAATACCGTACTGTTCATACCATTCATACGGGATTCCATATATGGCACGTTCCAGCGGAATTGTCGTATGGAAAGCCGTCTCAAATACCCCCACCAGCTTTGCACCCGGAACCAGCTCCTGAAACTGACGGATCGCGCTCAAATACGGAATGTTGTGGGCAGGAGCAATCACCAGATAATCCTCCATTCCTTTCAGCACATCCGGAGTAAGCTCATGCACTCCATAGTGATCTTTTGAAAGAACGGTCTTAAACCCAACCCGCTCCAGCTCATCCAGAGAACCGATCACGGCATGTTCCGGATTCAGCACACAATCCAGGAACTTCCGAATCCCATCGGTGTACGTGGGAATGCACTGCTTCTCCAATTCCAACGCATAACCATCCCTGGCCTGATAATGGAAAATTGCGTTATCTTCGCTGCCTACCCGTTCAATCTTGCCGGTGGCCAGCACCCGCTCCTGCGGCATATCAAATAATTTAAACTTCAAAGATGTACTTCCGGCATTACATACTAATACTTTCATGGGCTCCTCCTTATTGCTGTTATTAAACATAACTATACCATACTTAAATTTCCTGTTCAATATTTACCACTGGCAGTTATCCTGCAGTTTCCATTCCTACAGCTTCCGAATCATGCGATAAGACGCACCGCCGGCGCATCCCCAAATACTAAGGTATACAGAGGAAGCCCCGGAAACCCATTATTGTAAAGCATTCCAGAGCTATTTCTGAATTTTTATACAATTCATAATTACACTTTTCCCTTAATATAATTTCTCCACTTATATATATTACACGCAAGAAAGCTGTAAAATTCAACGTAAAATTTTACAGCTTTCAATTATAAATATTATTATATAAACAGGCCTGCTTGGGTTATCTTCTATCTCTTCTCGTACGTTGTGAATATGACTCATAACGATGTTGTAATCGCCGGAATAAGATTCTTTCCAGATTACATCGTATATCTGCTCTTTACTGAATACCCTACCCGAACTATTGGCTATCTTTGAAATACCCTGGCTCCTGTACCGACATAATCCCATTGGTTCATCCAATTTTAAGTTCAGAAATCACTACACTTACAGAACTTATATGAATGGTAATTTTAATACGTGCATAGGAAAACTGAAAGTGAAACAAACTTATTTAGCTAAGATTGCTGGATACACTTATGTGTTGAAACACATAAAATCATCCCAAAGCAACAAATACAGAGTGTATATAACGACCTCAAAATAACGTAAAATATCTTCTATTTATGAATATTCTGACAATTCTTTGGCCCAATCAATACATAAAAAAGTCCCGGAAATTCAGCATTTCCAGGACTTATCCATATTCATTTTATCTTAGAAAATCAGCTATTATACAATACCCTGAGCCAGCATTGCGTCTGCAACCTTCTCAAATCCGGCAATGTTAGCACCTACTACGTAGTTGCCTGCATGTCCGTATCTCTCAGCCGCATCAGCCATGTTATGGCAGATATTAACCATGATATTCTGAAGCTTCGCATCTACTTCCTCAAATGTCCAGCTTAATCTCTCGCTGTTCTGAGACATCTCAAGTGCAGATGTAGCAACACCGCCGGCGTTAGCTGCCTTACCAGGAGCGAACAGTACGCCGTTCTTCTGAAGGTATTCGGTAGCCTCCAAAGTAGTAGGCATGTTAGCGCCCTCTGCTACTGCGATGCAGCCGTTAGCAACCAGCTGTTCTGCGTCCTCAAGATGAAGCTCATTCTGTGTAGCACATGGAAGCGCAATGTCACATTTTACTGACCATACGCCGCGTCCCTCATGATACTCTGAATTTGGACGGTAATTCTTGTACTCGGTCAGTCTTGCACGTTTTACTTCCTTGATCTCTTTCAGAGCTGCCACATCAATTCCTTCCGGATCATATACCCAGCCTGTAGAATCGCTGCATGTAACAACCTTAGCGCCCAGCTGATGTGCCTTCTGAATTGCATAGATTGCAACATTACCTGCTCCGGATACTGCAACGGTCTTGCCTGCGATATCCTGTCCGTTAATCTTCAGCATCTCTTCTGTCAGATACAGAAGGCCGTAGCCTGTAGCTTCTGTTCTTGCAAGAGATCCGCCGTAAGTAAGTCCTTTACCTGTCAGCACACCCTCATATACATTGCGGATTCTCTTGTACTGTCCGAACATATATCCGATCTCTCTTGCACCTGTTCCGATATCGCCGGCCGGAACGTCTGTATCGGCGCCAATGTGCTTGCAGAGCTCTGTCATAAAGCTCTGGCAGAATGCCATAATCTCTCTATCTGATTTGCCCTTCGGATCAAAATCAGAACCACCTTTACCGCCTCCGATCGGAAGTCCGGTCAAAGAGTTCTTGAAAATCTGCTCAAATCCAAGGAATTTAATAATACCAATATTTACGGATGGGTGAAGTCTGATTCCTCCCTTGTATGGTCCAATTGCACTGTTGAACTGTACACGGAAACCTTTGTTGACCTGAACCTGTCCCTTGTCATCTACCCACGGTACGCGGAACAGAACCTGTCTCTCAGGCTCAACGATTCTCTCAAGAAGCGCTTCTCTGCGATACTTCTCTTCATTGGCATCAACGATCGGTCTCAGTGACTCCAGCACCTCTTTTACTGCCTGATGAAATTCTGGCTGTGCCGGATTTTTCTCGATGACTTTTGCAATTACCTCATCAACGTATGACATACTTTTGTCCTCCTAAAACAAATTATTTCCTCTTAGAATCAGAAAAGACAGACGAAATACGTCTGTCTTTACCGACGTCTTTGTCCTATATCATATTATATTAAAAACTATCAAAAAACAAGTGTTAATTTTGTCTCTTTTTAACTATTTTGCAATTCAAAGACTTATTTCCTGCAAAAATATTAACCACAATCAAGTTATTTGATTTTCCTTATTTTCCCATTGCGCACATTATATAATCAAAGCTTTTTATCCTCAAAATATTTGTGAAAATTCACACATTCCACGCTCCAGATCAAAAAAAATGGTACAGGAAGCTTTCCCATACCATTTTTATATCCGCTATTTTTCTGCAAGCTCAATGTATGCATCAAACAATTTGTCGCCGCATTGTTTTCTGATGCTCTCCCATACAGGCTGTGAAAGCTCCTTCATTTTCTCATAGTCCCCGTCAGACGGAGTCACGATCTCCATACCCTCTTTTTCCAGGTACTCTCTTGCATCCGCCGCTTTCTGATCGGAAACCACGTAGGAATCCTGCTGTGCTTTCGCTGCCGCCTCCCTGATAATCTCCTGCTGTTCCTCTGACAGCTCATTCATAAATGCATCACTGACAATCAGCGTAACAAGGTCAGGCACTGCATTGGTCTCAATCAGCGTTTTCTGCTGCTCATACAGCTTTGCCGTAACAATCAGTGTAAGCGCATTCTCCTGCGCGTCAATGGTTCCCTGCTGAAGTCCGATATACACCTCCGAGAAGGTCATCGGTGTTGGGTTGGCTTTTACTGCTTTCCAATACTGGATATGATACTTGTTCTCCATAACACGGATCTTCTGTCCGCTGATGGAATCCAGATCAGTATATTCATTATTCATCGTCATCACACGGAAATTCTGATCTGTAATACCCAGAAGCTGGTAACCGGCATCCAGATAGATCTTGCGGAATTCATCCAGCAGTTCCTCATTTGCCAGATTTTCCCGCACATCTTCAATCTTTGTATAACAGCATGGCGTATCGAACACGCACAGCTCCGGCATATAACTTACCTGTGGTGACGGTGACTGTACAACAAAAGGAATATCTCCATCCTTGCACGTCTCCATCAGCTCCGTATCCGTACCAAGGGTACTGTCCGTGTAAACCTGAATCCTCATCTCTCCGCCGCTCAGCTCAGACACATAGTCTGCAAAGGTCTGTGCAAAGGTATTGGTTACCGTGTCGCCGGAGCTGCAGGTAGCAAGCGGCCACGCATAGGTCTGCCCTTCGCCGCTGCTGCAGGCCGTTCCAAATAAGCATACACACATGAGTGCAGCTATAAAACTTAACTGTTTAACTCTCTTTTTCATTTTAATGGCACCCTCCATCTCACTTTCGACTAAATCAGTACAAGGCTGATTGCCGGAATAAATGTAATCAAAAGCAACGCAATAAGGAACATTACGATTAACGGCATTGCCTTCTTAGCAATCTGCATAACCGGTATTCCCGTCATGGAGCTTGCCGCAAACAGATTAACGCCAATCGGCGGTGTTACATATCCGATCGCAAGATTTACTACCATCATTACACCGAAATGGATGCCAGTCATTCCAAATCCCTGAACAATCGGAAGCAGAATCGGCGTCAAAATCAGAATCGCCGGAGTCGTATCCATAAACATTCCCACAATCAGCAGGAAAATGTTGATTACAAGCAGTACCAGAACCTTGTTATCAAAGTTTGCAAGGATCCATCCGCTGACCGTCTGTGGAACCTGCATCAATGTCAGTACACGTGAAAATGCAATCGCAGACGCCATAATAAACAGAATCGGCGCATAGCTGCCGACTGCCTCCACGAAGAATCCCGGGCAGTCCTTAATCTTAATCTCTTTGTATACAAACAGACTGATAATCAGTGCATAGAATACGGAAATTACCGCCGCCTCCGTGGGTGATGCGATACCGCTGTAAATACTTCCAAGAATAATAACCGGTGCAAGAACTGCAAAAAAGCTCTCCTTAAACACCTTTATAAATCCCTTTGCATGAAGATCATCAATAAACTTTGCAATCTTCTCTTTATCTTCCCCATGTTTTTTGCAGTAATACACCGCATAAACCATCAGGAATAAAGCTACCAGAATTCCCGGAACAATACCTGCCGTAAACAGATCGCTGACCGATTCTCCGGAAGCCAGACCATACATAATAAACGGAATACTCGGCGGAATGATAACTCCCAGGCTTCCTGCAACGGCAATCATCGCCACGCAGAATTTTTTATCATAGCCAAGCTCCAGCAGAATCGGAAGCGTCATACTTCCTACCGCCGCTACCGTTGCAATACCGGAACCGGAAATCGCGCCGTAAAACAGACAGGTAACAACAACCGCACATGGAAGTCCTGCCGTCCGCTTTCCGATAATAAATGCAAACAGATTAAACAGCCTTCTGGAAATTCCTCCCTTTGCCATCAGGATTCCCGACAGAATGAACATCGGAACCGCCAGCATTGGGAAACTGTTCAGCGCATTAAACATTGCGCGCACAATATAGGTCGCACTTGCCGTAAATGATTCATCAAATGCACTCGGAAGTACACAGGCGATACCAAGCGAAACAGAAATCGGTATAGCAAGAAGCAAACACAAACAAAATATTAACATTACAACTGCCGCTGACATCTATTTCACCCCTTCCTTCTCACTGGTCTGCTCTGACAATTTCTTCGGCACCGGTTCTTTGCCCATAAACTGTCTTACATGTTTCAAAAATTTCTGAATAATTCGTATCTCGCACATTACAAAGCTGATAAGCGTAATACTCTGCACAGCCCACATGGGAATCCCACATGCCGGACTCGTCGATTGGCTGATGTAGGCAGAATGTACATAATGATACGCAAAAGGCAGAAGATAGGCAAACAAAATAAATTCCGCAACATTCACAAGTGTCTTAAATACGATCTTAATCTTGCCTCCCGCCACATTCTCAAACAAATCAATAAACTGCTCAATCTTGATGTCCGCACTGTTCTTGATACAGAAGCTGATGCTTAAGAAACCTGTCCAGATAAAACAGAAGCGGGTAATCTCTTCTGACCAGGACAGGGAATTTCCCAGAGCATATCTTGCCAGTACCTGAATGCCCATGATCATCATCATGACAAACAAGAGTGCTGCAAGAACAACTTCCTCAAAGTACTTATCAAGCCATTTCATAGCTTTCATCTGTTTCCCTCCTAAAACATTCCTGTTAATAAATTCACACTCCCAATTGTACCTTAGCGATATATAATTTTCAACAACTTCATAACTTCAAACATCAGATTTATTATGAAAAATACCGGATTTATTCATAGATTTTCTCAATATATAAAAATTCCTGACACTTTTTTTCAGCATCAGGAATTTTTTTAGAGCACTTTCTATAAATTTTATTATTTAAAGTATTCCACACCAGACTCGAACAATTTCAGATCCTGCTCTCCATAGATGTTAATTGCAACAGAGCGTCCCCGTCTCTCAGAGTGGGCCATCTTTCCGAGCACTCTTCCATCCGGACTTGTAATACCCTCGATCGCACAGTAAGAACCATTTACATTCCACTCTTCATCCATGCTGATCCTGCCTTCCGGATCACAGTACTGGGTTGCAACCTGGCCATTTGCAAATAATTTCGCAAGCCATTCTTTATTTGCAACAAAACGTCCTTCTCCATGGGAAGCCGGATTGGTATACACACCGCCAAGCTCTGCCTTCTGAAGCCACGGAGATTTGTTGGTAACCACCTTCGTGTAAACCATCTTGGAAATGTGGCGTCCGATCGTATTGTATGTTAATGTCGGCGCATTCTCATCCTGCCCGGTGATTCTGCCCTTCGGAACCAGCCCCAGCTTCACCAGCGCCTGGAATCCATTACAGATACCCAGCGCCAATCCGTCACGTTCATTCAGGAGCTTCTCTACCGCTTCCTTCAGCTTTGCATTCTGGAAAGCCGTCGCGAAGAACTTTGCAGAGCCGTCCGGCTCGTCACCGGCGCTGAATCCGCCGGGGAACATGATGATCTGCGACTGTTCGATCGCCTTCTCGAATACCTGTACGGAATCAACGATATCCGCCGCATCCATATTCTTAAATACCTTTGTGATCACCTTCGCTCCGGCGCGCTCAAAGGCTCTTGCGCTGTCATACTCACAGTTGGTTCCCGGGAATACCGGAATAAATACGGTAGGCTGTGCGATCTTATGATCGCATACATAGACGCCGGAAGCACGGAACAATCCGTCTTCTCCCAGCTTGCCGTCCTCCGATGTTTCATCAGAAACCGGCACTACTGTCTCATCATGATCCGCACCGGAAACCGTCTTGAATACCCGCTCCAGCGTTTCCTTCCATGCAGAAACCGCCTCTTCCTGGGTAATTACGGTATCTCCGTAAGTAAATACGCCGTCAGCCGTCACTTCGCCGATCACCGTATATGTGATACTCAGCTCGCCCACCTTATCTGCCGGGACCTCGGCGATCAGGTCACCGAATGCGGGGGCAAATAATTCCCTTGCATCCATATTGTGCTCAAGCTTCACACCCATACCATTTCCAAAGGCCATCTTGCTGACAGCCGGAATCACACCGTGGCGGTCCGTCACATAGGCGGAAACGATCCTGCCACTGTGAATATCATCGGAGAATTTTCCATACTGCTCCATCACCTTCTCATAAACCGGAAGGTCGTTTTCATCCGTATCGATGCGGAGCCATACCAGCTTATTGCCCGCCTTCTTAAGCTCCGGCGTAATAATATCCTTCTCCTTTGCCACATCTACCGCAAAGGATACCAGTGTCGGAGGAACATCGATATCTTCAAAGGTTCCTGACATACTGTCCTTGCCTCCAATAGACGGCAGGCCAAATCCGAGCTGCGCATGATAAGCCCCGAGAAGCGCGGTAAACGGATGGCTCCATCTGTGGGGGTCTTCTGTCATACGGCGGAAATACTCCTGGAAGGTAAAGCGGATCTTTTTGTAGTCGCCGCCGGCCGCCACAATTTTGGCAACCGATTCTGTCACAGCATAAGCCGCGCCGTGATAAGGACTCCAGCTTGACAGATAGGGATCAAATCCATAACTCATCATCGTTACCGTGTCACAGTCTCCCTTCAGCACCGGAAGCTTGGCAACCATCGCCTGGGTCTCTGTCATCTGATATCTGCCGCCGTGAGGCATGAATACGGAGCCTGCTCCAATGGAACCGTCAAACATTTCCACAAGGCCTTTCTGTGAGCAAACGTTCAGGTCTCTCAGGGTATCCAGCCACTTCTCTTTTACATTCGAAACCTCGACCTGATCTGTCAAAATGCTGTCTGCCCGGCTCGGAATATCCACTGCAACCGACGTCTCCTGATGGGCGCCGTTCGTATCCAGAAAAGCGCGGGACAGATTGACGATATCCTTCCCTCTCCAGTTCAGCACCAGTCTCGGTTCCTCTGTTACAACAGCTACTTCCACAGCCTCCAGATTCTCTTCTCTGGCGTAGCCCATAAATTCCTCTACATCTTTCGGATCTACAACCACTGCCATACGCTCCTGAGACTCGGAGATGGAAATCTCCGTTCCGTCAAGACCTGCATATTTTTTCGGCACTTTGTCAAGATCGACTCTCAGGCCGTCCGCCAGTTCACCGATTGCCACGGATACGCCGCCGGCGCCAAAATCATTACACTTCTTAATTAACCTGCTTACTTCTTCTCTCCGGAACAGACGCTGAATCTTGCGCTCTGTCGGCGGATTACCTTTTTGCACCTCGGCTCCGCAGGTCTCAATGGATTCCTCGGTATGCACCTTGGAAGAACCGGTTGCACCTCCGCATCCGTCACGGCCGGTACGGCCGCCGAGAAGAATAATAATATCTCCCGGATCTGAGGTCTCGCGAATGACCGCCCGTCTCGGAGCAGCGCCCATAACGGCGCCGATCTCCATACGCTTTGCCACATAGTTCGGGTGATAGATCTCTTTTACCGTTCCGGTAGCCAGACCAATCTGGTTGCCGTAAGAGCTGTATCCATGTGCCGCCTCCCGCACCAGCTTCTTCTGAGGAAGCTTGCCCTTGATCGTATCTTTTACCGACACGGTCGGATCTGCCGCGCCGGTCACACGCATTGCCTGATATACATAGGTACGTCCTGACAGCGGATCTCTGATCGCACCGCCAAGGCAGGTAGCCGCGCCGCCGAAAGGCTCGATCTCCGTAGGGTGGTTATGGGTCTCGTTCTTGAAATTCACAAGCCATTCTTCTTCCACACCGTCTACCGTTACCGGAACCACAATACTGCAGGCATTGATCTCATCCGATTCCTCCTGATCCTGAAGCTTTCCTTCTTTTTTCAGCTTTCTCATGGCCATCAGCGCAAGATCCATCAGGCAGACAAACTTATCCTCTCTGCCCTTAAAAATCTCACTGTGGTCTGCCAGATACTGCCTGTAGGTACCTTCAATTACCGTCCGGTAGTCGCCCTCGCCGAAACTCACATCCTTAAGCTCCGTAGAGAAGGTGGTGTGACGGCAGTGATCTGACCAATAGGTATCCAGCACCCGGATCTCGGTCATCGTCGGATCTCTGTGCTCTTCTCCCCGGAAATGATTCTGGATATGAAGGAAATCCTTAAATGTCATCGCAAGTCCGAGAGAATCATAGAGCTTCTTCAGCTCATCCTCTTCCATGTTCTGGAATCCGTCAAACACCTTCACATCCTCCGGCTCCTCGAACTGTGTTACCAGGGTCTCCGGCTTCTCCTCCTCCGCCTCTCTGGAATCCACCGGATTGATACAGTGATTCTTGATGATCTCCAGCTCTTCCGGTGAAATACAGCCGTCTTTCCCCCTGATGATATAGGTCGTAGCCGTACGGATGATCGGTTTCTCATCCTCCTTGATAAACTGTATACACTGAACGGCAGAATCCGCTCTCTGGTCAAACTGGCCCGGAAGATATTCTACCGAGAACTGGCTTGTCCCCTGGGTAACCGGAACTTCTTCTCTCCACAGGATATCTACCGGCGGCTCTGAAAAAATGCCGTTGCAGGCTTTCTCAAATGTCTCATCCGAAATATTCTCCACATCATAGCGGATCAGAACCCGTACGCTTTCCACATCCCGAATCCCCAAATAGCCTCTGATCTCGTGAAACAGCTCCTGTGCCTGAACTCCATATTCCGGTTTCTTTTCAACAAATACTCGTTTTACATTACTCATAAAACTTCCTCCATCTGTTTGATTCATTCGCTTCCGCGCAGACCCATGCGCCTTCTATTCTTGTATTATCATAACATGATTTCTATTATAAATGAAATTAATATATCTAAATTCTTTTATAAGTTCATCTAATTATTTTCCCTCTTCTTTACACACACCATCCATATACCCGCCAGTGCTCCGATGAATACCAGCCCGCCGACAAAAAAGCTTCCGATACGAATGACAAAATCATAGAAAAATCCTTCCGGCAGCATACGGATCATGTAATCCGTTGCCGGATCAAAGATCCACAGGTCATTGTCAAAAAATATCTCATGAAAGATCGTAAAATACTTATTAAAATCCGAAGCAATTAGTCCCCCAAGCACCGCCGTTAAAACGCCAAAGATCCCCAGCGCGGTAAAATAGGCTGCCGGCAGGATCCTTCCAAGCTCCGCCTTCCACAGAGCAAGAAGTATAATCAGCGCCGCCGTGATGATCAGGAAATAATTTCGGAGCCTTAAGCCTCCCAGAAACAGATTTCTCACCTCACCCATATGAAAACGGTCCTGCTCATTAAAGAAATCCTGAGTCCTGCCGTCCACCTTAGTAATCACCGACAGTTCCTCCTTCTGTCCGATCAGATATGCCATCATCTGATCTGTCACATCCATAATATCTTCCATCTCCATATTCAGGCTTTCCGCCACCTGGTATTTTTCATATTCCCTCTGGTAAAAGCGATACTCACGGTCTCCGTAAATCGCCATCTGAAAGCTGGTAAGAAGCAGCGCTGCCACCAAAAGCATCATTGCTGCCACCCCGAGTAAATTCCGTATCTTTTTCATGTCTTCGTCTCCCAATCTTTTCTTTATTGTCATTCCCCGGATTATCCATTATACTTATAATATCTACTTATTAATATGCAAAATGGCCCGCCGGTCATAACGGCGGCAGGGTCATCATTTACCGGGAGAATCATTATGGATATCAATTATGAATTATACAAAGTTTTCTATTATGTAGCAACCACATTAAGCTTCTCGGAGGCCTCCAAGAAGCTGTATATCTCACAGTCAGCCGTCAGCCAATCTATCAAGGCTCTGGAGGGAAAGCTGTCCCAGACCCTGTTTATCCGAAGCACCAAGAAGGTCCGTCTCACAGCAGAAGGCGAGATCCTGCTCCGGCACATTGAGCCTGCCATCAGCCTGATCCGCCGCGGAGAATCCCAGCTGCTGGAATCGGTCACCACCGGAGGACAGATTCGAATCGCCGCCAGCGACACTATCTGCCGGTATTTTCTGGTTCCGTATGTCGAGCGGTTCCATCAGGCATTTCCCAACGTACATATTAAAATTGTCAATGCAACCTCCATCGGATGTGTGGAGCTGTTAAAAAGCGGACAGGCCGATTTCATCGTCGTCAACTACCCGAACGCTTATCTTAACAATCTGTGGTCCATCAAAAGAATCAAGCAATTCCGGGATGTATTCGTTGCCAATCAATCCTTTGCCTATTTAAAGAATCAGCGCCTGTCCCTGGCGGAGCTGTCCGAATATCCCCTGCTTATGCTGGATAAAAAAAGTACCACCAGTGAATTTCTCCACAGCCTGTTTCAGCAGCATCAGCTGGAGCTGGTTCCGGAGGCCGAGCTCAGCAGCAACGACCTGCTGATCGACCTTGCGCGGATCGGTCTTGGAATCGCCTTTGTCCCGGACTACTGTCTGCCGGATCAATCGGAGGAACTGTTCATTGTGGAAACCAAAGAAATCCTTCCCATACGGGAGCTTGCCGTCGTATATAACGACAAGCTGCCGGTCTCCCCGGCCGTAACCACTTTTTTAAACTACTTTGAGGAACTTTCATCCCAAAATTCCTGAAGCTGCTCTTCTACAGTATGGATCCTGCATAATCGGATGCCTTTCCACTCCCGTGGGAAGGTATTTCTGTATCTCTGCTCCGAAAACCGCTCGTCCAAAAGCAAAATCACTCCCCGGTCCTTCTCTGTCCGTATCACACGTCCGGCAGACTGCTGCACCTTGTTCATCCCCGGATATACATAGGCATAATCGAATCCATTCAGGCCTCTGCCGTCAAAATAACTCCTCAAAAGCTCCCGCTCCCTGCACACCTGGGGAAGTCCCGTTCCCACAACAGCGGCTCCGATCAGCCGTTCATTTGCCAGATCAATTCCTTCCGAGAAAATGCCTCCCATCACACAAAAACCCATCAGGCTGCCCCTTTGGCTCTCTTCAAAGCCTTCCAGAAAAATCTCTCTTGCCTCTTCCGACATATACGGCGCCTGCACCAGGCAGCGAAGCTCATCCTCCTCCTTTATCTTTTCTGAGAAGGCATCGTAGACCTGTTCCAGAAACTTGTAAGAAGGAAAGAATGCCATATAATTTCCCTTCTTCACCTTAGCCATCCGGTAGAGATATTCCGCATATCTCTGATACATCGTCTCTCCCCGCAGCGTATATCTCGTGCTGACATCCACAGCCTGCAGGAGAATCCGCTGCTCCTCTGAAAATGCTGTCTCTGCATACACTGCATAATCATCCTTCTCTGTGCTCAACAGCTCTTTATAATAATGGATCGGAAGGAGGGTGGCCGAAAAGAATATGGTACTGTTCCCCTTCTCCATATATTCTTTTAGATTGACAGCAGGATTCACACAGAACAGCCGCACCTGAAACCTGCCATCCTCCGTCAGCTCTGCATAAATCATGTAATTCTCATCCAGCTTCTCATATACGCTGATGAAAGTCCGCACTTCAAAATAAAATTCCAGAACCTCCTCCCTGACGGCATTCTCTTTGTGCTCTTCCAAGAAACGTTCCAGCTCCGCCATCACCGTTAATAGCTTCAGATAAATATGCGCCGCGCTGTTTAAGACGGTCACTCCGTCACATTCCCGTTTCAGCTCCAGCAGCTGCTTATTACACTCTTCCAGCCGCCTTGCAAGCCGTACATCCAACAGCTTTACCTGTCGCTTAATCTTCAGCACATCTTCCTTATACAGACTTGCACTGTACATCTCCCTGCCCCGTTCTACCAGATTATGGGCCTCATCGATCAGAAACAGATTCTCTCCTTTGATACCTTCTCCGAAAAAACGCTTCAAATGTACGCTTGGATCAAATACATAATTGTAATCGCAGATGATCGCATCCATCCACGTAGAAACATCCAGCCCCAGCTCAAACGGGCACACCTGCCACTTTTTTGCCTGCTCCTCCAGCACCGCCCGGCTCATATCATCCCTGCTGGTAATCAGTTCATACACCGCATCATTCACCCGGTCAAAATGCCCCTTCGCATAAGGGCAGTATTCCGGATTGCAGTCCGCCTTCTCACAAAAGCAGATCTTTTCCTTCGCCGTCAGTGTGATTACCTTATATCTCAGATCCTGCTCCTTCAATAACTCAAATGCCTGACTTGCCGCCGTCCTGGTGATGGTCTTTGCCGTCAGATAGAAAATCCTCTCCCCAAGGCCTTCCCCAACTGCCTTCACCGCCGGAAATATCGTGGCGATCGTCTTCCCCACTCCCGTCGGCGCCTGAATGAACAGCTTCTTCTTCCTGAGGATCGTCCTGTATACGGAAGTAACCAGATTCTTCTGCCCTTCCCGGTATGCATAGGGAAATTCCACCTGCTTCACAGAGTGGTTACGAATCTCTCTCCATTCTATCTGGAACCGTCCCCACTTTTCGTATTGCAGAACCAGCTCCTGAAACCAGGCTTCCAGCTCTTCCGCCTTATATTCCTGCCGGAAACGTTTGATTTCCTCTGTTTCCATATTGCAGTAAGTCATCTGCACGCCAATAACCGTCAGCTCCTGCTGCATGGCATAGATGCAGGCATAGCATTTGGCCTGTGCCAGATGCACCGGAATCGGTTCCCTCAGACGCTCCAGATCTGTAAAAACTCCCTTGATCTCGTCCACATATACCGTATCCTCCGCAATAATTCCATCTGCTCTGCCTTCTACCTGTATACAAAGCTTATCAAACTCCACCACGCGGCGCAGTGTAACCTCTGCCTGATAGGAGGCTCCCATCTGTCGCTGGATCTTCCGGTGGATCTTCGCTCCCAGCTGCATGGCATCCTTATCCTGGGACGCGATTCGATTGTCAATATCACCGCTTCGCAGAATAAATTCTACCAGATTGCGCACCGATATCTTAATTACCTGTTTCTCCATAATTACCAGTCTTTCTTTCCTCTACTGTTATGGATTATTGTACAACAATTCAAATAGCCGCGCAATCTGTCTATATTCCAAATTCCACCATATTCTTCCGGTACCAGAGCGGAAGGTGTCCCATCTGACACCTTGGATTCCTCCGGTCCTCAATGGCAATAGACGTGGTAAACTGCCTCCACAGATCCTGATACATTCTTTCATCCTTCGAAAATGCGCCTGTCAGCTCTTCATCCAGCCTCTCCCCGGACACAAGCACCCACTGCTTTCCCGCCTCATGTACCGCATACTCCTGGTAGGTCTCGTCATAGATCATCCAGTTCTCCACGGAAAACCGGTCGGCAAAATGAGGGGCCACACAGGTCAGTACCCGGCTTTTGGGGGCAAATCCCGCGTACAGAACCCCATTCTTCAATTCGCGAAAACGCAGAAATTCCATCCACTGATGGGCTTCCGAGCCCACATATCTGCTTAGCTCAAACACCTTCTGCACCTGAGCATTTCCCATATAGTCCATAATCCTCCGGCTGTCCGGTATCTCTCTGGCGGCCAGCATCGTCCCAAGCACCGCATCCCCTTTCCGCACATCCGCCGCCAAAGCCGCCTGATAGATCCGCTTGTATGCATACCATCCCAGATTTCGAAGAATCAGCCGTTCTACTGCCTGAACCTTTTTCTCGTTCTCCTGAACCTCCGTATATTCACAGAACAGCTCCTGCTCAATATGTCCCCGGAAACGGATTCCGCACTCCGGAACACCGTCCACCACAACTGCCCTCCATGCATCATAAATAGCAGAAAAAAGCCCCGTCACTTCATCGTTACACACATAGATTCTTTTCATTGATCCCACCACCAAATTTCACATCATCAAATAAAGACAACTGCCGGTATGTCATACCGTCCGCTCCTTCCGGAAGTTTCTCTCCGGCACGCAAAAGATTCCTCGCAATATAATCCTCATCCATCTTCGTCGGATACATCATCTTTCCATTACAGGTCAGAAAATACATCGCCCGCTTCAGCACCACGCCCATCTTCTTAAGGTCCGCAAAATCCAGGCTTCCCAGACGCCTTGCCCGGACGATCCTCTGAGCAGAACGGTATCCAAGCCCCGGAACCCTCAGAAGAAGCTCATAGCCTGCCCGGTTCACCTCCACCGGAAATACTTCCAGATGCCTGAGCGCCCAGTTACACTTCGGATCAAACAGCACGTTAAAATTCGGCTCCGCCTCAGACAGCAGCTCCTCCGCCTCAAACTGATAATAACGCAGCAGCCAGTCCGCCTGATATAATCTGTGCTCCCGTAAAAGCGGCGGCCCGGCGTCGGTTCTCGCCGGCAGGTTCTTATCATCATTCACATGAACAAAGGCCGAATAGAAGACCCTCTTCAATTCAAACTTTTTATACAGAGACTCTGCCACCTGTAAGATCTGGTAATCCGATTCCGGCGTCGCTCCGATGATCATCTGTGTACTCTGCCCTGCCGGCACAAAATCCGGCGCATGTCGGTAGGTCTGTATCTCATATTTATTCTCTGCCATGCCATTCTGTACCAGGCGCATCGGTTCCAGAATATTCTTTCTGGTCTTGTGGGGCGCCAGTTTCTTCAATCCTCCCGACGTGGCAAACTCCAGATTCACACTCATCCGGTCTGCCAGAAATCCCACTTTCCGCACCAGTTCCAGACTGGCTCCCGGTATCGCCTTCACATGAATGTACCCCTGGAACCTTCTCTCCCGGCGCAGCTTATAAAGGGTGGCATACAGAAGCTCCATGGTATAATCCGGACTCCCCATCACTCCCGAGCTTAAGAACAGACCTTCAATATAGTTCCTCCGATAAAATTCCAGGGTAAGCTCACAGACCTCATCCGGTGTGAAGGAAGCTCTGGGCACATCGTTGCTTCGGCGGTTCGTGCAATATTTACAGTCAAAAATACATTCATTGGTAAATAATATCTTCAGCAGCGAAATGCATCTTCCGTCCGCCGCAAAGCTGTGACAGAGCCCTGCCTGCACACAGCTTCCAAGGCCGGTTCCGTCATTCCTCCGCTGATTCCCGCTGGAAGTGCAGGCCACGTCATATTTGGCCGCATCCGTCAATATCTTCAGCTTCTCCATCACCGGCAGGTCCTGTGTTATCCTCATCATCTTCCGCCCCCTTTATTATTATTCGCACAAGCATTCCGATAAAATTCTTTATCACCGCTCAAAAAAGAACATATGTTTGTTTCTACTATACAAACATATGTTCTTTTTGTCAATACCAAACTACAATTTCCAGATAATAAAAAATAAACTCAGTTCCATCTTACGATCTTATAATATGTCCTTGCGGTCAGCCCGTAGATTATCACATACAAAACCGCAAATATCAAAAATGCAATCACCGTACAGATCAGATACAGCTTTACATTTACCATATTAAGAAGCGCCATCAGAAGCCGGATCAATGGAAAGGCTACCGCTACATGGATGGCCGCCACAATAAGCGGAAGGAAAAATACCGTCAGCACCTGAGAGCGGATCGTCTGCTTCACCTCTGCCTGGGTCATACCCACTTTCTGCATGATCGCAAACCGTTCTCTGTCCTCATAGCCTTCCGAAATCTGCTTATAGTAGATGATCATTACCGTTGCCATGATAAAGAGCGCCCCCAGGAAAATCCCCAGGAAGAACAATCCTCCGTAGATGTTCAGGAAATCCTCTCTGCTTCCAAGCCTCGTCTCCATATATCCGTTAAATTCTGCCGAAGATATCTTCTCCCCGATCTGATCTGCCAGCACCTTCTGCTGCTTTTCATCCGCCGACGTATCAAAGCCATAATACGATTTCACATTACAGTATTCCCCCAGCTCCTTCAGGCCGTCTTCAATCAGTCTTTCAAAGGCTTCGTCCGACACCACCAGATAATAGGTGGTGGCAATATTGGCTTCGGATACTCCATTTCCAAAAAACTGATCCAGCTGCTCTGCAATCTCATATTCCTGTCCCAGGAGCTTTACCTGCTGCTCCTCATAGCGCTGCCGCTTTGAGAAGAACAGGGTCTCATTTCCTGCCAGCTTCCGGCATTCCCCGGAAGATGCATTGTAATCTGACAGGGGGAGGAAAACCAGCGCCCGAAGCTTAGAATGCTCCTTAACCACATCAATTTTGGACTCATCCGTCTCGAACTCATTTCCCCGCTCACATGCCGTAATCAACGCGTACCGGTATTCTGTTTTATCCTGCACTGTAATCTCATTTTCTCTGCACAGCTCATCAATCTCCTGAAACAGAGCCGTCCTTTTCTGCTCCTTTGTCTCATCTGCATAAATTCCAAAATCATTTGGATAGCGGGTGCGGATAATATCTTCTATGCCGATGATCAGCGAGGTGGTGGTGGATAACATCACCAGCACCATCGTAGAAAGAATACAGATATTTGCAAGCCCCGCCGCATTCTGCTTCATCCGGTACATCATACCGGACAGACTGATAAAATGTTCCGGCTGGTAATAGAATTTCTGATTCTTTCGAAGAAGCTTCAATATGACAATACTGCCTGCCGTAAACAGCAGATAGGTCGCCGCAATAACCAGGATGACCGCCACAAAAAATACCTCTATAGACGCAATCGGATCCCGGATCGTAAGGGCCAGGCCATACCCGATTCCCAGAAAAATTGCGCCAAGCAGAGCTAACAGCCATTTTGCCCTGGGCTCTTTCTCTCCCACATTGCCGCCCCGCAGAAGTTCGATGGGATTTGCTATCCGGATCGTAAAGACCGCCTTAAGATAGATCAGCAGGTAAATCATGCCGAACAACAGTACCGTATTTAAAATCACCTTTTTTGAGATGAAAAATCCCAACGAAATCCTGACATCAATTACTTTGCAGATCAGCAGAAACATAACTTTATCAAAGACCATTCCCAGCAAAAGGCCTGCCGCCAGACTGGCAAACGTCACAATAGCCGATTCCGCCAAAATCACAACCGCCAGATGTTTCTTTTCCATTCCAAGAATATTGAATATCCCAAACTCCTTCTGCCGCCGCTTCATCAGAAAGCTGTTTGTATAAAATAAAAAGATCAGCGCAAAGATGCCAATAATATATGTGCCAAAATTCAGTGTAAACGCCACATGATTCCCGCCATACATATTATTCAGACCCGGATTCTGAGACAGGGATGTGACCAGATAGTACATCATCACCGTAAAAATGCCGGTCAGAATATAAGGAATATAAATTCTTCTGTTCTTTCGAATATTATCAAATGCCAGCTTCGTATAAAATCCATGCTTCATCGTGACTCACCACCCGTCGCCAGCAGTGTCAGCGTATCGGAAATCTTCTGATACATCTGCTCATCGGTACTGTTTCCCCGGTAAATCTGATGATAGACCTCGCCGTCTTTGATAAACAGCACGCGTCCCGCACGGCTTGCCGCCCTGGCAGAATGGGTCACCATCAGAATGGTCTGGCCGTCGCTGTTAATTTTCCCAAGCAGCCTGAGAAGATCATCCGTAGATTTGGAATCCAGGGCGCCGGTCGGTTCGTCCGCCAGGATCAGTCTGGGATTCGTGATCAGCGCTCTTGCAACTGCCGCCCGCTGTTTCTGTCCCCCGGACACCTCGTAAGGATATTTCTCCAGAATATCCCGGATTCCAAGCTTCTGTGCAATCGGAAGAAGCCTGCTGTTCATCTCCTGGACACTCTTCCTTCCCAGTACCAGCGGCAGAAGAATATTGTCCTTCAGGCTAAAGGTATCCAGCAGATTAAAATCCTGAAACACAAAACCCAGATTCTGCCTTCGAAATGCAGTAATCTCCTGTTCCGGAAGCTTTCCCAGATCCTTCCCGTCCAGAATCACCTTCCCTCCCGTCGGCCTATCTAATGCCGCCAGAATATTTAGCAGCGTAGTCTTTCCGGATCCGGACTCACCCATGATCGCAACATACTCTCCCTGCTCTACCGAAAAACATACATTTGACAGAGCCTGAACCTGGCTCCCGCCAAATCTTGTCGTATAGATCTTTTTCAGGCACGAAACCTCTAATATAGCCATATCCATAACCTCCTTTTCCTGTCTGATGCCAGTATAGCAGGTTCACCAAAGGTTCAACATCGATTCCCGTGACAATCCGGCTCTTCCGGATGACAATTTTGTAAGATGCCGCTATTCAATCGCAAACCTCTTCTCATTTAAATCCAGCGTAAACACACTTCCTTTTCCCGGCTCGGACTCCGCGCTGATCTGAATACCCAGTTTTTCCGCCGTTTTTTTGCACAGATTTAAGCCAAGACCGGTTGCCTTCTTGTCTGCTCTTCCATTATATCCGGTAAATCCCTTCTCAAAAATGCGCGGCAGATCTTCCGGGGCAATCCCGATTCCCGTATCCTCCACCGACAGCTTCTTATCTTCCGTAACCCGAATTGTAATACTCCCCGAAGGAGTATATTTCACCGCATTGGACAGCAGCTGCTCCAGAATAAACAGCAGCCACTTTTCATCCGTCAGTACCTTCACATGGACCGGCTCATAGATCAGCCGGATCTTTCTCCGCACGAACTGGGAAGCATACTTGTGAACGGCCTGCCGGATGATGCCATCCAGATCATATTCCCGGATCACAAAATCATTTCCCGTACTGCCAAGCCTGATATAGGAAAGCACCATTTCCACATACTGCTCAATCCGGAAAAGCTCCGCCAGAAGCTCTCTGTGTTCCTCCGTATCCTCCCCCTGCAGGCTCATCTTCATAACCGCAATGGGCGTCTTGATCTGATGTACCCAGGTAGTATAATAGTCCAGGCTGTCCTGGCGCTCTCTTTCCCAATCTGTCAAATGCTCGCTGCTGGTCCTTCCCAGGACGCGGATCATCTGCTGATAATCTTCTTCCGATAATGTTTTTGCTCTGGGAAGTTCCTCATACTGAAATTCAATGCCCAAAAGCAGGCCTTCCCGTTCTCTGTGATCTTTCCAAAAACCGTAGAAATGGAATCCCAGAATCAGTATTCCGCTTAGTCCGCAGAGTAACGCCCCATAGAACACCGCCTCCACCTCAAGATCATACAGTGAAAAAATACCGGCATATATTCCTGCAAAAAGCAGAAATACAAATGCTGACAGACGATACTGCCTGATATATTTTATCAAAATCCTGCCCCGTTTTTCCTGTCTCATACCTTATACCCAATCCCCACTTTCGTAGTAATAAAATCCTCCAGGCCGACACTCTGCAGCTTTTTCCGGAGTCTGGTCACATTGACCGTCAGTGTATTTTCCTCCACATAATAATCCTCCTGCCACAGCCGGATCATCAAGGTGTCCCTGCTGACCACCTTGCCCTTATTCTCAAGCAGGGTCTGCAAAATGCGAAACTCATTCCGGGTAAGCTCTATGCGTTCCCCTTCATAAGTAAGGGAAGCATCATTTAAATTCAGCACCGCGCCCCGGTGTTCCATCACCGGAATTTTCCCCGCCATATCATAGGCTCTTCGGAGAACCGCCTGGATCTTTGCCGTCATCACACTCAGATCCACCGGCTTTGCGATAAAATCGTCCCCTCCCATATTCATCGCCATTACAATATTCATATTATCCGACGCCGAAGAAATGAAAATCACCGGCACATTGGATATTTTGCGGATCTCGCCGCACCAATGGTATCCATTGTAAAAAGGAAGCATAATGTCCACCAGAACCATGTGGGGATCAAATTCTACAAAGGTCCGGATCAC
This sequence comes from Eubacteriales bacterium, assembly GCA_030524585.1. Taxonomy (GTDB): domain Bacteria; phylum Bacillota; class Clostridia; order Lachnospirales; family Lachnospiraceae; genus Claveliimonas. Next base: position 15,921 of record JAUNGJ010000030.1, on the reverse strand, counting down.
ATTCTGAAAATCCGCGACCATAAGCACCTCATTTCCCCAGGATTCTATCTGTCTCTTCATCGCTTCCGCCATGGAAAAATCATCTTCTATAATCAGTATCCGATACATGTCAAACCTCCTGCTTTTATTCTGCATGTTCTTCACTACGATTCAGGAAAATCTCCACCCGAAATCCTCCGTTTCTGCCATGTCCAAACGCCACTCTGCCATTATGGGCCGCCAGGATCTGCTGTACGATCAATAGCCCCAGGCCATGCCGTCTGTGTCCGGTTCTGCTGTCGCTTAGCATATAATGGGGCGTATGCTTTAACCGTTCCAGCTGCTCTTCGGTCACTCCCACACCGTCATCCTCAATATCAATCTGTATCTCTTTCCCTTTTCCTGACAGTTCCATCCGGATATTGCACCCTTCCGGATTATGGATCTGGGCGTTCAGAAGCAGATTGCTGAAAGCACGCTTCAGAAGCTCCCTGTCTCCCATCAGCCGGTAATCCGTCTCCGGTTCACAGAGCAGCTCCACCGGGTATTTCCCTTCCATATCAGAGTTCATAAAATCCGCCGCCGTCTCCCGGACCAATCCTGCAAGATTCACCGATTCAAGCTTCACCGGCTGCATACAGTATTCCAATCTGGAAGACAGGTTCAGATCGTTGACCAGATTCCTGATGCGGACACTCTGAAGACGTATAATGTTCGCCCTCCTTTTCACCTCTTCCGGAACCTCCGTCTCATCCTCGATCTCCGCCGCATAGCCCATTACCATAGAAAGCGGGGTTCGGATATCATGTGAGACCCCGGCTATCCAATCCGCTCTTGCCTGCTCCTTCTTCCGGATCTCATATTCCTGGGAGCGGAGCTTTTCCGATACCCGGTTAATCGCCCCGGAAAGATCGGAAAGCAGACCCTTTTCCTTCACATATACCTCCCGCCCCTCCGGCAGTGCTTCAATTCCCTGAACGATCGGTTTGACCGAACGCAGGATTCCCGAAGTAGCGATGATATAAATTGCAGTGATGATTGCCAGGTTCACTCCTGCAAACAGCAGCAGATTGCGGGGAAAATTTCGGATCAGCTCCAGGCTGAAGGTAGGCTGCATCGCCTTCCAGTAGCTGTCCTTCGGATTCCCCACCATCACCAGATCCTCTCCCCTGGCAGATGCCGTCATAGGATAATCCTCAATATACCCTCTGGTATACCAGGAAATCTCTGCCGCAGAATAATGCAGCGGTATCTTTTCCGGCAGATTCTGGCTATGCCAGATCACATCGCCGGTGCCATCCTGTATCAGGATCGCCCATGCGCCGGAATCTTCCAGCATCTTTTCAGCGTCCTCCCCCAGCTCATAGCCTCCGCCCTCATTCTCTGTCAGAGACTCCGCCAGCTTTTGCGCCATCGTCCAGCCTCCGGTATATCCCATATTTTTGCTGGTCACCGTAATCATCAGAATAATATTCAGCGCCAGAAGCACGATCAATGAAATCATCAGCGTGAGCACCAACCGTTTAATTAACTTTGTTGTACTTTTCATTGCCGCTTCCCCTCTGTCATCAATTTATAGCCCAGCCCCTTCACCGTGATCAGAGATACCGGTTTCGAAGGATTTTCCTCAATCTTTTCCCGGATTCTCCGGATATGGGCCATCAGTGTATTCTCATAGCCATAGGGATTATCCCCCCAGGCCGCCTCGCACAGAGAATCAATCGTCACGATCCGTCCGGCATTGCGATAAAGAACCGACAGGATCGCATATTCCTTTGCAGTAAGAGAGACATACGCATCCCCCCGGATCACCTCCGCCCGCTCAAGATCCACCTGGCAGGCGTGCAGCCGTATCAGCGGATCTTCTTCTTTGTAGGTGCGACGCAGAATCACCTGAATGCGAAACAGCAGTTCTCTCGGCAGAAACGGCTTCACCACATAATCGTCCGCCCCCAGACCAAATCCCCGGATTCTGTCGTCTTCCTCTCCCCTGGCTGATAAAAACAGCACGGGGATATCGGTAATTTCCTTCATCCGGTCAAACAGAACAAAACCGTCTCCGTCCGGAAGCATCACGTCCAGAATCGCAAAGGCCGGCTGCCAGGTTCTGCATACCGCAAGCGCCTCTTCCATAGTTCCCGCCGTCCGAATCTGCCGATAGCCTTCCTTCTGTAAGATAGAAACCACCATTTTCCGCAGCTCTTCTTCATCATCTACAATGAGAATCTTCTTATCTTTGATAAAGTCATACTCCATATGCTCACCTCATCATCTTTTGTCCATCTTACCACAATTTTTCCCGCAAATCCTTCCACCAAAAAAAATGTAAGGAAAATGTAAGGTTATGGGAAGGTTCACGCAAGGTTCCCCTTTTATACTGGATATGTCGAACAGAAAGGAGTCTTCATTATGAATATGATCGAAACCAAACAACTGACAAAAACCTATGGGAATTTTACCGCTGTCTCCAACTTAAGCCTGCATGTTCCCAAAGGTCACATCTATGGATTTCTGGGGCCAAACGGCGCCGGCAAATCCACTACCATGAAAATGTTTCTCGGCCTTACCAGCCCAACCTCCGGATATTTTACCATTGACGGCAGGACCTTCCCTGCAAACCGGATCTCCATCCTGAAAAACACCGGCTCTCTCATTGAAGCCCCTGCCTTCTACGGCAATCTGACCGGTGAAGAAAATCTGGAAATCATTCGCAGGATCCTGGGGCTTCCGAAATCCGAACTGGCGGAAGCCCTGGAACTGGTGGGGCTTACACAGCATAAAAAACGGCAGGTGAAGAAATATTCCCTTGGGATGAAGCAGCGGCTGGGGCTGGCTGCCGCCCTCATCGGACGTCCTCCGCTTCTGCTTCTGGACGAGCCTACCAACGGTCTTGATCCGGTGGGGATCCACGAGATCCGTTCTCTCATCCGCTCTCTGCCGCAGAAGTATAACTGCACCGTCCTGGTCTCTTCCCATCTGCTGTCGGAGATCGAGCTGCTGGCAGACGATATCGGTATCCTGAACCATGGCCACCTCCTTTTTGAAGGAACCATCTCCTCCCTGAAAGACTATGCCCGCCATGCCGGCTACCCTGCCGACAATCTGGAAGAAACCTTCCTTGCCATGATTCAGACCGACAATTCCTCCCGGAATCGAGGTGACCGCCGATGATCCTCTCTCTGGAATTTAAGAAAATACGCCGCACCGGCTACATCCCTGCCTTTTTGGCCGGAGGTCTTCTGACATCGGCCGTCCCGGCGGTCCATATGGCAGCAAGAAGCCAAAGCTTTACCGGGCTTTCCGGAACTCCCTTCCACATCCTGATGGATGCAAACTGGGGGATGATGGCGCAGCTTACAATCCTTTTGATCGTCTGTGGCTGTAGTCTGATGTACAACACCGAATATGCCGACCGGGGAGCGCTGAAAATGGATACCCTTCCGATCCGGCAGGTCTGTCTGTTCTTTGGCAAATTCACGGTCAACCTGATATGCATCATTCTGGTTCTGGCAATGCAGACCATATCTGTCACCCTTTGCGGTATCTGCTGGTTTCCGGAGCGCGCCCCCGCTATAGCAGAAACCCTGAAGGGGATGGGCTTTGAGCTGATACTGCTTCTGCCCACCATGATGCTGATGCTGGCTGCCGCCTCCGCCTGCAGAAATATGTGGATCAGTCTTGGCGCGGGCGTCATCCTGACCTTTACAGGATCTATGATCCCGCCGAAGCAGTTTGCCCTGACACAGCTTCCCTTTGCCGCTCCCTACCAGACGCTGCATACCATATCCGAATCGAATATTTTTCCCTGTCTAATGATCTGTCTGGCGGAATTTCTGGTATTCGGAGCTTTTGAAATCATTTACTTATATATAAGGAGGAAACTCTCATGAACAAGCACAGCTTTTCACCCTCACAACAACGGCCCGCTATCGGTATGGCGTCTCTCCTTCAAATAGAGCTTACCAAGCTCCGGCGCTCCCACATCCTCTGGATTCTTCTGATTCCGCCCCTTATTCTGTGGATACCCTCTGCTCTGAACGCCGACGTAAATTTACATATCGAAGATATAAATATCCTGCCGGAGTATAACTTTTTCATCCAGGGCTTCATGGGTATGGCCTGGTTTATGATTCCCGCCACGCTGGTCATCTGTACCGTACTTTTGAATCAGACAGAACGAACCAATAAAGGAATCCTGAAAATGCTGTCACTCCCGGTAAATACCGGTAAAATATGCCTCGCCAAATTTCTGGTCATGGTGCTTCTTATCGTAATTCAGATGATATTTACCATTTCATCCTACTATATAGGCGCTCTGATCGCCTCTGATCTGACCGGTTATGATTTTGTGCTGTCCTTCCCCTACGCCATCCGGGTCACGGCGGCAATCTATCTGGCTTCCCTTCCGGCAGCAGCCGTATTCTGGATGCTTGCGGTACTGATTTCTACGCCCATCTTTTCCGTGGGAATCGGCCTCGCCTCCCTTGTGCCCAGCGTCCTGCTGCTGAACACCAGACTTTGGGCGCTCTATCCGATGGATTATCCATTCTACGTACTGATGACCGAATACGGAAAACAGGCAAAAGATATTTTTACCTCAGAGATCAGGTGGATACCGCTGATTCCAATCGCGCTGGCAGTAACGATCCTATGCCTTGGCGCCGCCTGCTTAAGATTCGGAAAATCCGAAATAAGATAACAAAAGAAAGGACATATTACCATGAAAGAAAAAATAATGACATTCATTAGTACCCTGATGCTTTTTATTCCCTGGACCATCCTTCCCCTTAGAACCTTTCCCTGGGCGCTGGAATCTCCGGCAGCGGAGATTATGATCTCCTGCTATGCGGCCTTTATGATCTTTAGCGGAATCTTTACCATTCTGGCATACACATCCGGACGGGTTCAACACACCTGGATGAAGTTCTGTCTTATAGTCAATGGAGTCTATATGATTGGCGGAATCGCTGCATTTCTCATGATGATACCAGGCTTTTGTTCATAAAAAGAGAGAGCATACACCCGCATCCTGCAGATGTATGCTCTTCCCTACTCTTATTCCATTATCAATTATTCAATAATAATAACAAATCCCGAACCATCTTCCGTGGTCGTTGTTTTCTTGCCACGATCCTTTGCCAGCTTCTCGACATTCGTTTTCTGGTGCGGCTCACTTACCAGTACCTTAACCGGTCCTTTTGCGCTCTTAAGCGCTTCTGCTGTCAGCATAATCGGTTCCGGACAAGACAATCCTCTTGCATCTACTTCTACCATAACAGTCTCTCCTTTTCTATGATCAATTATTTCTTAACGCTCTCCCGCTTATTTGTAAAAGCGATTACGAAGCATACGATAATACAGATGATAACTGCAATCTTACCGTTCTGTGTTGCAGCTCCCGCTACGACTTCATTTGTCTCTGCATTCAGCGCCGTACCGCTGGAAGCAATTCCCAGATTATGGCAGAGCGCCGCGCCAAAGAACAGACCAAGTACCGTTACTGCTGAGTCAGACGAGCCCTGTCCAGCAAGGATCAGCTGACGCAGTGGGCATCCTCCTGCCAGTACTGCCGCAAATCCCACCGCATACATTCCAAGGAAGTTCCACAGATGATCTGCATGGGCGATGATGCCAGGTGTGTTAAATCCAACTACAAATCTTCCGGTTGCAACATTAAAGATCAACATTACAACGAACAGACTGCCAATTACTGTAAGCAGGTCAAAATTCTTCATCAAAATCACGTCACGGATTCCGCCTGCAAAGCACATTCTTGACTTCTGTGCGAACGCGCCGAATACAAGGCCGCCGATCAGTGAAGCGATAACCGGTGCATGTAAGCTTCCCGGTCCGGCCTCGCTTGCCTTCAGAAGGCCTGCTGCCGCAAGAACCAGAACGCCTGCCAGAAGAATCGGAAGAACGGTTCCGCTTGCCTTTCCTGTCTCATGAGAGCGGCCAAGACTGGTGCCATTCTTCAGCATGATGGTTCCGGTAGCAACTCCGCAAATAAATCCAACCAGCGCCACCCAGGCATTCAGATCACCGGCAGACATACGGATAACCATACGAAGCGGGCATCCTAAGAATACCAGAGAACCGATCATAATGATCATTCCCAGTACAAAGCGGATCATGGGTGAAGAGCCTGCCGTAGAGCGATATTCCCTGGTTGCAACAGAAATAACAAAAGACCCCAGTACCAGACCTACGATCTCCGGCCTTGCATACTGTACCACCTCTGCCTGATGCATTCCAAGCGAACCCGCCATATCTCTTACAAAGCAGGCAATACAAAATGCCATATTAGCCGGGTTGCCCATAAATGCAAGGATTGCAGCAACAATTCCGCAAACCACACCCGCTAATGCAAGTTTCTTTTTTGAATCATACAAAGTCATATAAATTCCCTCTCTTTCCCTTTTTCGACTTCTATAATCACTTCCATTATCTCCCAAAACCACACTTCTGTCTAATCGATAATTTTAATGTCCTCCTCATTTATAGATTTTGTCTATGATTATTGTCCGAATTGCTTATTGATTACATATAATTATTTTATTTTACATAAAAAGCATGTGGCTCCTGATCAGCCACATGCCTCTGTACTCTTACAATTCCATATGATTACCGTTTCTTCCTGCCCTTCTTTACAGCTTATTTACCGCACCGGCAAGATACTGGTTATCCATCTCGTAGAACCGCTCTGACTCTACCACCTCTGCCAGCTTCGGATCGATCGGCATCTTGCCGAGTACCGGAAGTCCCAGTTCTTCTGCAATCTCGTCAATATGGCTCTCACCGAATACGGATATCTTCTTTCCGCAGTCCGGACATTCCAGATAACTGTAATTCTCCACAATTCCAATCACCGGAATATTCATGGTATAGGCCATATTATAGGCTTTCTTCACGATCATCTGTACCAGATCCTGGGGCGATGTCACGATCACCACACCATCCACCGGCAGGGACTGGAACACCGTAAGCGGTACATCTCCGGTTCCCGGAGGCATATCCACAAAGAGATAATCCAGCTCTCCCCACATAACATCGGTCCAGAACTGCTTCACCACGCCTGCAATTACCGGGCCTCTCCAGATTACCGGGTCATCCTCGTGCTCCAGAAGCAGATTCACAGACATGATTCTTGTGCCGTCCTTCGCCTCACAGGGGAAAATTCCCTCATCGCTTCCCTTTGCCGACTCATGGATTCCATACATCTTCGGAATAGACGGACCGGTAATATCCGCGTCCAGAATTCCCACGCTGAAGCCCTGCTCTCTCATGATCCGCGCAAGAGAAGCAGTCACCATTGATTTACCGACGCCGCCCTTACCGCTGACAACGGCAATCACTTTGTTAATATGTGAAAATGGATTGGCCGGCTCCCTGAAATCCACTGGCCTGCTGCTGCAGGAATCTGCGTGTTCACAGCCTGCACAATCCGATGGCGCACAGCCATTCTGCTGTTCTGACATAATCATTTCCTCCCAATTCTATATCCATACTACAAAAACAAGCGCTGCAGCCTACTCTACCGCCGCAATTACTTCAACCTCGCAGAGCACTCCCTTTGGAAGCGTCTTAACCGCCACACAGCTTCTTGCCGGCTTCGAAGTAAAATATCTGCCGTACACTTCGTTAAAAGCTGCAAAATCACCCATATCTGCCAGGAAGCAGGTCGTCTTGAGCACATGGTCAAAATCGGTGCCCGCCTCTTTCAGGACCTCTCCAAGATTCCTGCACACCTGCTCCGTCTGCTCTTCAATCGTTGTTGCCACAACATCATTCACCGCCGGATCAATGGCGATCTGTCCTGCAGAATACAGTACTCCGTTATATACATACCCCTGGGAATACGGTCCCAGTGCCTTAGGCGCTTTCTCTGTTGCTACTACTTTCATCCTCTATCTCTCCTTTGCTTTTTCTAATAATTTCTGTGCGACGCACACATCAAACAGTGCCATACCGACCGATTTAAAATACGTGGTATTCTTTGTAATCGTTTCCTCATCCGCGTCAGATTTTAAAAACTGGTCCATCAGAACCGTTCTGTCTGCCGTCAGTCTTCCTTCTGCAAGGGGCTGGCTCAGATCGCCGCTTTCTTCGCAGGCATAGGGAAGCTCAATGTAAACCTTGTCCACCAGATCCCAGACCGCATCCGGAATCTCACGCATCTGTGGTGTGTAAGAGCCAATGGCAATGATACACTTGCCTCTTAACAGCTCCCTGTCATCCGGAAGCACCGGTGTGGCGGACGGTGTGGCCGTACAGATAATGTCACTGGCTTTTACCAGTTCTTCCACCGTTTTACATTGTACTACTTCCACCGCCGGATTCGCAATAGCTTTCTTAAGTCTCGCAAGATAATCCGTCAGATCCCGGCTGCTGTGATTAAATACATACACTGTGTGGATCTCTCTGGCCACACACGCATAGAGCGCCAGATGAAACCCCTGCACTCCTGCGCCTACAATTCCCACCGTGTGGCAGTCCTTCCGGGACAAATGACGGATCCCCACACCGCCGACCGCTCCGGTTCTCCATGCCGTGACCGCCTGTCCGTCCAGCACTGCCACCGGCGCTCCCGTCACCGGATCATTTAACAATACGATCCCGTCAATTGACGGCAGTCCGAGCTTCGCATTTTCCGGGAAAATACTCAGGATTTTGGTTCCAATGACATCCTTCGTATAGCATGGCATATACATGAGCGTCTTATTCTCATGCTCTACAACCGGCCTTGGGGGCATATAAAACTCATTTGCGCCAAAAATCCCGTAAGCCTCTTCAATCGCGTCCATCATCTCATTCGGCTCTGCCAACGCCTCAATTTCTTCTTTGCTTAAAATAATCATCGCCTTGTTACCTCCCATATCTGCTCTGATTGTAACATAAGCGCGAACTTTCTTCCATAGAGAGACTAAAAAAGATATAATCCTGTTATTCCTGTTCCTTATACTTGCTCACCACAAGTCCAATACTCAGTATAGTAGCTGCAAAAAGAAGCTGAATCCCCACTCCCTGCCAGACCGCCGCTTTCTGGGCTGCCGTAAACTGTGCATTATTTCCGATGATCTCATTCACCGTCTCATACCAGTACACTGGAAGAAAATGGGCCGCCATCCGCACGCCCTTCCCCAATACGCTCATGGATACGAACACGCCGCAGGTAAAACACATACCAAGAGAGATCACATTTACAACGCTATTCACCACAGCTTCCTTCTCTACCAACACTCCCACGAGGAATGACAGCGCAAGCGCCACCAGTATCATAACAAAGGAATTTAACAGATAGTAGAAAAAATTTCCGTCTGCCAGAAACGATTTCCCATACAAAGCAATGGACATCAGCATACAGATTACCCAGAATCCACTGCCCACAGAGACAAAACCTGCTACAAGCTGGGCATTCTGTTTCCGCAGAGATATGCTGGAGCACAGCATCCGCCGTCTGACGTCCTGTTTGCGGTAGGCAATCATCACAAAACCAAGGATATAGCACAGTACCGACAGAAACAGATAAGGAAGATACTGGAACAGATACCCATAGGGCGTCATCTGTCCTCCATAACCGTTTTGATCAATCATGGTGACCTCCGCATCCACTTCTTCGATTCGTTTTACCTCTTCCAGAGCTTCTGCCGTAGAAAATCCTGCATGCTTCAATACCCGAATCTCATTCAGAAATGTATCAATCTGCTGATCAATATAAAAAGCGCTGGTAGCTCCCGGAATCTTGGTCGTCTTCAGCTTCCTGCCGTTTTCCAGACACACGGTTTCAAAACCCTCCGGAATTGTTACCACATAATAAATATCCCGGTAAAACAGCTTCTCCTGAATCACACTTTTATCATCTTCAATATCGACAATGTGATGCTTCTCCCCCAGATACTTGATAAATCCCTCTGCCAGCTCACCTCCATCCCGGTCAAGAACCGCAATGCTGCGGCGTTCTTCCTTAAACTGACTTGTTCCTTCCCCTTTAGTCACAACCTGAATCATGATACATATGCTCATGAAAATGGCAAAATATAGAAAAAACATAAACAGATTCCTCTTTACCAGTATCATAAATCCCCTAAATACTGTCATACCGTTCCCTCCTTGTCACAACGAATGCCGCCAGCACACACACAATGCTCATTACTGCCAGAATCAGAAGATTTCTGGTCATTCTTTCAGCATCATTATAAACTGCCATGCAGTAATAACTGTCACTGAGCATTGCTGCCGGATTCACACGGTTAATAACCGGACAGTACTGCTCAATGATATTCTTCATATCACCAAACATCAATCCTGCAAGAAATGCAGGAAACAGAGTAAAAAGTACGCCAAATCCCATTTTCATTCCAAGCTGCATCCTGCTCACACTTCCAAGCAGTATCCCAATCGACACTCCGATCATACTTCCCAGAAGATTCACCAATACGATTTCTCCCGGACTGCCGCCCAGATCAATCCCCAATGCAAAACGGACAAATACCGTCAGTATCATAATATTGATAAACTGAATAAAGAACAGTACCAAAAAGCTTACAAAAATCAGCTTCATCTTGTGCGTTGGTGTAATACATCTTCTGGCGCCTAATGCGGACAGATTTGCCTGACTATCACAGCACCCCTTGATTCCCAGGTAGACTCCTGACAAAGCGGCAAACGCGATCAGCGCGAAGAAATATGAGATATTCGGATTGAGGGTTCGCCCTCCCACACTGATTTCCTCTGTCATCTCCTGCCAGTCTGCGAGAGCCTCCAACCCGCTTTCCAAGCCCTCCGGATGCGTATCCACGATGGTCTGTATCAGCTCCGTATTTTTCAGATAAGTATCCAGTATGTTCTTCAGAATACTCTGCTCCAGCCCGGACTTTGCCACCGTAAGCTTCGGCTCCTCTCCCGCATAGAAAATCCCTTCAATCTCGTCTTCCCGAAGGGCTTTCAGCGCCTCTTCTTCTTTCATCACTTCTGTCCGGATCATGTCAAAGTCACTGTCAATTTCTTCAAAAAACAGAAGAGAAGCTTCATTCGGATCTGCGCCCTCTACCACAGCCGTCCGGATCACCTCCATGTCTTCCTCCATATCCCATTTGCCAAAAGATACATAAAACAAAGTTCCAAGAATAATGGGAAAGGCCAGTGCCCAGAACATCGTTGACCACTCCCTGACAGTCTGTCGGAACTGATATTTTATTAAATGTAACATCTGCCTTCCTCCTAATCTCTAAGCTCTTTTCCCGTAATCTCCAAAAATACGTCATTCAGCGTGGGAAGCTCCGAGAACACTCTGCCGAATGGGATTTCATTTTCCTCCAGATAATGGAGAATCCGAACCAGATTATGCTTCGCTCCGCTTAAGCAGATTTTCAGCACCTGCTCATTGTAGGAAATCTGAAAAACATGAGGCAGGTCTCTGATCTCCGAAAGCTGTTTTTCATCCAGTGCAATGGCTTCTATGGTAACAGTCTCCCCAGTCTTTATCATACTTTTCAGCTCTTCCTTTGTCCCCGAAGCCAACACTCTTCCATGATCCATAATGGCGATTCTGGAGCAGATCTGTTCTACCTCCTCCATATAGTGGGATGTGTATATGATAGTACTTCCCTGCCGGTTCAGTTCCAGAATCCCCTCCAGAATCTTATTCCGGCTCTGAGGATCGACAGCTACCGTCGGTTCATCCATAATGATAAGCTTTGGCTTATGGACAATTCCGCAGGCAATGTTAAGTCTTCTTAAGAGTCCGCCGGAAAGCTTTCCCGAACGCATCTTCCGGTAATCTTCCAGCTCCACAAACCGGATTGCCTCTTCCACAAGCTCACGGCGTTTCTTCCTGTCGTTTACATACAGGCCGCAGAAATAATCCACATTTTCCCACACAGACATCTGTTCAAACACCGCCACATTCTGCATGACCACACCAATATTCTTCTTCACGGCATAGCTGTCCGGATGCATCTCCTGTCCCATGATCTGAATACTGCCTTTATCGTATTTCAAAAGCGCCAGCATACAGTTGATCGCCGTAGTTTTTCCGGAACCGTTGGGACCTAAAAGCCCATATATTTCCCCTTCCTTAATCTCCAGATTCAGATGGTCAAGGGCCACCAGATTCCCATATCTTTTCACAAGGTTTGTAATCGTAACCATACAAATTCCTCCTATTTCTTTCTTCATTTCTTACTTGTAGTATAACCTTCACCCCTTTATAATGGTAGTATCAGGTGTCAGTACTTTACATTACAAATGTCATTTTGTTAAGGAGATTTTTCCATGAAACGGATTTTGAACCGGTTTTTTCTACTTATATACTGTCTGGGCGCTGTACTGTTTACCAAAGCAGATACAGCTTTTCTTGTTGCGCTGCTTACCGCAGCCCTCTATACATGCATTCACTACTATCTTAGCCAGAGAACTTACCATCTGGTACTTTCCCTGTTCTCTGTTCTACTGATAGCCGTCTGCCCGGATTTTGCTCTGTTCTTCCCTGTATTTCTGTATGGCATCATGGAAGATTGCTGCTATCCTCTTGCCGTTCTTGCGGGGCTTCTCAGTTTCCTTCGCAGTCTGTCCTTCCCACCGGAGATTCTGTTCTTTCTGGCACTTGGAAGCATACTTGCCCTTCTCCTGAACGACTACACCACCTCCTATGAGGCCCTTGACCGGGAATTCAAAAAAACAAGGGATGAAGGCGTCGAGAAAACGATATTGCTGAAAGAAAAAAATCAGGCTCTTCTCGAAAAACAGGACTATGAAATCTATACCGCAACCCTAAAGGAAAGGAACCGTATTGCCCGCGAGATTCATGATAATGTGGGGCATATGCTCTCCCGTTCCATTTTACTGGTCGGCGCAATCAGGACAATCAGCAGCGATACTGCACTTGCTCCTTCTCTGGACCATCTGGAATCCACCCTGAATACTGCCATGACCAATGTCAGGGAAAGCGTACACGATCTGCACGATGAATCCATCAATTTAAAGGATGCCTTAAATGGATTGATGAAAGACTTTACCTTCTGCCCCATCCAGATGGACTACGATATGGGCTATGAAGTGCCAAAATCAATCAAATACTGCTTTATTTCCATCGCAAAAGAGGCACTGAATAATATTATCCGGCACAGCAACGCCTCAAAGGTTCAGATCACCGTCCGTGAACACCCTGGCCTCTATCAGCTCATAGTTGAGGATAATGGCACCCAGTTACATCAGGGAACCGACAGTGGCTTAGGACTTCGCAATATGCGGGACCGAGTGGAAGCATTGGACGGAATGCTGCAGATCCGGACAGAAAAAGGCTTCCGCATCTTTATTACCATACCAAAAAAGGAGGAACTCTGAAGTGATAAGAATACTGATTATAGACGATGACATCCTGGTGGCAAATGCGCTGAAAATGATTCTGGAGTCCGACAAAACCCTTAGCGTAACCGGAACCGGATCAGACGGCGCCGATGCCGTCCGGATGTACCGAAGTCAGAGACCGGACGTGCTTCTGATGGATATACGAATGAAGGAAGTAAACGGTCTTACGGCATCTGAACAGATTCTTTCTGAATACCCCGATGCAAAAATACTCCTGCTCACCACCTTCTCCGACGACGAATACATCGTCAAAGCGCTAAAGGCAGGTGTAAAAGGATATCTTCTGAAGCAGGATTACAACAGCATTATTCCCGCGATCAAGGCCGTGTACACCGGGCAGACCGTCTTCGGCACCGAAATCGTCTCCCGCATCCCCGATCTTCTGGAGCAGAAAAGCGGATTTAACTATAAAGATTATGAGATCAGCGAACGGGAATACGAGATCATCACTCTGGTGGCAGAAGGATTGAGCAACAAAGAAATTGCCGGAAATCTGCATTTAAGTGAAGGAACCATCCGCAATTACTTAAGCGGTATTCTGGATAAGATGCATCTCCGGGACCGGACACAGTTAGCGGTATTCTATTACCAGCACCGGTAATCCCGCCTTTGAAGCAATAAAAAAGGGAGGCCCCTGATGATTAATCATCAAAGGCTTCCTTCATTTTATCCATAAATCCTTTTTTCTTATGTTTTGCCTTTCCATCTTCTGTCGCTGTATTCAGTGTATTTCCGCTCAGCTCGTCGAAACGGCGGAGCGCTTCTTTTGCTTCCTGACTCAGTTTCTCCGGCGTCTGAATCACCAGTGTTACATAGTGATCGCCGCGTACCTGGGAATTTCGTACGGACGGTACGCCTTTTCCTCTGAGACGGACCTTGGTGTCGGTCTTGGTTCCCGGCTTCACCGTATAGATTACTTCCCCATCCACCGTTTTAATCTTCACATCGGCTCCCAGCGCTGCCTGTGCAAAGGAGATTGGCGCCGTTGAGAAAATATGCATATCCTGACGCTGGAAGATCGGATGTCTGGAAACGGTTACCTCAACAAGCAGATCGCCTCTTGGCCCTCCGTTGATTCCAGGCTCGCCCTTTTCCCGGATTCTTACACTCTGACCGTTGTCGATACCTGCCGGAATCGATACGGAAATTTTCTTTCTGTTAGAAACAAATCCCGTTCCACTGCAATCCGGACACTTATCCCGGATGATCTTGCCGCTTCCCTGACAATCCGGACAGGTCTGTACATTCTGGACCGTTCCAAAGAAGGATTGCTGCGTATAGACGATCTGTCCCTTACCGCCGCATTTTGGACAGGTCTCCGGTGAGGTTCCCGGCTTTGCACCGGTTCCGCTACATTTCGGGCACGGATCTTTCAGTACAACATCCAGTTCCTTCTCACAGCCAAATACTGCTTCCTCAAAGGTAATCCGCACGCCCTTACGGATATTCATGCCCTTCATCGGTCCCTGATTGGCACGGCCGCCTCTTCTGCCACCGCCTCCAAACAAATCACCAAATATATCGCCAAAAATGTCACTGAAATCAGCGCCGCTGAAATCAAAGCCGCCATATCCGGCGCCTCCGCCGGCTCCACCTTCAAATGCCGCATGGCCAAACTGGTCATACTGCCTTCTCTTATCCGGATCACTGAGCACTGCATATGCCTCGGAAGCCTCTTTGAACTTTTTCTCTGCCTCGGCATCCCCCGGATTCATATCCGGATGATACTTCTTGGCAACATTTCTATATGCCTTTTTTAAAGTCGCATCGTCAGCGTCCCTGCTGACTCCAAGCACTTCATAGTAATCACGTTTATCTGCCATTGTAATCCCTTTCTTTCATGTAGAAATATACGCAAGGAAGTTCCGGGGAACCAATCAGTCTCCCGGAACACCTTCTTATCATCCTCAGAGTCCCCCAAAAGGTGAACCTTTGCCAGGTACTCTGGATTTAGACTTCTTTATAATCTCCGTCTACAACATCATCTCCGTCAAATCCTTCCGGAGCCGGACCTGGATTCGGGCCTGCACCTGGGTTTGGACCTGCGCCCTGTGCTCCCTGTGCCTGCTCATATACCTTGGCAAATAACTTCTGTGCACTCTCCATCAGCTTCTCTTTGCCTGCATTGATCTCTGCAACCTGAGCCTCTGAAATATCATCCATGTTGACTTTCTCAAGAAGCTCCTTCAAAGCCTTGCAGTCAGCCTCAACTGCTGCCTTATCTGCTGCGTCAAGCTTATCTCCGACTTCCTCCATGGCCTTCTCTGTCTGGAATACCATTGCATCTGCATCATTCTTTGCATCGATGCCTTCCTTACGTTTCTTGTCCTGAGCCTCAAACTCTGCAGCTTCCTTGACAGCCTTCTCAATATCGGCGTCAGACATATTGGAGCCTGCCGTAATAGTAATATGCTGCTCTTTTCCGGTTCCCAGATCCTTTGCAGATACATTTACAATACCGTTGGCATCAATATCAAATGTAACTTCGATCTGTGGGATACCGCGTCTTGCCGGCGGAATACCATCCAGACGGAACTGTCCGAGAGATTTGTTATCTCTTGCAAACTGTCTCTC
>JAUNGJ010000077.1 GCA_030524585.1 Eubacteriales bacterium | reverse complement strand
AATCAAATGCGATAGAGTATATTAACCCTTGTCGCATTTGATTTTACAACTTAGCCTAATTTCTAATCTCTGATATGGCAATTCCGCAAAATGAAAGGTCATACATAACAGAATACATCATCCGCCCATCTGATTACTTCTCTACATCAATCAAAATCTTCATAGAAGTTGCACGATTATTTTCAATATATTTATAAGCTTCCTCAAATTCATCCAGAGAAAAATGTTTCGTCTGCAGCGTTTTTACATTGATCAATCCCTCAGAAATCAGACGAATAGACTCATGATAATCCTGCTCTAAATACATCAGCGTACCAATCAGCTTCAATTCCTTTTCCTGAACATCGATCATTCGGATCGCCGGATCCTTCGCATAAATACCTACAATAATGATATCATCGCGCTTACGGCAAACCTTGATGGCCTGATTAATCGTAGCATCGATACCGACACACTCCAATGCGCCGTCAATACCGTCCTTACCAAATGCTTCTACCGCTTTTTCCTCCAGATCTTCTTTTATTGTGTTTACCGTAAAATCAATACCGCACTGTTTTGCGATCTCCAATTTTTCGTCACAGACATCTGTAATCATAACAGCTCTCGCCCCCTGAGCCTTTGCCACCTGTGCCACCAGGTTTCCGATGGTTCCTGCTCCCAGCACAAGAATATTTTTGTCCTTCACATCAAAGGTAAAGGTTCTCACTGCTGCCACAGCCACAGCCACCGGCTCAACCATGGCGCCGTCATCAAAGTTTACATTCTTCGGCAATTTGAATACCAGATGAGATCTCATGGGAATGTAATCCTGGGCCGCCCCCGGTACCTGGCCGTTGCACCCGATTACCTGCAGATTATGACAAATATTCTCATGACCGCTCCTGCAGTGGTAACATTCTCCGCATGTGTACTGCGGACGTGCAGTAACTGCTTCTCCAATTTCAAATCCGGTAACTCCCTCTCCCAAAGCTTCCACTACGCCAGAAAACTCATGTCCCTGGACAACCGGAAGATAAATAGTGGGATGTTTTCCATAATAAGCATGAATATCAGAACCACAAATCCCCATTCTCTTTACTTTAATCAGCACTTCACCTTTTGCCGGCACGGGCTTTTCAACCTCTCTCATAATTAATTCCTGTGGTTTGTTTAATAATACGCTGCGCATTTTTTATCCTCCTTGTTTAACAAATATTTAATTTTTTTATCGCAATATTACGTGATAGTTCAAAACATTACTATTTTTCCAGTCCATTTCCAAAAGGAATCTTTTTCAATTACACTGAAATAGCCACCTTCTTTTTCTGATTCTTCTGTACCATATCATAGATAACGGCAAGAAGGAGAATGATACCTTTCAGGATAATCTGAATGTACTCGCTCACCTGCATCATAATCAGGCCATTATTCAATACTGCAATAAGAAGAGAACCAATCAGAACCTGATAAACCTTTCCTTCGCCTCCAGTCATGGAAACACCGCCCAACACGCAAGCAGTAATAACATCAAACTCATAACCATTACCGGTGTTTGGAGATGCTGTCTTAATTCTTCCCAGCATCACAATACCTGCGAAGGTTGCGTAAAAGCTGCTGATAACATATGTGGCAATTTTTACCATAGGCACATTAATTCCTGAAAGTCTGGCAGCCTCCTCATTGCTGCCTATAGCGTAAAAATAACGTCCTGCATACATTCTTTTCAGAATAAAATACCCAATAAAAAGAGCAAGCGCCATCAGGATAATAGGTACCGGAATAAAC
This sequence comes from Eubacteriales bacterium, assembly GCA_030524585.1. Taxonomy (GTDB): domain Bacteria; phylum Bacillota; class Clostridia; order Lachnospirales; family Lachnospiraceae; genus Claveliimonas. Next base: position 4,528 of record JAUNGJ010000077.1, on the reverse strand, counting down.
CATACTTCTCCCAGTCCAATCCAGCAGAAGGATTCCGGAAGACCTGAAATATTGCGGCCCCCGGTTACCAGAAAGGAGAAGCCTTTCAGCACATTCATAAACGCCATTGTCACAATAAAGGGAGCCACATGCAGATAGGCAATCACCATGCCGATAATCACGCCGATGACCATCATGATCAGGAATGCACCCAAAATAGCAAGTGCCGGATTCCATCCCCACCATACCATGCAGATGGCACAAATCATTCCGGTGGCCGACATCATAAATCCCACTGCCAGGTTAATTCCTCCTGTGATCAATACAAAAAGCATACCCACACCGCAGATGCATACTACCGCAGTCTGTTTCAGAATAGTCAGAAAATTGGATACGGTAAGAAATTTCGGTTTTGCAATACCAAAACATATCACCGTTAAAATTAATACTAAAACGATACCGTAATCTTTTAACAGTTTACCTACTATATTTTGTTTTTTCATTGATTTATCCTCCGATCAATACTGAGAAGCCAGTGTAAGAATTCTCTCCGAACTGAACTCTTCCCTCGACAAAACGCCTGTCTTATGGCCTTCACAGAATATTACAATTCTATCCGACATACCGATTAGTTCCTCCATTTCAGAGGTAATCATCAAAATGGTCATCCCCTCCGAAACCAGTTCATTCATAAGCTTATATATTTCCTGCTTTGCACCCACATCAATACCACGGGTAGGTTCATCTATAATAATCAATTGCGGTTTCGTCGCCAGCTCTTTGGACAATACGATCTTCTGCTGATTACCACCGCTCAATTCTTTCGCCAGCTGTAAGCCCGAATAAATTTTTATCCGCATCTTTCCCCTGTAATATTCTGTCAGAGCCAACTCTCTCTTACGATTCAGAATCCTCAGCCCTTTTGATGATAAGGTTTTCAACACCGGCAGTGCGATATTATCTTTTACCGGCTCATCCAGGACAAGTCCCTGCCTTTTTCGATCCTCGGGAACCATCGCTATGCCAAGCTTCATTGCTCTGCTGGGACTGTTGATACTTACTGTTTTTCCCTTTAAAAGGATCTCCCCGCTCTCAACCTTGGCTGCTCCAAACAGAAGCTGTGCAAATTCTGTTCTTCCGGCGCCTACCAGTCCGCCCAAGCCTAACACTTCTCCCTTTCGAATATCAAGCGATATGTTTTTTACACCATTGCCGGTCAGCCCTTTCGTTTCCAGCAGAACCTCTTTACCTGTATGACGCGGCCGTTGGGGATATACCTCATTCATAGCACGTCCTACCATCAACTGGATCAATTCTTCTTTATCCGTATCCTCAATATTTAACGTTGCAATTATTTTTCCATCCCGCATAACACTGACCCGGTCTGCAATCTGGAAAATCTCATCCAGGCGATGAGAAATATAGATAAGGGTAATTCCCTTTTCCTTCAATCGGGCAATCTGCTTAAATAAAATATCTACTTCCCGATTGGACAGCGGTGCTGTCGGTTCATCGAATATAATCAATTTGGAATCCGTCACCAGCGCTTTGGCCAACTCAACCATCTGCTGATAACCAATGGACAGTTCTCCCACCGGGATATTCGGGGAAATCGGCAATCCCATTTCATTCATAAGCTGCTGGGTTCTCTTTTCCATAGTTTGTTTATCTAAAAGTGCTCCCTTCTTGGGAAGATCACTCAGGAATATATTTTCTGCAACAGTCAGATGGCTCACCATATTTAATTCCTGATAAATCACTCCGATACCGGCGGCCTTCGCACCGCTGGGTGTAAAACCGGAATACTCTTTTCCTTCATAACGGATTACACCTTTTGTAGGTTTATGATAACCGGTCAAGGTTTTGATCATTGTGGATTTTCCGGCGCCGTTCTCTCCTACAAGCGCATGAATCTCCCCTTTCCGGAACTCGATGCTGGCATCATCCAAAGCAATTACTCCCGGGAACATCTTGCTGACATGTTCTAATTCCAGAATTGTCTGCATCCCATCTACCTCCTCCATCCTGCTTATGCAGGATTACTCTGTTTTTGTGAAAAGGTGTTTTATTTTGTAACATGTACAAAAATAAAACACCTTTTCACCGTCAGCTTCTAAAAACTATGCAGTTTTCCCGCCGACCCTATTCATCACACAAATCAAATGCTTTCTACCATCCAAAATCTTCCATTATCTGATCGATACCGGATTCATCCACATACTCAACATCATAAACAACACGAACCGGATCTTCGGTAACACCCTCAATTTCCATTGCTGCCTGCATAGCTTTCAGGTGAACCTGAGCCTTCTCAACAGAAGGAGATCCCCAGGAACCCAGGAATTTCACATATTTTCCTTCCTGCATAAGCTGACCGGAAACCTGAGAGATATCCATGGCTGCTACCATCATATCCTCGTATCCAACACCTGCACTCTCAGCTGCTGTACAGAAGCCGGCCGCATTATCACCTGCGATGGCCAGAGCCACATCCACATCCGTTGCCTGGAATACGGTCTCACCCATCTCATTGCCTTCTGCCTGGTTAGCCGGAGAAATTCTGGAAACCACATCAACTTCAGCTTTTACTGTATCTGTGAATCCATCCAGCAAACCTGCTGCTCTGTCAATACATGCTTCTTCATATACGTATTCCAGCAGACAAAGTTTAATTGTTTCTTTTTCCGGCCAGTTTTCATTTACCCACTCACCAGCCATTACGCCAAGGCCGTAAGCATTATCATACTCATCAGCAGCCACATAAGCCTGAGCATTAAAATTCGGCCCATCAATACTTACAATATGTACTCCCTGCTCAATTGCCTTCAGACAAACATCATCCAGTGCATCATAATCCGCAGGAGAAATCGCAATCATCTTATATCCTGCCTCAATACAGCTCTCAACCTGTTCCACCTGTTTTGCTGCGTTCATGTCACAGTCCATGTTTGTAACCTCAAAGCCATATTCTGGCCCCTGATCAATTACACCCTGTGCCATTAACTGCCATGTTTCATTGGAAATTGATTTGGTCAGATATGCTGCCTGAATCAACTCCTCCTCCGCATAAGCCCCCATAGAAAGTCCCATTGTTGTGGTAAGTGCCAATGCAGCTGCCAACATCGTTCCTGTTCTCTTTTTCATATTCTTCTCTCCTTTACATTATATATTTAACTGCCACACCGGCAGCTAATAACGACAGAACATTCTGACAGCCACATTTCCGCAAATCCTGTAATCTCTTAATCTCCTTCCGGCTGCGGCTGTGAATTTCTAATAAACATTTCCGGTTTTTTCACCACATATTCCACCAAGGAAATACAAATTCCCTGCAATACAGCGTCCGACAATGTACTCAATTTAATTTCCATATTATTGTAAACTTCTGACAGTACCCTTTCCTTTACTGTACACTTAATCATATCCAAAAACTTTTCGCCCGCCTCTGATAGTTCATCACCGATAATAATTTTTTTCGGATTGAACAGATTAACCAAGCTGGCAATGCCAAATCCCAAATACCGCGCAACTTCATCCACCACATAAGTTGCAAGGGGATCATCTTTTTTATATAATCGAATTACCTCGGATAAACCGATGTCTTCCGTACACTCCGTATTCGGATATACCTTCAACAATTCTTTTATTCTTCTCTGTATTGCAAAAGAAGAACAATACTGCTCCAGACATCCAAAATTTCCACATTCACACCTCGGGCCATCATATCGAATGCTCATATGTCCAATCTCTCCAGCCACACCAAGGCATCCGGAAATAATCTTTCCGTCTTCTATAATACCTCCTCCTAATCCATGTCCCACCATAATACACAGAACAGAAGAAGATGCATCCATGTTCTCTGCATGGCACCACTCTGCCATCACCGCTGCGTCCGCATCGTGCTGTGTAAACACTTCCATACTGAGTTCATCCCGCAGCCTCTGTGCAATATCCACTCGCTGCCATTCACGCCGCTTCGTCAACAGGGCGATTCTTCCTTCCCGTTTAATATATGGACCTGGCAAAGCCACTGCCACACCCAGAATAGTTTTATCCTGACATCTTTTCTCTGCCCGCTGAATCTGATCCACCATCTGGCTGATCAGATCTTCAATGGGACTGTACAGGCCAACAGAAAACCGTTCCGAGAACAGGCACTCTCCGTAAATATCAAAAGCACCCACCATGAAATGCCTTCTCGTAAGCCAAACTCCAATAGTGACATACTGCTCAGCCACCAACTCAATCTCTATGGAACGCCTTCCGGACTTCCCGGCAATCAGCCCAACTTCCCTGACCGCCCCCCAGGTAATCAAATCTCCCACTATGTTTGTAACAGTAGCTTTATTTAAACCGGTTAAATTGGAAAGCTCTACACGGGTAGTACGATGTTTCCTTAAGATCGTTCTCAATATTAAAGAACGATTCATTTGCTGAATATCTACTATATTTTTTCCTGTTTGCTCTAAGTTCATCTAATTCCATCTCCATCCTATGTACTAGTATAATCCACGCAAATTAGAAGCCTGTTTCAAATTAGCATTTCCAT
>JAUNGJ010000029.1:1324-39665 GCA_030524585.1 Eubacteriales bacterium | reverse complement strand
TTTAGAGCATCTTATTTTAGATATTTGACCTGTCTACTTGACAGGGAGCATATCAATTTGGCTCCTTTAATTATGTATTGGGTCAGACTGCAAATCTATGTAATTAGATGATGTGCTGCACATTTTCCTATACTCGGAGGGAGGTACACCCATCCGTTTTTTGAATACTCTGGAGAAGTAAAACTGGTCAGTAAAGCCGCAGGAAAAGGTGGTTGACTTTACAGACATTCCTATTTGGAGAAGGAGACAGGCCTGCCGAAGCCGGTAATCGGTCAGATATTTGCCTGGCGAGGTGTGAAGACAGCGTCGAAACAGGCGATGCAGAGATGAACGGTTCCAATGCAGCGTCTGACATAATGTATTAATCTGGAATGCGGGATCATGATAACTGCTTTGAATCAGGGAAACAGCGGTAGCCAGACGGTTATTCTCCGTTGAAAGAACAGCTTTTTGCGAAGACGGAAAGCTGTCGGCATATAGTCCCAGGATTGCTAACAGGATGCCATTGGCTTCTAAGCTGTCGGCAGAAAATATATCTAATCCCCGAAGCCTTTCGTAGAGGGGCAGGATACGGGAGGCAGGGAGTGCGGGGGCGACGGGCTGGAAACGGCTCATTACACAGTCGCTCAGGTAGCTGTCCGCTTCTTTTCCAATGAAATCTATCCAGGTATATTCCCAGGGATCTTCGGGATCAGGATAATAATGTATCATTACATACGGACAGATCAAAAAACTTTCACCGGCCGAGATATGATAACAGTGGCTGTCGCATTCTAGGTAGCCGCTGCCCCTGATAACATAGTGGATGATATAACAGGTTCTTGCACCAGGACCCCAGGAATGGAGATCTTTACAATCCTGCCTATCGTAATTGGTTAATTGAATCGTGTCTTTGGTATAAAGATTCATAATGCCTCCTGCGAAAAAATCGTGTGAAGATATTATAACATCATTTTGCAACAAATGTCCATGTATTTGTGCCAAATCTATATGCCACTGAGGGAGATTGTTATCTATAATATATTATATGGTATTTACTGTTTTGTGGCACAAAACTACATGAGATAGGAGGAGAAAAATATGAAGAAGAAATTAATTGCAACCATGCTGTCTGCTGTTATGGTAATTGCTATGCTGTCAGGCTGCAGCACACCGTCCGGTTCAGAGCCAGATTCCGGAAGTGATTCGGAAAAAGTATTTCGTTATGCTATTAGTACGGAACCGACGACGCTGGATCCGACAAAGGGAAATAGTACTACAGACAATGAAATTCAACATGCGCTTACAGAAGGTCTTGTGCGCAATTCAAGCGGCGAGATTAACCCGGGCGTTGCGGAAACCTGGGAAATCTCTGACGACGGATTAACCTATACGTTCCATCTGAGAGAGGATGCATGCTGGAGTGACGGAGAAACAATCACAGCAGATGATTTTGTTTACAGCTGGAGAAGATTGATGAATCCGGAGACTGCAAGTCCATATGCATTTATCGGCGAATATGTTTTGAACGGCAAGAGCGTTGAGACAGGCGATATGAAGCCGGAGGAGCTGGGAATCGAAGCGCCGGATGACCAGACGGTGGTAGTGAAGCTGGAAAAACCGACGTCTTATTTCCTGAGTCTGATTGGTTCCTGCGGACAGTTTGCCCCTCTGAGAGAAGATGTTGTGGAAGAATATGGAAGTGATTTTGCCGGTAAGGCAGATCAGAATGTATATTCAGGTCCGTTTAAGCTTACAAGCGCAGAAAACAGAGAGTGGATTTTTGAGCCTAATGAGTATTACTGGGATGCAGATTCCATTCACTGGGACAGAGCAGAGATAAGCTATATCGAGAACAAAGATACCCAGATTGCAATGTATGAGGACGGAGAGCTCGATTATGCGAAAATCTCATCTTCCTATGTAGCAGAGTATGAGGACGAGGCAGAGGTTTACCAGAGCGGAGGTACCGTATACTGTTACCTGAATCTGAACAGTGATAATAAAGCGATTGGCAATAAGAATTTCCGGAAGGCGCTGAACTATAGTCTGGATCGTAAAACCTATGTTGCACTGGCGACAGATGACGTCAACGATGCGTATGGCGGTATTGTGTTCTCAGGAATCTCAGGCGGGGAAGGAAAGCTCTACAGCGAAGCTTATGATCAGGATTTTTATTATCCGCTGGAGGGGGATCAGGAGCTGGCAGAGAAATATCTGGCCGATGCAATGGAAGAGCTGGGTTATTCCGAAGCTTCTGAGATTACGGTTAAGCTCATGACGTCTGATGCAGATTCGGACAAGAAAAAGGCAGAAATTCTTCAGGAAATGTGGCAGAATGCGCTGGGAATCAATGTAGAGATCGAGCAGACAACCTGGGCGAACCTCTACTCTACTGCATATCCGAATGGAGAATTTGAGATTGGTACGGGAAGCTGGGGACCGGACTATGATGATCCTTATACTTATATGGAGCTGTACCGGAGTGATAACAGCTATAATTACAGCGGTTATTCCAACGAAGAATTTGATGCCCTTCTTGAGGCTGCACAGAGCGAAGTGGATGAAAGAGCACGTATGGATCTGCTCAATGAAGCAGAGAAGCTGCTGATTGAGGATGCAGTTTCTGTTCCGCTGGAGCAGGCCAACGAATGGTACATGTTAGACAGTGACGTGAAGGGAGTCCAGTTCTATTTCTGTGGATATAATGTCAACTGGATTTATGGGGATACAACAGAATAGAGTATTCAGATATAACTGCTTGACAAAGAACCGGAAATCGGTTAAACTCTCAGAGAGTAAAATAAATAAAGGCTTGGAAGAGAAGAAGTAGCATTTCTTAACCCGTACAGAGAGCTGCCGGCGGGTGAGAGGCGCATGAAAGTGGGAAATGTGAATACATCTCGGAGCTGCACACCCAAAGCGCGTATGAGAGTGCAAGTAGGCTGTGACGTGGGCGCGCGTTATGCGTAGGGCTGTAGATGCAGTTATTGAGGCTGGCAGTGTGAGCTGCCCGCAAAACAAGGTGGTACCGCGGAATATATTTCGTCCTTATCTGTTAAGATAAGGACGATTTTTTTGTGGACAATGGGACAGACGTCAGGATAGTATAAGACGGAAAGGCAGGTGCATCATGGCGAAGACGAAGAAGATAAGTCCGGCAAAGCAGAAGATCATAGCAAATTATGAGGAACAAAAGCGTCAGTTTCTTTCGGAAGGTTATGAAGAAAAACAAGAGGTGATATCCATCCTGAAGGCGAATCTTATGGCATTTGTTACGGCAGGACCTTTTGCAGTTTTGGAGCTTGTCATCTGGATACTGGTCAGAAGATTCGGGGAAGGAAGCTTTGGCGGGGGAAAACTGGAGCTGTTTTGGATCCTGTTTATCGGGACAATTTTCATCCATGAGCTGCTGCATGGCGTGGGCTGGTCAATGTTTACGAAAGGGAAATGGCAGAGCATCCATATTGGAATGATGTGGGAAGTTCTGACCCCATACTGTCACTGTAAAGAGCCTCTGAAGCCGACAGAGTATCTGGTTGGTGCTATAATGCCCTTTGCGGTTCTTGGCGTGGGAGTGTTTCTTGTGGCGCTGATTACAGGAAGTGGGATTCTTTTCTGGCTTGGCTTTGTGAATATCCTGTGTGCCGGGGGAGATACCACCCTTGTGTGTATGCTTCTCAAATATCTGAAAGGGCATGAAAGCTGCTATATTTTAGATCACCCTACAGATTGTGGGTTTGTGGTGTTTATTAAAAAATAAAAAGGAATTGTAAAAAGGAGAAATGAAGATGGGAATTTATGAAGAACTTCAGGCGCGCGGATTGATTGCGCAGGTAACGGATGAGGAAAGGATCAGAGATCTGGTCAACAATGGAAAAGCGACCTTCTATATTGGATTTGACCCTACCGCGGACAGCCTTCACGTGGGACATTTTATGGCACTGTGTCTGATGAAACGTCTGCAGGAGGCAGGCAATAAGCCGATCGCGCTGATCGGCGGAGGAACAGCCATGATCGGTGACCCGTCTGGCAGAAGTGATATGCGCCAGATGATGACACCGGAGACGATTCAGCACAACTGTGATTGCTTTAAGAGACAGATGAGCCGGTTCATTGATTTCTCAGAGGGCAAAGCGCTGATGGTAAATAATGCAGATTGGCTTCTGGATCTGAATTATGTCGAAGTGCTCCGCGAGGTAGGCGCACATTTCTCTGTCAACCGCATGCTGACAGCAGAATGCTATAAGCAGAGAATGGAAAAAGGACTTAGCTTCCTGGAATTCAATTACATGATTATGCAAAGCTATGATTTCTATATGCTGTTCCAGAAATACGGCTGTAATCTTCAGTTTGGCGGAGATGATCAGTGGAGCAACATGCTGGGCGGAACCGAGCTGATTCGCCGTAAGCTGGGTGAGGATGCAAGCGCAATGACAATTACACTGCTTCTGAACTCGGAGGGTAAGAAGATGGGCAAGACGCAGAGTGGCGCCGTATGGCTTGATCCAGAGAAGACATCTCCGTTTGATTTCTATCAGTATTGGAGAAATGTGGCAGATGCAGATGTTCTTAAATGTATCCGCATGCTGACCTTCCTGCCGCTGGAGGAAATTGACAGGATGGATGCATGGGAAGGAGCGCAGTTAAATACTGCAAAAGAGATTCTGGCTTATGAGCTGACCAAGCTGGTGCATGGCGAGGAAGAGGCTGAGAAGGCGCAGACGGCAGCGAAGGCACTGTTTAGTCAGGGCGCGGCAGCAGATATGCCGACTGCAGAGCTGACAGCGGATGACCTGACAGATGGCAGCATTGATATTCTGAGTGTGCTGGTAAAGAGCGGTCTGGTGCCCTCAAGGGCAGAGGCAAGACGTGCAGTACAGCAGGGCGGCGTTATGGTAGATGGCGAGAAGGTTTCTGATATTAAGACCGCATACGGTGCAGATGCATTTGCCGGAGAAGGAATGGTGGTAAAAAAAGGTAAAAAGAACTTTCGCAAGGTAATGATGAAATAGGAGGGATATGATGGGATTTCGTGAGATTAAGATTGAAGAACTGTCTTTTAATCCATTTGAGAAGATCGGTAAACAGTGGATGCTGATTACAGCAGGTGATGAGAGCAAATCCAATACCATGACCGCAAGCTGGGGCGGCCTGGGTATTATGTGGGGGAAAAGGGTTGCAACGGCCTATATCCGTCCGCAGAGATATACCAAGGAATTTGTAGACCGGGAGATGAAATTTACACTTTCGTTCCTGCCGGAAGAACAGAGAAAAGCGCTGAATATCTGTGGAAGTATCTCCGGCCGTGAGGTGGAGGACAAGTGGCAGTTTGCAGGACTTACGCCATATGTGACAGACGGGACCGTGGGAGTAGAGGAAGCAGAGATGATTCTGGTATGCCGGAAAATGTATTCCCAGGCGATGCTGCCGGAGTGCTTTGTAGGAACGGAAAATTCTGATAAATGGTATCCGGATAAGGATTATCATACCATGTATATTGCAGAGATTGAGAAAGTTCTGGTAAGAGAATAGAGAATAAGAAAAGAGGATTGCATGCGGTGCGATCCTCTTTTCTTGAAATATAATTGATATTAGAATTTTAGATACTGTACGCTGTAAGGCGCCATTGCTAACTGTCCGTTAAGCTGAACAGTTTCCTCACTCAGCAGTTCGGTAACCAGGCCATTCAAATCCCCATGGCAGGCGGTGTACGCGTCCCCAGAAGCATTGATTGCTACCAGTACCCGTTCTTTTTCGGAAGCCCGTTCAAAAATAAGCTGATGGTTGGTCAGAACAATATTGCGGTAGCTTCCATTGCAGAGTCCGTGGCTGTTCTGGCGGATTGCAATCAGTTTCCTGATATATTTGGTCAGATCGTTCGGCTCGGGGGCCTTAAAGCACGGGCGAAGCGCATAGTCGTTATCCGGCGCTTTCTGTCCCTCTGCGCCCCACTCACTTCCATAGTAAATGCATGGAATACCCGGCATACCAAGAAGCAGGCCGTACGCAGGGCGGATATGCTCTTTGTTGGTCAAAATGCTTGCCAATCTGGTCACATCGTGATTGTCCACAAAGTTCACCAGATGCCTGCCGCGGTAAATGCACCAGGGGTCCGGACCATACTGGCGATGCAGGGAATGGGCAATCTCGAACATATTCATAGAGTTAAAGCTTGAGAAGATTCCCTTGTAGCACTCATAGTTGGTGCAGCTGTGAAGCATCTCGTCATTTACGATCAAATTATAATCCCCGAATAATACCTCTCCAATCAGGACAAAATCCGGCTTCAGACTGCCGGTAAACCAGCGGAGAGTCTTCACAAAATCCCGGTCCAGACTATATGCTACATCAAGGCGGAGTCCGTCAATATCAAATTCCTCTACCCAGAATCGGATACAATCCAGGAGATACTCTACAACAGCAGGATTGCGAAGGTTTAACTTTACCAATTCAAAATGTCCTTCCCAGCCTTCGTACCAGAAACCGTCGTCATAGCAGCTGTTGCCCTCAAAGCTGATATGAAACCAATCTCTGTACGGGGAATCCCATTTCTTTTCCTGAACATCCTGAAAGGCCCAGAAGCCGCGTCCTACATGGTTAAATACGCCGTCCAGCACAATCTTTACACCATGCTCATGGAGGTCTTTGCAGACTTCTGCAAAATCTTCGTTGCTGCCAAGGCGGCAGTCAATGGAACGGAAATCTCTGGTATCGTAACCGTGATTATCTGATTCAAAAATCGGATTCAGAATGATGGAGTCTACACCCAGATCCTTCAAATAGGGACTCCATTCCATCAGTTTTTTAATGCGCGGAGCATAAACCCCATCGTTTGCATAGGGGGCGCCGCAGAATCCAATCGGATATATTTGATAAAATACGCTATTATAAGCCCACATAATCGTTACCTCTCTTTTTGCAAATTTAGCCTTTACCAGTTTACCATAGGAGAGCGGCCGGATACAACGGGTAAGCATAGGATTTGTTGAGAAATTTATAATAGGGATTACCATTGTCAGCGCTTTTGAAATGAGGCCCAGAAGAGAAATGGCGGAATCATTAAGGACACTGGTTTTGGAGACCTACGTTATAGGCGATGCTGAAAAAGTCGGGAACGTCATGAATGCAAATCGCCAGGCTTTTGAGCTTAGCTTCGAAATCTAAAATTCTAAAGAAGATAAAGAAACTACGGGTTTTTTAAGTCTCTATTATTAACGCCGGCAGTCATGGTCGTTTCTGTCACAGTGGTCATCGCACCGATCATCATGACGATTGTCTCTGCAATCATCACGGCGGTCATTATGGCGATTATCGCGGCGGTCGTCGCATCGGTGGTCTCTGCGATCGTGATCATTGCGTCTGCACCGGCTGTCTGAAGAAAAACATCCGAAAAGATTCGACATGGAAAATTCTCCTTTTTTTATTAGGATATGCAGGATATGTCCTAATGTGCGGCGCTGTCAAATAGTTCTCTAAACAAAAAGCCGCTGTGCGGAAGATAAAGAAAACCCGTAGTTTCAACAACTACGGGTTAACCAGGGGATGAGAGAATCGAACTCCCGCTAAGAGTTTTGGAGACTCCTGTCATACCATTTGACCAATCCCCTATAAATTTTGCAACCAAAAGCGGTCACTAGATATTTATACCATGAGTGACCGCCTTTTGTCAATTCTAAAATGAAATTTATTCGGCAAATTGTTATATTTAGTCTGCGGATTTCTTTTTCAGCAGCTTTTTGGTCAGTTTTTTGACCTTTTTCTTACATTTGCCGCAGCCTTTTCCGGCTTTTGTCATCTTTTTTACATCTTTATAGTTCTTTGCGCCGTTATCCAGGGCATCAGCGATGTCGCCCTTTGTGACATGATAACATGGACAGACTACTTTTTTTCTATTCATATCTTATAAAACTAATGACGGTGCAGAATATACTCGCCCACCGAGTTCACTGTCCAGCATATATAAACTCTTCGGATCATCGCCGAATAACTCAAATTTCTTTACCAGATTATCTGCATTCGTCTCCTCCTCGCCCTGTTCTTTTACAAACCAATCCAAAAACTGCATGGTGCGGAAATCCTTTACGGAATATGCAGCATCATAAATGGTATGTATTAAGCTAGTCACATACTGCTCATGCTTCAGGCCTTCTGCCAGTACCGCCTTTGCGCTTTCCAGCTTAATTGCCGGTTTTTCAATTGCCTCCAGAACGATCTGTTCGCCGTTATTCTGTAAATACTGAACAAACAGCATTGCATGGTCACGCTCTTCCTGAGCCTGAATCTTATACCAGTTTCCAAACCCATCTAAACCCTGATCATAATAATAATTGGAGAAATCCAGGTATAAATATGCGGAATAAAACTCCTTATTTATTTGCTGATTTAACAGTTCTACAACTTTTGTATCTAACATAGTTAAAACCTCCTGTTTTTTTGTCTTTTACTATTATACTCTTTCAATATTTGGATTTCAACTTATTATCCTCTTTATAGACAAAGAATCTGATATTCGCTTCCACATCAGGTGAAACAGGCCCCCGCCGATGACAGACGCGGTAATATAAGCAGCGATTCCGTACCCATTGCCAAAGGTGTCTGTGATATAATGGAATACCTTCTGATGCATATAATAGTGGGGGCTGATGTAGAACATATTAATAACACCAAATTGGTAAAATAACAAGTTGAAAATTGTGGCAGCCAGACAGCATATGAGATATAAAGCGGTACTGAAGCAAAATCCCCGCCATGTGTGGTCTGCTTTGGGATTCAGGCCGGTGAAGCAGCCGATAAAAATAAGCAGAATGTGCCAGGCGAAGGAATGGATGGTCAGCGGCAGATAGTCATAGTGCATTCCACTGGTATCAAAAAACGTGAAGATACCGCCAAGCATTCCAAAATCCATCAGAAAAGCCATGAGCAGACTGCAGATACGGTCTGCGTGGACATCAAGGAATGGGGAATGCTTTCTGATTCTGGGGGAGTTTAACACTCCGATTGCCAGGCAGACATACATAGGGATACTGCACAGTTGAAATGGGAAATGCCACCAACTGTAAGAACCATGATTTAAAATAAAAGTGAGAGTCCATTGCTTCCAAATCTCGCTGACCAGCATCAGTATACCGCAAAAAGAATAGAAGCGGTTGGATAACTTCATGCAGTATCCCTCCATATCCTGTGTATGTAGCATTGTAGGAATTTTATTTCCTAAATATTTCCTAAATTAAGACGGCAGCTTAGGCGTATTTACTAAGATCCTTGGAAAACGCAGAAATCTGTGATTCCAGTTTTCGGGAAACCGCTTCGGGCAAGGTTTCCAAAAGCGCTTCCATATTTTTGCGAATCCGTACCGGATCGTAAGGTACTTCCAGTGCGAAATCACTGTAGGCTCGCAATTTTTGAAAATAATAACTGCTTTCCTTTTCTTCCTGTGCTTCCCGGGACATTGCATACATATAGGCGCAGTCTGTGGCGTCAACGTCTGTGCATTCTTTGCAGATCCATTTGCCGAGAAAAAAATATTTGCCGCCGAGATCATAGACAAAACCTGGTAATGAAAGTAGCTGTTCTAACATGGATAACCTCCTTGTGAATCAATCTTGAACTATTATAACCTCTTTTATTCATAACAATACCATATTTTGGACAATTACGGTGGCATAAATACTGATAAAAATAACTTTTTTCACAAATCATAAAAATACCACTTTTCATTTAGTGCATTTTGTGGTAACATTTTCTATGCACACACAAGATGTTGTGGTGATAAAAGAGGAGTGACCAATATTTGGTGGATGATCGACATAATACATTATAGACCTGAGAGGAGAGTATAAGGATGAATACTGTGGTTAAGAATAAGGTAATCAAGAGAAATGGCGAAGAAGTCACGTTTGACCTGACAAAAATCGAGAATGCGATTAATGCGGCGAACAATGAAGTAGAGAATATTTATAAGATGAATGAGTATCAGATACGAGCAATTGCGGATGATATTGCACAGCAGGTGCAGCGTATGACCCATGCTGTACACGTAGAGGATATTCAGGATATGGTAGAGACCAGCATCATGGGGATGCGCGGATATGAGGTTGCACAGAAGTATGTGCGCTACCGTTATAAGAGGGAGCTTGCCCGGAAGTCGAACACGACGGATAACGGAATCCTTGCGCTGATCGAGCATCTGAATGAGGAGGTCAACCAGGAGAATTCAAATAAGAATCCGGTCATCAACTCCACACAGCGGGATTACATGGCAGGAGAGGTAAGTAAGGATCTGACCAAACGTGTACTGCTCCCGGAGGAGATTGTGAAGGCGCATGAGGAGGGAATCATTCATTTCCATGATTCCGATTATTTTGCTCAGAAGGAGCACAACTGTGACCTGATTAATCTGGAGGATATGCTTCAGAATGGTACGGTGATCAGCGAGACCCTGATTGAGAAGCCTCACAGCTTTTTTACCGCATGTAATGTAACCACACAGATCGTGGCCCAGGTTGCAAGTAACCAGTACGGCGGACAGTCCTTTACCCTTGCCCATCTTGCTCCGTTTGTGGATATCAGCAGACAGAAGATCAAGAAGAGCGTGATTCAGGAGCGCAGGGAATGCGGCGAGAGCATGGACGAGGAGATCATCAGCAAGATTACGGAGAGACGTCTGAGAGAAGAGGTCAAGAGCGGTATTCAGACGATTCAGTACCAGCTGATCACACTGATGACCTGTAACGGACAGGCGCCATTTGTAACCATGTTCATGTATCTGGATGAGGTTCCGGAGGGGAAGACCAGAGACGACCTTGCAATGATCATTGAGGAAGTCATGAAGCAGAGAATGCAGGGCGTTAAGAATGAAAAGGGCGTGTGGATCACACCGGCGTTTCCGAAGCTCATCTATGTGCTGGACGAGGATAATATCACCGAGGATTCCAAATACTGGAGATTGACGGAGCTTGCGGCACAGTGTACGGCAAAGCGTCTGGTTCCTGACTATATCTCTGCCAAGATGATGAAGGAGCTGAAGCAGGGCAATGTGTACACCTGCATGGGATGCCGTTCGTTCCTGACGGTTGAGGATTCCCAGCGAAATGAGGATGGAAGCTATAAGTTCTACGGACGGTTCAACCAGGGAGTTGTCACCATTAATCTGGTAGACGTGGCCTGCACCTCCCAGGGAGATATGGATAAGTTCTGGGAGATTCTGGATGAGAGACTGGAGCTGTGCCACCGCGCTCTCCGCTGCCGCCATGAGAGACTGCTGGGAACCATTTCCGATGTGGCTCCGATTCTGTGGCAGTATGGAGCTCTTGCAAGGCTGAAGAAGGGCGAGACCATCGACAAGCTGCTGTACAATGGATATTCAACGATCTCTCTGGGATATGCCGGACTCTATGAGATGTGTATGAGAATGATCGGCAAGTCCCACACCACTCTGGAGGGCAGGGAATTTGCAGTGTCCGTAATGCAGCGTCTGAATGACAAGTGCAAGGAGTGGAAGGACGCGGAGAACATCAGCTATTCCGTATATGGAACACCGATGGAATCTACCACCTATAAGTTTGCAAAATGTCTGCAGAAGCGTTTTGGAATTATTCCGGGAGTTACCGATAAGAACTATATTACCAACAGCTACCATGTGCATGTAACGGAGAAGATCAGCGCCTTTGACAAGCTGAAATTCGAAGCGGATTTCCAGAAGCTGTCCCCGGGCGGAGCGATCAGCTACATTGAGGTTCCGGATATGCAGCAGAATATTCCGGCGGTACTTTCCGTTATGAAGTTTATTTATGAGAACATCATGTATGCAGAGCTCAATACCAAGAGCGATTACTGTGAGTGCTGCGGGTACAGCGGAGAGATTCTAATTCAGGAGGATGACTGCGGCAAGCTGATCTGGGAATGCCCGAACTGTGGTAACCGGGATCAGAACAAGATGGCTGTGGCAAGAAGGACCTGCGGCTACATTGGAACCCAGTTCTGGAACCAGGGAAGAACCCAGGAGATTAAGGACAGAGTGCTGCATTTATAAGAAGATAACATGGAGTAAGAGTATTACGTTTTTGGAATGAGAGGGAGAAGCGCATCGCTTAAGGCGGTGCGCTTTTTCTTCCTGTATGGATATGAAAATATTACACCTTTTTGAAAATTTGATGCCTATTCTTTTCCTATATTCGATGTTAGAATTTTATCATAACAAAAAACCTCTTGCGCAGGAGACCATAAATAAAGGGAGGTAAAAACGTGAAGAAAAAAATAGTATCAATCATGCTGGCGGTAGCTATGGTAGCAACCATGGCAGCAGGCTGTGGAAGCAAAGAAAGTTCCTCAGACGGGGGAGCATCGGAAGACGGTAAGGTTACGTTGAAGGTATTCTCCAATCTGCCAGACAGAAAGAATGGACAGGGACTGGTAGAGCAGACAATCATCGACGAGTATATGAAAGAGAACCCGGACGTAGATATTAAGGTTGAGGCTCTCGATGAGGAAGCATACAAGACAAAATTCAAAGCATACTCTATGGAAGGTATGCCGGATGTAGTAAGCATCTGGGGACAGCCGGCATTCCTTGATGAAGTAGTAGACGCAGGTGTTCTTGCAGAGCTGAATCAGGATGATTACGCAGATTACACCTTCGTGGAAGGTTCACTGAACGGATATACATATGACGGCAAGCTGTACGGACTTCCGAGAAACACAGACGTTGCAGTATTCTACTACAACCAGAAGATGTTCGAAGAAAACGGATGGGAAGTTCCGGAGACCTATGATGACCTTCTTGCACTTGCAGGCAAGATTAACGATGCAGGAGTTACTCCGGTAGCAATGGACGGCGGCGATGGATGGCCGATGGCTGTTTATCTTTCCGACCTGCTTTACAAGGTTGCAGGCGACGGCTATGCAGATATTATCTCTAACGCAATCGAAACTGGCGACTTCTCTGCTCCAGAGCTTGAAGAGGCTACACAGCTTCTGAAGGATGCTGTAGATGCAGGACTTTTCCAGAACGGTTATGACTCACAGGATTACGGAACAGCCCAGAACCTGTTTACCAACGGACAGGCAGCAATGTACTACATGGGAAGCTGGGATGCATCCATGGCTCTGAATGAGGATATTCCAGAGGACATCCGTACAAATATCCGCGTATTTACCATGCCGGTAGTAAAAGACGGAAAAGGAACAGCAACAGATATCGCAGCTTGGAACGGCGGCGGATATGCAGTTTCTGCTAACTCTGAGGTAAAAGACGAAGCAATCAAGTTCCTGAACTACATGTATCAGCCAGACAAACTTTCTAAGTATGGATGGGAAAACGGAGTTGGTATGTCAGCACAGGATCAGACCGATTACATGACAGGCGAAGAAACAGAACTTCAGATGCAGATCGTAGATCTTGTAAATAATTCTACAAGTCTTTCCGGAACACCAATCAATGACTGCGGACCATCTGCATTCAAGACAAGTATTGAGAGCGAAATTCAGAGTGTATCCAACGGAACCACTTCTATCGAAGATTTCCTTTCAACGATTGGCGCATCATGTAAATAAAGCTAACGAAGAATAATACAGATTTGTGTGACCGCCAGAGAACCTTCCCTGACGGTCACCTTTTGTATCTGCCATACAGACGGTTCGTCTGTACATGAAAGGAGCAGTCACATGAAAAAACTATACAGTAATAAGCTTGTAATTTTAAGTTTGGTACTGCCGGGACTTTTATTATTCCTGTTTGCAATTCTGGCTCCCATCTGTCTGAGTGTTTACTATGGTTTTACCGATTATTCCGGTATGGGTACATATAACATGATCGGATTTGAAAACTATAAGACCTTACTGCATGATGCAACCTTCAGAATTGCCCTCAGAAACTCATTGTATCTGGCAATCGGCTTTGTCTTTATCCAGCATCCGCTGGCGCTCATTACGGCAGCAGTACTGGATAAGCTGGGCGGAAGAGGAGAGAATTTCTTCCGCTGCGTATACTTCATTCCAAATGTTATTTCCGTAGCGGTTATTGCTTATCTGTGGAAATTCATTTACAATCCGGATTTTGGCCTTTTGAACAACCTTATTAAGATGTTCGGCGGCAAAGGAGATATCAACTGGTTTGACAGTAACACCGCGATTTGGGCCGTACTGATCGTACTGATCTGGCATGGCTTTGGCTGGGGCATGCTGATCTACTATACCGGTATCAAGAATATCGATCCGGTACTTTATGAAGCGGCTGCCATCGACGGAGCAAACCAGAAAACAATCTTCCTGAGAATTACGCTGCCGCTTATGAAGCCAGTTATCCAGGTGAATGTGACAATGGCGGTTATCTCTGCCCTGAAGCAGATGGAGACGGTATACCTGCTGACCAACGGCGGTCCTGGAAACAGTACCCAGTTTACTGCCAACTATCTGTACCAGCAGGCCTTCAAGGCATTTAAGTATGGATATGGTAATGCCATCGGCGTAGTATTCATCATCATCTGTCTGATTGCGACGGTTGTTCTGAATAAGATATTTGAGGATCGTGATGAGAAGGCAATTAAGAAACTGGAAAAGGCAAGAAGGAAAGGAGCGGTGGCATAATGGCTCGTGTTGGAAAAAAACAAAAGAAAACAAAAAAACCGGTTTTATGGATCGTCCTGATTCTCGTAGCTGTGATCCAGATATTCCCGCTGGTATGGCTGATCGATTTCTCTCTGGCAAGCAGTAATGAAATGTTCACCAACGGACTTCTGATTATTCCTGAGAAGATCCGGTGGGATAACTACGCAAAGGCTTTTGTAGACGGTAACTTTTTGTTATACTTAAAGAATAGTGTGCTGATCAATGTTCTTGCGGTAGTTTTAGTAGTTGTTGTATCTATTATGGCTGCATTTGCATGCCATAGAATGAAATGGAAGCTGAGCGGTCTGGTGTCTATGCTGCTTGCAATGGGTCTTATGATCCCAATTCATGCGACGCTTCTTCCAAACTACAAGATTTACAGTATGCTGGGACTTACCGATACCATCTGGGCGCTTTTGATTCCGTATGTCGCATTCTCACTTCCCCAGGCGCTGTTTTTGATGACCAGCTTCATGTCATCAATTCCGGTGGAGCTTGAGGAGGCGGCGGTCATGGATGGATGCGGGATTTACCGCATTATTTTCCAGATCATTACCCCGATGCTGAAGTCGTCCATTGCAACTGTGGCGATTATGACCTTCCTGAATAACTGGAATGAGTTCATGATGGCAAGTACATATTTAAGCTCACCGAAATGGAAAACCCTTCCGTTCTCTGTACTGGAATTTACCGGAGAATATTCTTCCAACTATGCGGTACAGTTTGCGGTAATGGCGCTGACCGCGGCCCCTGCAGTTATTGTGTATATTATCCTGAATAAGCACATCACCAAGGGCGTTGCGATGGGAGCTGTTAAGGGTTAATAAGAAAAGTAAGGAAGAATGGGCATATGAAGAAAATAAGAGCGTGGGTCAATCAATTAAGTGTAAAAAAGAAGCTGGTATTTTATGGATATCTGACCTTTACCCCTGTGCTTATTATCGTATGCCTGGTTCTTCTTGTTACCAGCTATCACAAAGGTCTGGAGAAGAAGCAGGAAAGTAATCTTGCCAGCGTCAATACGCTGGCGGACAGTATCTATGTGCTTCAATCAGACATTAAAGATATTTCCACGTATCTGTGCATCAACAACGATGTGAAGAAGCTTTTAACGACAGCAGATGTGGAAGAAAAGAACGCCAACGCCAATCTCTGGAAGGAGGAGGCGCCGATTCCGATCGTTCAGGATATGGTATCCTTAAAGGGACACATCCAGACGCTGGCGATCTATCCGGAGAACGGGATCCGTCCGTATCTCAGGGGAATGGACGGCAGCGTCTACCTGCCTTCCATAGAGGAAATCCGGGAGACGGAGCATTACCGGGAAACGATCACCAGTGAGAATGGTATGGTCTGGAAGCGCGTGCCAAAAGGAAGCAGCGATACGTATCTTACCAACCGTACGGACAAGGTGGTGCTGTACCGGGAGATTTTTGACGCGGCGCAGAAAAAGATTCTTGGCTATATCGTCATCGGTGTGCAGCAGGAGCGTTTTCAGAGTCTCTGCGAGAATGTAGTGCAGGAGGAGGGAGAGAGCGTTCTGGTGCTGGATAAATGCGGAACCGAACTGTTTCAGGTGGGAGATCTGGATCCCCAGGTAGAGCAGTATCTGAAGAGCCGGGAATTTGTGAGTCAGGATTACCGTGTCAGATCGACACATTTTACCTGGGGAGATTACGATGTTGTGTGCAGCCAGATTGATGGAAATGCCAGCATCGTCTGCAAGATCGGACCGAGATACAGTGTGATGACGCAGCTAAAAGAGGTGGCATATATGCCGGTTGCGCTGCTTTTCAGTATTCTCATCGGTCTGATGCCGCTGCTGCTGATTATTTCTAACATCTATACCAAGCCGCTGAGTGAGCTCAGTGACGCAATCCGCCTTTTCTCGAAGGGTGATTTCGAGCAGCAGGTGGAGGTCACTACGGGCGATGAGGTCGGAGAGGTGGCAGAATGCTTTAACCGAATGGTCAGCGATATCAAGGATTTGATTGAGAAGAATTATATTATAACGATTAAGGAGAGGGAAAGTGAGATGGCGGCTCTGCAGGCGCAGATTAATCCTCACTTCCTGTATAATACGCTGGATTCCCTGTACTGGCAGGCCACGGAGGCGGGAAATGAAGAGGTTGCCGAAAGCATTATCGCCCTGTCCCAGCTGTTCCGTCTGGTGCTGAATCAGGGACAGAAGGAGGTCACCGTCGGTCAGGAGATCGAGCTGGTGTCCTGCTATTTACAGATTCAGAAGATGCGGTTCACCAAGAGGCTGGAATATCAGGTGGAAATGGATGAGGAAGTCAGACAGGCGCAGATGCCGAAGCTGATCCTGCAGCCTTTTGTGGAGAATGCGATCGTGCATGGATTTGAAAATGTGACCACCCCCTGTTATCTGTGGGTGGCGGCAAAGAAGGATGGAAGCTATATCCGTTTTGAGATCCGGGATACGGGCGTGGGAATGCGCAGGGAGCAGATCGACGCAATCTGGAAGGAAGAGCCGGACCGTTACCGGAAACAGCGTATCGGAAGATATGCGATTAAAAATATTAAAGAAAGATTAGAGTTAAGATATCGGGAAGATTTTAAACTGGAGATTCAAAGTGATGTGGGAAAAGGAACGACCGTCGTTTTGATGATTCCGCTGAAGGAGGAGGAGAAGGAGTGCCGTTAAAGCTGTTGATCGCGGATGATGAAGATACGATCCGCAGGGGTGTGGCAAAATATGTACAACTTCATACGGATCGCTTTCAGAAAATTTATGAAGCGGAAAATGGACAGCAGGCCATTGAGCTTATCCTAAAATACCGGCCGGACATTATGCTTCTGGATGTACAGATGCCGCTGAAAAGTGGGATTGAAGTGATGCAGGAGGCAGAAAAAGCCGGGGTGCTGCCGCTTACCATTATCCTCAGCGGCTATGATGAATTTAAGTATGCGCAGCAGGCCCTGAGATATGGAGCGAAGGAGTATCTGCTGAAGCCGGTGCGGGCTTCGGAGATTCTGAATACACTGAACCGGATTGCAGACACTGAATTTGGGAAAGAAAAAATGGTTGAGATCTTGGAAGAAGAACCGGAGACCAATCGTTTTGTAAGGGCGGCCCAGGACTACATAGCTGAGCATTACGCGGAAAATCTGTCTCTGACGGAAGTGGCGGAGAAGGTGGGAATATCCGGCGGATATCTGTCTACCATGTTTACCCAGAATCTAAAATGTGGATTTGTCGATTATCTGAATCAGGTGCGTATTGAGCGGGCATGTACCTATATGGAGCAGAATTATTTAAAGACCTACGAAGTGGCTTACAAAGTAGGGTTCAACGATGAGAAGTATTTTTCCAAGGTCTTTAAGAAGGTCAAGGGAATGTCCCCCAAAGCATACCGGGCAGCGCACAAACAACGGAGGATGGACGAGATATGACAAAGAGTGGTTATTATATCAATGAGAATGATGAATTTATCATCGAGGATTATAACAGGAAAAAGCCCTTTTCCAGTTTTCTGCCGGCGGTGTCCGGACTATACGGGAAGCCAATGTGGGCATATTATGTAAATAGAGGCCAGTGCATGGCGACCTTTGGAGTGAATAATAAAGACTATTCGATCATGGAATTTCTTCCGGCCAACAAAGCCTACCGCCAGACGGCGATCCAGGGGTTCCGCACCTTTCTGAAGGTGAAAAAGCCGGATGGGAGCACCGTGCTCTACGAACCTTTTCGGGATATACAGACCGGCGGATCCCGGAAGATCAGCCAGCGCATGCGGATTACCTCCGCCGATTTTAAACTGGAGGACGTCAATGAGGACCTGGGAATACGGACGGAAGTTCTGTTCTGTACTCTGCCGGGAGAGAACATACCAGGGCTGATCCGCCAGGTTAAAATTGAGAACATCGGAAAAGAGCAGGTGTCTGTGGAAGTGGCCGACGGACTTGCGGTCATCATTCCCTACTATTTGATCAATCAGGATATGAAAAATGAAAGCAATCTGCGCCAGGCATGGATGAGTGCCGATATGGATGAAGGACTTCCTTTTTACCGTATCAAGGCATTGCCTTATGACACGGCAGAGACGGTTCTGTTAGAGGGAGGTAATTTCTACCTGAATTTTCACTTTGAGGATGAAACATTGCATGTATCGAAGACCATTGTAGATCCATCCCTGATTTTTGGTCATGTAACGGACTTCACCTACCCGGCAGCATTTGCGGAGGAGGATTTTCAGGTTCCCAAGGAGCAGGTGAACGTAGGCTACACCCCCTGTGGATTCGGATGCAGGACGATAACGTTAAGGCCGGGCGAGACGGATACGTGTGATACGCTGATTGGAAGCGCGCCAAGCTTTGGGCGCTATCAGGAATTCCTGAAGGAGAAGCTGAAGCCGGGATACATAGAAGAGAAGATTAAGGAAAACAGAGAGCTGATTGAGCGTACCAAGCGGCATGCCTTTACCGCCAGCAATTCCAGAGCGTTTGATCTGTACATGGGACAGACATTTATGGATAACTATCTGCGGGGCGGGTATCCGGTGAAAGTCGGGAACGGAAAGCATATTATGTATGTGTATTCCCGCAAGCACGGGGATTTGGAGAGAGAATATAATTTCTTCCAGGTGGACGCAACCAATTATTCCCAGGGAAACGCTAATTTCCGGGATGTGAATCAGAATCGGAGAAATGACGTCTATTTCTTCCCATTTACAGAAGAGTCCGGTATCCGAACCTTTTTCAATCTGCTGCAGCTGGACGGGTTCAATCCGCTGGTGCTGAACGGTTCCCGTTTCGAGGTGGAAGACGGGGAAGCTGTTCGGAAAATTCTGGAGAACTATTTTGAGGAAGAGACCGGGGCAAAGATCGAGGAAATGCTTGCCGGGGCCTTTACGCCGGGACAGCTTCTGCTGGGAATGGAGCAGATTCCCGCAAGAGTGAAGCAGGGGACCATGGACGCCTTCCTGAATGACCTGCTGGAACAGTGTGTCAAAGAAGACTATGCAACCTTCCAGGAGGGCTACTGGGTGGACCATTGGACCTATAATATAGATCTTCTGGAGCAGTTTATAGAGATTTATCCTGACAGAGCAGAACAGCTGATTTTTGGAGAAGCAGACTATACTTACTATGATAATGATGCTTTCGTTGTGCCGAGAGCGGAGCGTTACGTGCTCACCAAGCTGGGGGTACGCCAGTATGGCGCGGTACAGAAGGTGCCGGAAAAGACCAGGATGATGGAGGAGAGGACCTTCCGCCCCAATCAGGTGCGGACGAAGAAGGGAACCGGAGAGATTTATTACTGTACACTTGCTGCAAAGATTCTTCTGCTTCTGGTCAATAAAATTGCCTCTCTGGACCCGATGGGAATGGGTCTTGAGATGGAAGGAGGAAAGCCGGGCTGGTGCGACGCCCTGAACGGACTTCCGGGAATCATTGGCTCTTCCATCAATGAAAGTGCAGAGGTGCGCCGGCTGGCGGTGCTGATGAAAGGCATCCTTGACGGAGTGGAGGAAGATACCGAGATTTTACTTCCGGTGGAAGGAAAAGAATTCTTTGACATCATCTGGAACCTTTTAAAAGACCAGGTGTCCGGCATGGATTACTGGAATGCCAGCAATGATGCGAAAGAAGCCTACCGCGCGTCGATTACCTTTGGTATTGACGGCGAAGAGAAGCCGGTGACAGCAGGGCAGGCAAAAGAATTTATGGAGGCTGTTGCAGCCAGAACGGGTGAAGGGCTCGCCCGGGCATATAACGAGGAAACCGGAGTCTATGATACATATTTTATCAATGAGGCCGTTCAGTATGAGGTTCTGAAGGACGGGAACGGAGAAGAGCTTGTCAGTGAGACAGGGCTTCCTCTGGTTCGCGTGACCCGGTTCAGAACCAGAGCAATCCCGCCGTTTTTGGAGGGACAGGTGCATATGATGCGTGCAAATCCGCTGATTTCCGAAAGGCTTCATGAGGCTGTAAAGAAGAGCGGTATGTATGATGACAAGCTGGATATGTTCAAGGTAAATGCCGATATTATGGAAGAGACAAAAGAAATCGGACGTCAAAATGTGTTCCCCCGGGGATGGCTGGAAAATGAAGCAGTCTTTTTGCACATGGAATATAAATATTTCCTGGAACTGTTAAGAAGCGGGCTCTGTGAGGAATTTGCACATTACCTGAAGACCTCCTTTATACCTGCCCTTGACGCGTCCGTATATGGAAGAAGTATTCTGGAAAATTCCTCTTTTATTGCAAGCTCCGCACATCCGGATGAGAGAATCCACGGAGGCGGATATGTATCCCGTCTGACGGGGGCGTCTGCCGAGATGCTGACCATGTGGCGGATGATGACGGCCGGAATGGCTCCTTTTGTGTTGAATGAGAAGAGGGAGCTCTGTCTGAAGCTGGCGCCGAAGCTGCCGGGATGGTTATTTACGGAGGAAGACAGAGAGAGGCATATCTACACGGAAGCAGGCGAACAGAGCTTTGTGCAGCCGAAGGGTTCCTTTGCTTTTGCGCTGCTTGGCAGTATTTTGACCATTTACCGTAATGAAGAGAGAGCAGATACCTATGGTGCGGGCGTAAGCATCACAAAGATAGATTTATATAAAAATGGAGAACTTATACGGAGTTTCGATGGCGATACGGTTCCGGCGCCATATGCAGAACAGGTGCGGAATGGAGAGTTTGACCGCATAGAGGCCAGAATTACGAAATAAATGAAAGTGAAGGAGATATGCCATGAGTAATAATCTGAAACAAATAATCGATTATGACAGAAATGGATTTATTATTAATGGGAAGCAGGAGTTTCTGATTGGCGGAGAGTTTCACTATTTCCGGGTGCCGGCAGCCCTGTGGGAGGACCGGCTTCGGAAGATGAAAGCTACAGGGGCGAACCTGATTTCTGTGTACATTGCCTGGAATCTGCACGAACCGGAAGAAGGGCATCAGAGATGGGACGGAGACTATGATCTGGACCGGTTTCTGACCCTGTGTGAGAAATACGGATTCTACGTGCTGATCAAGCCTGGCCCATATATCTGTGCGGAGCTGGATTTTGGCGGACATCCGGATTGGCTGATCCAGAAGGTCGCAAATGGGGAATTCCGGATTCGTATGCTGGATGAAAAATATCTGGAGCTGTGCAAATACTGGTACAGATCCTGTGCGAAGCAGATTAATAAGCATCTGATTACCAACGGAGGAACCATCATTGCCGCACAGGTGGAGAATGAGTATGACCATCTGATGGAATACGGGGAAGAACCGATTTCTGTGGAGGATGCGGTCAAGTATTTTATGTTTTTGAAGGACGCAATGGAGGAGTATGGCATCAATGTCCCCAAATTTGCCAATGAGGCGGAGTTCCTTCGGGGAAAGGGCATTATTGATACCCGTACCTACTATCCGAATATCCCGGGCCTGTGGATGTCGGAATACGAGCGTTTTGAAGAGAAGCTTTTGAGCTCCAAGGTGACGCAGCCGGATGCTCCGGTCATGATTCTGGAGCTGCAGGCCGGATGGTTCTCTCAGATTGGGGAGCCGACCTACGTGCCGGGGGCGGATGTTGTCGAAGGCGTTTCCAAGAGTGTATTTATTACCGGAGCCTCCATCGTCAACTATTATATGATGGTGGGCGGAACCACCTTCCCGTTTATCGGGGGACGGGGAGATGTGGCTTTAGGAGGTTACGGTAATATTACCAGCTATGATTTCGGCGGAGCGCCGGTGGGCGAGACCGGAGAACTGAACAGGGAGAAATATTACTGGATCAAAGGATTTATCCGCTTTGCAAAGGAATTTAACCACCTGATCGCCGCAAGCGACGGGAAAAAATATATGAAGATCATATCCGGCGGTGAGAATATTGCGGTGTTGAATGAGGACGGGGCATTTCTGGATGTTTCGATTGACAGGGCTTACGAGAATTTTACGACTTATCAGGAAGGAAATGAGGACGGACGGTTCTTCTTTGTCCGCAATGTGGAAGAAGCAGATAAGCCGGTAACCATCCAGGTGCCGGAGGAAGTGAACGGCAGAGAATATATTTTTACTACCACCATCAAAGCCAGCCAGACACGTATGTTCCCGGTTGCCTTCAAGATTCCGGGAACCGGCGTGAAGCTGAACTATTCCATTTCCGAGATCTGGCAGACGGAGCGGTACGGGAATGAGACGGCTGTAATCATGTATGGAACGGCAGAAACCGAAGGCGAGCTGTGTCTGAATGTGCCGGCGGGACAGGTAACCATAGAAGCAGGAAAAGTGAAGAAATATAATCTCGGCGGCGGACAGAGCCTGGTAAGCTATACCCACGGGGAGACGATTATTATCAAAACGCCGGAAGCAACCTTCTTTATTCTGGATGAACAGAGTATTGGCCGGGTAGAGGCGCTTGCGGACGGAATCCTGTTCCATAATGGCTACTATCTGGAAGAGATAGAAGAAAATGCGGAATGCATCCGTTTGAAAGCACAGGTTAAGGAGTATACGAATAATCGGTTTTTCTTCTACCCGATGAGAGAGGGCATGGGAATCCGGGAAGCAGTTCTCGACGGAAATCCTCTGGCGGTAAAAAAGGAGAGCTCTGCTATGCAGGAAGTTGACTTCGAGATTGCCCGTTTTACGGACCGTCCGCAGGTGGAATGGACCTCAGCCTGGAAATACCGGGCAGATAGTCCGGAGATTCGGGAGGACTACGACGACCGTGATTGGAAGTATCTGGAGAAACCGGTTTCGCTGGAAGAGGCAGGTCTGTTCCAGCATGGCTATTACTGGTACAGAGGTACATTTGAACTGGGAGAGGATGTAAAAGAAGCTCATTTGTATTATAAGAGCAACGAGACGGACCGTTTTCTGCTTTATATTAACGGGACGCTGGTGTTCCGCGGACGCAGCAAATCCATCGACCGTCATAACATCACCGCAGCCCTGAAGAAGGGAGTCAATACGATTGCAGTCCTGTATGCCAATGAGTTTCACAATAAGTCCCATCCACATGAGGGAGCGCTGGTCAAGTACAGCGGTATCCTGCACCCTATGATCATCGATGGCGTGTATACAGATGGCGGCAAAGTGGATGTGAAGGTGGAATCTTTCCGGGTGAAAGCTCATCTTACAGGATATAACGACGGATACCACAGGCTGGAATACGGCGACGATGCATGGCAGGAGGCGCCGGATGTGGAGAAGCTGGTAGTCGGAAGAGAGATGGGACACGTCGTGTGGTTCCGGCGCCATTTCCGGTATCATCCGGCAGAATGTTACTCTGCCCCGCTGCAGATCGTGCCGATCAGAGCCGACGAGAGGTTATTGATCTATGTGAATGGAAAACCGGTGGCCCAGTACGATATCATCGGTCCCCAGGAAGAGTTTTATATTCCGGACAGTTATCTGAACCGGGATGGAGATAATGTGATCTCCATGATTCTGGAGTGCCCGGGATTCTTTGAGGAAATTATGAGCGGTTACCGGAGAGGATATATGTATCATCCGATTGTGAGGCCTTCCTATGTGTCCAGAGAGGCAGAAATTGTGCTGAAAAAATAGTAGGAGAGGGCTCTTCGGAGTCCTCCTTCTTTTAGGTCATAGGAAATTCTTTATGGCAGAATATAGTTTGAGTATGGGAAACCGGAAGAGGTGAATGATGAAAAAGATTAAGTTTGGCGGGACGGGACTTCAGGTGCCGGCGATCGCCGTAGGATGTATGAGAATCAACAGTGTGTCCCTGGAGAAGGCGGCGAAGCTGATTGAGAAGGCTGTGGAGCTGGAAGTGAATTTTTTTGACCATGCGGATATTTATGGCGGAGGTGAATGTGAAGAAATCTTTGCCAAAGCACTGTCCATGACGGGGGTAAGGAGAGAGGATATCTTCGTGCAGTCCAAATGTGGAATCGTGCCGGGCGTAATGTTTGATTTCTCCAAGGAGCATATTATAGCGTCTGTGGAAGGCTCCCTGAAACGGCTGGGAACGGAGTATCTGGATGCGCTTCTGCTGCACAGGCCGGACGCTCTGATGGAACCGGAGGAAGTGGCGGAAGCCTTCGATGAGCTGGAGGCCTCTGGGAAGGTGAGATACTTTGGAGTGTCCAATGAAAATCCCATGCAGATGGAACTGCTGAAGAAATATGTGAGACAGCCTCTGGCAGCCAACCAGCTGCAGTTCGGCATTGCACATGCGTCTATGGTGAAGGCGGGAATTGAGACGAATATGCTGACCGACGGGGCTGTAAACCGGGACGGAAGCGTGCTGGATTACTGCAGACTCCATGACATTACCATTCAGGCCTGGTCGCCCTTCCAGTATGGAATGTTTGAAGGGGTATTCTTAGGAAATGAGAAGTTCCCTGAACTGAACCGGAAATTAAAGGAGCTTGCAACAGCCTACGGCGTCACCGAAACGGCGATCGCCGTGGCATGGATCCTGAGACATCCGGCGAATATGCAGATGCTTTCCGGCACCATGAATCTGTCGCGGTTTGAAGAGGTCTGCCGCGGAGCAGAAATCAGGCTTACCAGACAGGAGTGGTATGAGATTTATATGGCAGCGGGCAATATTCTTCCGTAAATATTGGCTGCCGTAAGATTATTCAGACAGTTTTCTGGGGCCGAGATTTCCCTCCTTGTAGTGCTTCCGGCACAGGGAGGTATAATTGTCGTTGCCGCCCATGACTACCTGAGAGCCTACGCGGATCATCTTGCCATCTTCTGTGAACCGTGCGTTGCAGCGGGCGCCGTTCCCGCACCAGCAGACAGTCTTCAGCTCTTCGATGACGTCTGCCCAGGCCAGAAGCCAGAGGCTTCCCTCAAACAGTTCCCGGCGGAAATCCGTCCGAAGGCCGTAGCAGATGACCGGGATTTCCAGATCGTCCACAATGTGTTCAAAAAATTCAATGTCGGATTTTTTGCAGAACTGGGCTTCGTCGATGATTACGCAATCGTATCGGCGAAGCTCTTCATCGCTCATTGCGACTACGTCCTCTACATAGATACACTCCCGTTCCAGGCCAATACGGCTCCATACCACGCCTTCATCCCGGGTGTCCAGCTTCGGCTTTGCAAGAAGGGCCTCCTTGCCGCGTTCATAATAATTGTATGCAACCATCAGGGCATTTGCTGTCTTGGAGCTGCCCATTGCTCCGTGTCGAAAATATAACTTAGCCATAATCTTGTCCTTTTAAAAGTTTTCTTTTTAGTTTATCATAGAAAGGGAAGAAAGAAAATGAGCAAATTGAGAATAAAGGGGTAAGAATATGTATTACGGAAATATAAAAAGCTATGATATTGCAGACGGTCCCGGAGTGCGGGTGAGCCTGTTCGTGTCCGGCTGCAGGCATCACTGTAAGGGATGCTTTAATGCGGAGACCTGGAATTTTGAATACGGGCAGCCCTATACCAAAGAAACGGAAGATGAGATTATCCGTATGCTGGAGCCTGCATATATTCAGGGCCTTACCGTGTTGGGGGGTGAGCCCTTTGAGCCGGAGAACCAGCCGCAGGTGACAGAGCTTCTCCGAAGAGTAAAGGAAACTTATCCTGAGAAGGATATCTGGTGCTATTCCGGTTATCTCTATGATGTGGATATGCAGAAAGGCGGCAGCGTATACACCGACGTAACGGAAGAGATGCTGTCTTATATCGATGTGCTGGTGGACGGGGAATTTGTGGAGGAATTAAAGGATATTACGCTTTTGTTCCGGGGCAGCAGAAACCAGCGGCTGATCAGACTTGAGAAGGGGAAAGACGTGGGAAGGTACGGAGAGTAAATTCCCTATTTACAAATACAGAACAGAGGAATATAATGGGAATTAGCAGATGATGTTACTGCAACCACCGAATTCTGAAAATAGAATATGGAAGTCTTTGTGGCAGGGTGCAAGTCCCTACCGATGGTATAGTCCATGACCCGCGTAAGCGGCTGATCTGGTGACCTCAGCTGAGGAATTCCAGAACCGACGGTATAGTCCGGATGAGAAAAGACATTTTCTGCAAATATTTGCCCGGGACATATGTCGCGGGTTTTTTGTTGCTTTGCATTCGAAGGGAATTGCCTGACAGGATGCACAGACTATTTGATAGGAGGATTGGTGAGATGAGCCAGACAAATGAGACAGTAAAACAGAACACAGCAACAGGTAACAAGGCGGGTATCCGCGTAAAGACGATCGCCTTCGTGGGCCTTATGGGAGCGGTAAGCGCAGTGCTGATGCTTCTTCGATTCCCGATTCCGTTTATGCCGCCCTTTCTTTCTTTTGATCTTTCCGGTGTGATGGAGATGCTGGGAGGGTATATGTTTGGACCGGCAGCGGCATTTTGCATTATTATCGTGAAGATTCTGCTGCAGCTTGTGATACAGGGAACCTATTCTCTGGGAACCGGAGAGCTTCAGAACCTGATTCTCAGCAGCTGTTATGTGATGCCGGCATTATTGATCTATCACTGGAAAAAGACGAAGAAGACGGCGGCAGCGGGGATGGCGGTAAGTACCGTACTGGTATCGGTTGTGGCGGTATTTACAAATCTGTATATGATTATTCCGTTTTATGTGAATCTGTTCGGAATGACAATGGATGATATTATTTCTATGTGCACGGCGGTGAATCCGGCGATGAAGGACGCCGTGTCAATGGCGGTTCTGGGGATCCTGCCATTTAACCTGATCAAATACGGCGCAACGTCGATCCTTACATTCCTGCTGTACAAGAGACTTAGCAAATTTATCAGGGGAATTATTGAACGATAAAATATGGAGGAGATAAGAAGATGAAATTTACACTGGACAAGGCAATTACTTATGAGGCCGCGGTAGAGCGGATGTTTGAGATGCTGGGAACCGATAAGATTATGGCGCTGGCTTCCAGCAAGGATGACTATGTTATGGTGCGCAACGTAAGCTGTCTGTTTTATGACGAGAAGATCTACTTTAAGACGGACAGGAATTTCCGCAAGACGAAGCAGCTGCTGGAGAATCCCCATGTGGCAATGTGCTGGAGCGGCATCCAGGTGGAGGGGCTTGCCGAGAACAAAGGCCTGGTTGTGGATGAACCGGGGCAAAGATTTGAGAAAGGATATAAGAAATACCTGTGGCAGAGCTACAACAAATACAGTCATGAGGATACGGAGATTCTGGTAGAGGTGTCTCCCAAATATGTGGAAATCTGGGATACCAGTGAGGAAGGCTATGCCTTTCAGCTGTTTCTGGATTTTGATGCAAAGACCGTAGAGGTAAAGCAGTACGATCAGAAATAAATCAGTAAGAAATCAGTAAGAAGAATCCCCGGATGCCGGATGAACAAAGACAGTTCGTAACGGCATTCGGGGATGCTTTTATTGAAAACGATTAATATGCTTTTAGTATAAACAGCCGGGAGTCAAAATCACAGCTTGGCCGTTTTCCGGTCAGTTCTCCGCACATGGAGTCGGAGGTGATTAGTCCGGCATTCATCAGCTCATCACCATAGAAAGAGAGGCTGCTGTCTTCCAGGTGATAACAGAGGTCCGGGGCAAGGCCCTGAAGCCGGACGCGTGTGAAAGGCACGTTGACATGGTTTAAGGTCTTATACCAGCCTACGATGGCCGTTTTCTGGTCCGGGCTTACCACCATCCAGGAGGTATAATTATCCTCAAAAGGACTGCGGAGACGGTAAAAGACACCGAACTGGAATAACTCGCGGTATTCCTTCATAAATGCGATCTGCTGTTTCACTTCTTCCTGCTCGTCTGCGGTCAGTTTATTCAGATCCAGCTCATAGCCAAAGGTTCCGAAATACGCCACATTGGCGCGGGTATACAGCGGTGTGCTGCGGAATACCTGATGGTTCGGAACCGCGGATACATGGCTTCCCATACAGCTGATCGGATAGCAGTAGGAAGTGCCGTATTGTATCTTAAGCCGTTCAATGGCGTCTGAGTCATCGCTGGTCCAGCCCTGGGGCGCATAGTAGAGAAGTCCCGGGTCGAAGCGGGCGCCGCCGCTGGCGCAGGATTCGAACAGCACATGAGGAAATTCACGGGTCAGACGGTCATACAGATCATATACACCAAGGATGTACCGGTGGAATACTTCGCCCTGTCTGTCGGAAGGAAGAGCAGCGGAGTAGCATTCCGTAATATAGCGGTTCATATCCCATTTGATGTAGGAAATTCTGGCTTCCCGAAGAAGCTTTGCCATCATTTCGTAGATATAGTCAACCACTTCCTTTCGGGAGTAGTCCAGTACGTGCTGGTGCCGTCCCAGAGAAGCACTCCGGCCCGGTGTCCGAAGAATCCAATCCGGATGCGCCCGGTACAGGTCGGAATCTTCGTTGACCATCTCCGGTTCAAACCAGAGCCCGAATTTCATGCCAAGGGCCTCGATTCGCCTGGAGAGCCCGGAAATTCCGTTTGGAAGTAATTCTTTGTTGGCATACCAATCCCCAAGTCCGGCAGAGTCGTTTCTTCTGGCGCCAAACCACCCGTCATCCAATACAAACAGCTCCACGCCGCATTCCTTTGCCTTTCCGGCAATGGTTACTAAGCGGTCCTCTGTGAAGTCAAAATAAGTGGCTTCCCAGTTGTTGATCAGAATCGGACGGGGACGGTCGCGCCAGTAGCCTCTTGCCAGGCGCTTCTGATAAAGCCGGTGGAAGGTCTGGCTCAGATGGTTCAGCCCCAGACTGCTGTATACCATTACTGCCTCGGGAGTCTGGAAATCGGCGCCCGGTTCCAGCTTCCAATCGAAGGTGTCCGGGTGGATTCCGAGAAGAATCCGGGTGACGTCCTGATTGTCCACTTCCGCCTGGGCCAGAAAGTTGCCGCTGTAGATCAGGCTGAATCCGATAGCCTCGCCCTGATTTTCATCAGTATGAGGACGCTTTAAGATGATAAACGGGTTGTGCTCATGGGAGGAAGCGCCTCTGAGGCTTCCCACGGATACAATACCCGGTTCCAGACTGCGGGTCTTTAGGTGGCGTTCTCTTGCCCATACGCCGGAAAACTGCAGCCATTCGTAATTGCAGTCCGGCAGATCCAGTGCAAGACTCATGGCTCTTCCAAGATGAAGAATCTCTGTGCCCTGATTGATAAAATGTACACTTCGCGCCAGGGCGCCGCCCCCTGCAAATATGGTATAAAGAAGCTCGGCGGCAAGGCCGGTCAGAGGATCCTTCAGCGTAATCGTAAGAGTTTTCGCTTCGCTGTCATCCTCCGTGTAGGTTGCCGGAAGACCGGAAAGCTTTGGCTTGCCATCTGTAATCCGGTAGCCGCTGTACTGCAGATTCGATAAATGACTTCCGTTTGCCTGGATGACTTCAACTGCCGGCTCCCGGTAATCGGTGGTTCCGTATACCGGATATTCCTGCTTCAAATGCTCCAGGGACATGGTATTCTGTTCCTCAGACAGATAGGAGGCCGTGATTCGGAAGGTGTCCTCCAGCAAATGGGAAAAATCTTCCCGGTCCCGGATAGCTTTTCCAAAGTAAAGCTGTCCCATATGTCCGCTGGGAAGCACGGTCATGATATAGCTGATCTCATCATTGTAAAGATGAAAGGTTCGAGTTTGTTCGTGGAATATAATATTCATACCAATTTCCTCCGCAATATGTAAATGTATCTTTATTATAGAAATCATGGGAGATACTGTCAATGAATGACATGAAAGAAAAATATTTGTATTTTAGGACAAATGTGATAAGATAGACGGGTACGAAAGAAGAGGAATGGGATTATGAAGACGAAGAATGCATTAATATTATTTATGGCAGCATTTATCTGGGGAACCGCTTTTGTGGCCCAGAGTATGGGAATGGACTATCTGGGACCATTTGCATTTAACGGAATCAGAAGCTTTGTTGGTTTTTTAACTCTGCTTCCGTGTATTGTATTGCTAAACAGGATGAACCGGAAATCCGGCCATGCATCAGAAAAGAGAAAAGCGGAGGATACAAAGACGCTGATTACCGGAGGAATCTGCTGCGGTCTCTGCCTGTTTGCGGCCAGCAGCCTGCAGCAGATCGGGATTCAGTATACCTCCGTTGGGAAAGCCGGATTTATTACAGCGTTTTACATCGTGCTGGTTCCGGTACTGGGAATTTTTCTGAAGAAAAAGATTGGCTGGAAGGTCTGGGCGGCAGTTGTGCTTGCGCTGGCAGGACTTTATTTTCTTTGTATCACCGATGGATTTTCCATAGGAAAAGGAGATATTTACGTATTTCTGTGCGCGCTGATTTTTTCGCTGCACATTCTGGTCATTGATTATTTTGCACCGAAAACAGACGGCGTTAAGATGTCCTGTATTCAGTTCCTGGTTGTGGGAATTTTATCAGTGCCTTTTATGCTTGTGCTTGAGACAACGACGGTGGAGGCGGTGTTAAAGAGCGTATTTCCGATCCTCTATGCCGGTGTGATGTCAAGCGGCGTGGCCTATACCCTGCAGATTATCGGGCAGAAGAATATGAATCCGGCTGTGGCATCTTTGATCTTAAGCCTGGAATCCAGTATTTCCGTCCTCGCCGGATGGGCGATTCTGGGGCAGCATCTGTCAGCGAGAGAAGGCATGGGCTGTGTGATGATGTTTGCGGCGATCATTCTGGCGCAGATTCCGGATAAAAAGCAGTTGGCGAACTAATTGACAATTGTTAACTGGAGGGGAGATTTGTATAAAAATTTAAAAAATATCTTACAATGAGCCGAAAATTCTGTTACAATAAATATAGCATCGAGAATCCGCATCGCTGACCTGTAAGCCGAGCGGATTTTTCATATCTTATTGTATATTTTAGAAGAAGAACTTTGTGTGAGTTGTAGAAGAAAGGAGAAAGGGAATGTTTGAGACAGGAACGTATATTGTGTGTGGTCAGCACGGAGTGTGCAGGGTAGAAGGTATTGGGAAATTGAAACTGACAGAGGCTTCTAAGGATAGAGACTATTATACGTTATCAAAGGTATATTCCCAGGGTGGTGTGATCTATGTTCCGGCGGACAGTGAGAAGATCGTCATGCGGCCGGTGATTTCAAAGGAAGAAGCAGAAGAGTTGATTGAACATATGAAAGAGATTGATACGATCAAGATCGACAATGAGAAGCGTAAGGAAGAGATACTTAAGCAGTCATTCCGAACCTGTGATAACCGGGAGTGGGTACGGATTATCAAGACCCTGTATGCCAGAAAGCAGATGCGGCTTTCTAAGGGGAAGAAGGTTACGGCAAGTGATGAGCGGTTCCTCCGCTCAGCGGAGGAGAATCTGTACGGCGAGCTTGCGATTTCTCTGAATATGAACAAGCGCGACGTAGAGAAATACATTATTGAAAAAATTGACGGAGAATAGATATGAGATTTGTAATACAGCGTGTGACAAGTGCAGATGTAAAGGTAGAAGGAGAGACGATCGGAGCGATCGGCAAGGGCTTCATGGTGCTGATTGGAGTGGCCGATTCCGATACGAAGGAGATTGCGGACAAGATGGTAAAGAAGATGATTGGTCTCCGCATTTTTGAGGACGAGCAGGGAAAGACCAATCTGTCGTTGGATTCTGTGGGAGGAAGCCTTTTGCTGATTTCCCAGTTTACCTTGTATGCGAACTGCAGGAAGGGCAACCGGCCCAGTTTTATTGAGGCTGGGAAGCCGGAGATGGCGGAGGAGATGTACGAATACATCATTGCCAGATGTAAGGAAACCGTTCCAGTGGTGGAACGGGGAAGCTTCGGCGCGGACATGAAGGTAAGCCTGACCAATGACGGGCCCTTTACCATTATTCTGGATTCGGATACATTATAAAAATGTGCGGTAGGGAACTGGCATGAAGCCAGTTCTTTTTTTGCGCTTGCGGGGAAATTCCGTATTGGTAAAAATGCCTTGACAAAGCGGTCCGGCTTCTCTATAATACACGCGCCTAAAGAGAAAACAGAAGTAATTAACCGGTTTGTTAATCAGAAGAACAGGAGGGAAAAGATGATAGTAGATCAGTTTTGCGAGGGGGATACAGAGGTTATTTTTTCTTATCTCCCGGTATGGGAGATGTTCTTTTCTATGCATGTGCTGGCAAACCCGGAGCACCACACATCCAGAAGAAAGTGGACCGAGTCAAAGGAGAAATCTTTTCCGGAACTGGTAAAAGAGATCCGCAGGTTGGGAGAGCTGACGGATTCCTGGATTCTGATTATTGATTCCGCCAGATGGAGCGAGATCCGTCAGATGGAGATTGACGAGATGCTTTCTTTTTTCAGGAAGATGAATATTTATCAGTGGAATGGGTGGGTAAAATGTCCGGCAGGAAAAGTGATGAACATAGACGAGAGAGACCGGATCCTGGAGGTAACTAAGCAGTATTATGATATGGTATTCCGGAAGGAGGAAGGGCTTCTTCGTCCTTATCTGCTGCGGATTCTCCGGAGTGAGAAGGAACAGTGCCGACAGGAAGGCATCTGGAACTGGTGCAAAAGGATCCACAACCGGCTGCTGGTGGAAGAAACTGCGGTTATCTATTTGAAGAACCGGGAATATCGGTTTGAAAAGAAAGAGATAAGGACGATTTTTGCCACGGTAAGCTCTTTTGTAGATCCGCATCTGTGGCTCTATAAAAACGACGACGGCCTGGAAGTTGTGAAGGGGGTACTGACGGAACAGACGAAAGGCGGGATCCCGACGGATTTTGTGCGGATATGGAAGGCTCTGGGAAATCAGGCAAGACTGCAGATTATTAAACATCTGCTGCAGGGTGTCTGCACGCCGCAGGCTCTGGCGCGGGAAATGGGAATCAGTGAGGCGGCAGTTTCCAGACATTTGAAAATTATGAGTGAAGCGGGATTGGTAGGGAAGAGAAGAAAAGGGCTTTATACAGAATATGAGTTTCGGCAGGAGGTTATTGATTATATTCCGTATACCTTTTATGAAACGATGATGCGGTAGAGGGGGAGAATCCATGTGGCGGGTAATTTTTTCTACTTATCGGAAAAACAGAATTGGGATTTTGAGGGCAGTTCCTTTGTCCTTCATGGTGTCCCGAATCGTGACCGGTATTACACAGATTGTATTTCCGTATTTTATCTATCATTACTTTATGCAGGGAAACCTAAACCGTGCATTTTGTGAGTATGCAGGCGGAGCAGATTACATGACCTACATTGTGCTTGGTTCTGCCCTGAATGTTCTTGCGGTTTCCACACTGATGAATATCGGACGGGCGTTGATTACCGAATTGAGAGAGGGGACGCTGGAAACATTGCTTTTGTCTCCAATGCCAAGGATCAACTATTTTCTCGGCTGCTTATTGGAACAGACCATGAGGGCGCTGCTGGAATTTGGGACGGTTATGATCGCAGGGGCACTGTTGGGAGCGGATCTGAGATATTTTCTGTCAATACGGACTCTGGCGGTTCTGCTGCTGGCGATACTGGGATTTTTCTGTATGGGAATTACCTTGTCCTCGGTGATGCTGTATACAAGAGATACCTATTTGACACAGAATACATTGTTTGTGACGATGAGCCTGGTGTGCGGGATCACCTATCCGATTCAGTATCTGCCGGAGTGGATTCAGAGGCTGGCACAACTGTTTCCGCTGACGCCGGCGGTTTCCCTGTTCCGAAATGTGGTGATCAGTCATCAGACCATGACAGAGAACGGCCTGCTGATACTGCAGGTTGTGATACTGTCGGGAATTTATCTGCTGATCGGCTCTGTCTGGTATCTGTCGATGGAGCGTAAGCTGATTGAAAGTGTATTTGGATAAGGAGGACGGTCATGGGAAATGAGAAGAAGATTGTAGCGAATCACTTGGTAAAGGACTATGTTTTAAAAGAAAAAAATGGTCTGTTCCGGCCGAAGCGGGTACGGATCGTCCATGCGGTGAACGACATATCCCTGGAGATACCTCAGGGGAAGATCATAGGGGTATTAGGCATTAACGGAGCAGGAAAGACGACTACCATCCGTATGCTGGCTTCTGTCATTGCGCCCACAGCAGGTGAGCTTACCATGAACGGCGTGGACGCAGTGAAGAATCATCTGTGGGTGAAGGAACGGATTAATATTATCTCGGGCGGAGAACGGAATTTGTACTGGCGGCTGACGGCGAAGGAGAATCTGAGATATTTTGGAAGCCTGTATGGGTTAAGCGGGACATGTTTACAGGAACGGATCGAGAGTCTTCTGAAAATGGTCGGCCTGGAAGAGGCGGCGGATACGCCGGTTGAGAGGTACTCGAAAGGAATGAAACAGAGGCTGCAGATTGCCCGGGGATTGATCAATGACCCGGAATATCTTTTTCTGGATGAGCCTACCCTGGGACTAGATATTGTCATCGCAAGGGAAATCAGAAGAGTCGTGGAGGAGCTGGCAAAAAAGGAGAAGAAAGGAATCCTGTTGACTACTCATTATATCAGCGAGGCAGAAGAACTTTGTGATTATATTTATGTTCTGGACAAGGGAGAACTGATCGCGAAAGGGACAAAGGAAGAGCTGAAGGAATTATTTGCGTGTAAGCCTAAGATGGTCATGCAGGAACCGGGATTGGAAGAAATTATGATGAAGATTATCAATCGGTCGAGGAGTGGAAGCCATGAAGAAGATTCTGTTAGTAATTAGAGCGGAGATCATGAAACAACAGCAGCATGAATATCATTCGGCTTTTGTATATTTTTCACTTTTGATCTGGCCAATTTTCGGATTCCTTGAGGTTTATTATACCTATAAGCCCTTTTCGCTGACCGGATATATGGGGATTTCTGACAGCAGAGAATTACTGGCATTTCTGGGGACGGGATTTATGGCATATACCTGTTTCTGGTCGATGGTACAGAATGCCTGGTCGATGGCAGGCCAGGAGCGGAAAGGAGGAACACTGGAAATTGCCTTTCTCTCCCCGGCAAACCGTCTTGCCATGAACTATGGAAGAGCCCTGGGAGCGCTGGTCCAGGAAGTATGGATGTTCTGCTGTTTCTGCGCGTGCGTTCTGGTTTATACGGGAGCAGTCCGGCTGCAGAACCTGCTTCTGCTTCCGTTCATTTTCCTGCTTCTCATTCTGTCATCTACTGTGTGGGGCGGTATGCTGAATGCGGTGTTCCTGTTTTCCCGGGATGCGGAAATTGTTATGAATCTGCTGGATACGCCGATGACGCTGTTTTCCGGAACCAGAATACCAAGCAGTTGTTTTCCGGGCTGGGCGAAGTTAGTTTCCCTGATCTTTCCGCTGACCTACTGTCTAAACATCATCCGGTTTGTCCTGGAGATTCAGGAAGCGGACGGTGGGTGGGCCGGTAATCTGGCAGCCCTTGGCGTCTGTCTGATCGTGATGATTGCCATAACCGTTTTCATTACCCGTAAGGCAGAGGGACACAACCGGAAAACGGGAGCGCTGCAATTCTATTGACTTAAAGGGAGATTTAATGGATATCCTTCCTGCAGTATTGGAAAAAAGCAGTTAAAATTCCGGCAATCGTAAGTAGCAGGCCAACAGACACATACTCCATCTTCAGGCATCCCCCGGTGATGATGTCAGCGCTTTCCGTGTAGCCGAAGGGGGTAATATATTTCAGAAATTCCGCATGTTCCGTCAGATTTGCGATGATGTTCAGGAAATAAAACAGAGCGGCCATACCAAGACCAATGCCCGGACCTCCGCGGCTGATACATGCGGATATTCCGAAGCAGATGGCGGCAATTTCGATCTGGAGAATAAAGTAGGCGAGAAACAAAAGAGCAAGAGTCCTTCTGTCCGGTGATTCTCCGATGCCCCATATGGACAGGGCGGAAACGGCGGTTACGAAGATATTGAGGATAATGACCTGAAGCAGCAGAGCGCTGAGCTTTCCGGCGACGATTTTCCCGCGGCTGATCGGATGGGTAAGCAAAAATTCTGCGGTCTGCTCTTTTTCCTCCTTTGCAAGAAGGGAAATTCCTGACAGGGCGGCAAAAAATGCGCCTCCAAGGCCAAGAACATTGCCGCATTCAACGCCGAAGAAGCCCATAAATTCTCCAAAATCAAGTCTGTCCATCCCAAAGGCAGCAGAAAAACTTCCCATTTCAGCAAACATGCCGCTTACATCGCTCATCTGGCCGGCCATTTCCGGATAGATCAGAATACAAATGGTAAGCATAAGGGCGATGACGGTCGTCCACAGGATCAGGGCGGTTCTTCCCTGCTTTAATTCATGCTTCAACAGTGTCATGGCTGGTTTCCTCCTCCTGATAATAATGCATAAAAATTTCT
Source organism: Eubacteriales bacterium (assembly GCA_030524585.1). Lineage (GTDB taxonomy): Bacteria > Bacillota > Clostridia > Lachnospirales > Lachnospiraceae > Claveliimonas. The sequence goes on along the minus strand of JAUNGJ010000029.1, from coordinate 2,913 downwards.
TCCAGATCCGGCTCGGTAATTGTTATGTCGGTCAGTGGAAGCGGGGCAAGTGTCTTAAGCAGAATCTCGGGCTTGCCTCCATACAGAAAACGAACCGTATCGTCAGTTATCCGGATGTCCTTCATATGATCCAGGGCAGGAGGCGTATGTATGCCCCGCAGGGTCACCCGTTTGGTCTCCGTGTGGCTGAGCTTTTCGATGCTGTCTGAGAGCAGCAGCCTTCCTTCTCGGATAACGGCGGCATGTCTGCAATACCGCTGGACCTCCGACAGAACATGGGAGGACAGGAAAATGGTGGTTCCCCGGGCATTGTGCTCCTGCAAAATACTGTAGAACTCCCGCTGCATCAGTGGATCAAGACCGCTGGTAGGCTCATCCAGTATGCAGAGTCTGGGATTATGCTGCAGGGCGCAGACGATGGAAACCTTCTTTCGGTTGCCGAGGGACAGCTGGTCAATTCTTTTTTCCGTATCCAGCGCCAGTCTGTCACATAAGCTTCCGGCTTCGGCGCTGCAATCCTTTTTGCGGAATCTGGCGGACAGCTTTATGACGTCCTTTACCCGCATCGTGCGGTAAAAATTCGCTTCTGATGGCATGTATCCAATCTGGCCGAGAATCTGTTCCCGGTTTCCGGTGATATCCGTACCGAATATCCGGGCATTTCCGCCGGTGGGGGAGATCAGTCCCAAAAGCGTGCGGATCGTCGTGCTCTTTCCGGCGCCGTTAGGGCCGATGAAGCCGAAGAAATCCCCTTCCTCTACCGAAAGGCTGATATCGGCGACGCCTCTGGATTTTCCGTAATATTTTGTAAGAGCAATCGTTTCTATCGCTTTCATCGCGGGCTATGGCTCCTTTCTCAGATAAACCGTCTTCCAGAACGTCAGCATTTTCTGAAAGTCCTTTTCCAGTGTCTTTGCATCGAACGTACCGTCCCACTGGGCAATCTCCCACAGGTATCCCAGCGACGCCAGATACATTTCCCGGTACATCATCGAGAGATCCAGGCCGGGAATAAAATCCTCCGGGTTCAGCCGGGATAAAGCGTCGGCGGCCTTCAATCCGAAGTGGTAGTGATAGCTTTTCTGTATACCTTCTAAGATCGAAGAATCCTTCTCATAAAAGGCTTTTATGGCAAAGGCCGACATATCAGGATAGTCCCGCATCATCCGAATCTTTGCCCGCATACCCCGCTCCATCATTTCAAACAGGTCGGCAGGCTCATAACAATGATTCTGGGTCAGATATTCGACGGTAATATCGGCGGCCCGATTCCACAGGAACAGGTACAGTTCCTTTTTGTTGCGGAAATAGTGGAAGAGAAGAGACTTGCTGATTCCGGCAGCATCCGCAATCTCCTGCATGGGACTTTTCTTGTAGGAATTTCGGGAGAATACCCGGAATCCGGCGTTTATGATTTTCTGCTGCTTTTCCGGCGGCAGATTATAAAACTTTTCATTCATATGGCATCACCTCATTGACCGGAACGGTTAATTCTAATTATAATCTATTGACCGTTTTTGAGAAGACTTCCATGACTATATTTTGAAAAACTTCAGCAGTTAGTGTAAAATAACTTTATAAAGGAGAAG
>JAUNGJ010000029.1:0-1224 GCA_030524585.1 Eubacteriales bacterium | reverse complement strand
TATTTCCATTGCTATTTTAGGAGCGTTAACCGGCTGCGGCAGCAAAGATATTGGCAAAGACAAAGCAACGGAGATTGCATTGGAGGATGCGGGGTTAACCCAAACTGATGTTACGCGCCTTCGCGTTTCCAAGGACAGAGATGATGGAAGAACTATCTATGAAGTACAATTTGCCAATGAAAATACAGAGTATGATTATGAAGTAGAGGCGTCAAACGGAGAGATTATGAAAGTCGATATGGAAGAAACCAGACAGAAGAACTCTCAGGCGCAAACCGATCAGACGCAAACAGACCAGACACAGCAGGGGTAGTCAGATCAGAATAATAATGGGCAGAACAATGGCGGTCAATCCTCAGCCCAGGCGAATGTGCAGGTGGCACAGGAGGAAGCGGTAAAACTGGCATTGGACCGGGTTCCCGGCTCTACAGAGCAGGATCTGAGAATAGAACTGGAGTATGACGATGGCTATTATAAATACGAAGGAGATATTATCTATAATCAGATAGAATATGAATTCGAAATTGATGCCAACACGGGCGCATTTCTGGAATGGAGCGAAGAAAGACGATAAGCTTTGGCATAAAATATCCGTATTGGCGGCATACTAGCTATGAGGTGATCATATGCAGGATAAGCAGGAAAAGAAAGATCTGGAACGGTTCAACAGCATTACCCAGAAAGTAAAGCCGGAAAATCAGAACCAGCAGCATAATGTAAGAAAAGAAGCGGTTGATGCTAAGAGAAGACAGGTATAGACCAATAAAAAGCCAGGGCGTTTCGCTCTGGCAGAAAAGAGGAAATATATGTAAAAAGCAATGCTGCTTGTATGAGTAATACTATAGCTTTGAAATATGACGGAATTGTGACGTATGGATTAAGAAAAAATAAAAGTTCTTAAGAATGAAGAAAAGGTATAGCATATCGTGGTGGATATTTCATATTGCCTAACTATAAGATAAAAATACGGATATTCGGACGAGGAGCAGCAGCTTGTGGCGGCCAAAAAGTATTTTGGAATTCATTATAAGTGGCATGCATTTTGTTTACATATAAGTAAGTCGGGCAGGATTACCGGGCGTTGAAGCTGTTATAGCAAGTTGTAATCAAGGTTCCATGATTTTGGAAGCAGTTCAATCAATCTATCCATACGTTCTGGTTTTGAAGATTGGGAATTTTTTTAAGTATGTTGGAAACCTCATTTCCAGTTTGCAGAGCAAGCGA
>JAUNGJ010000028.1:21529-40020 GCA_030524585.1 Eubacteriales bacterium | reverse complement strand
CAGACAGATTATCAGAAGAATTTTTAATGTATTAATGCAGGCATATTTTCTGTAACGGGCAATATATCACAAGCACCTTTCCGGTTTTTAATTTTACGCACTTAGGTGGGAAGCCATGCATTGAAAAGGAGGAATCCATGGAGTCGGAGACAAATGAGTACCGGGAGCTGTTCAAGGAACTGAACCGATATGAAAAGAAGGGAGTATATATGGAGATGGAAGGAAATCCGGCCAGTCCGACACAGATCGTAAAAGCACATATGCTAAGAGAAGACTCCGGATATATGAGGGATTACATTTTAAATGAAAAGGGGGATTTGAAGGAGCTGTATTTCTATCATATCAATCTGCAGGAGCTGTAAATGCCCTCCGAACTATTTTATAAAAATGTCGAAATAAATAATGACGGTCAAAGCTTTTATTGGTATAATAAAAAGACAATAGGAGGTAGATCATGGACCAGAGGCGAAGAAGAAGGAGACGGGGAAGAAAGCAGTCCAGACGCAGACGCAAGCGGAATCTGATGCTCAAGATTATTTTCTTTATTATATTAATAGTAGGTACTGTTGCAGCACTTTTGTTATGGAGACGTTACGGTCCGACGAAGGAGAAGGCTGATCTGGATAAATATTATGGAATAGAGAATGAGAATCAGCTTGCTGTTATAGTAAATAATCAGGTGTTAGAGCCAAGAGCAATGATTTCCGATGGCAAAGTGTACATGGAATACGGTATTGTCCGTGATTATATTAATGAGAGATTTTACTGGGATCCGAATGAGAATATCCTGCTTTACACATTGCCGAATGATGTGGTATCGGTAGGTGTAGGCAGTCAGGATTATTCTGTTTCTAAAGAGAAGCACAGTGAAGATTATGTCATTTTAAAAGCAGAAGGAAGTACAGCATATATTGCTTTGGACTTTGTAAAACAGTATACCGGAATGGATTTTGAAGCGTATGATGATCCAGGACGTGTGGTGGTTGTGACGGAGACGGGAGAAGTTAAAACTGCACAGGCAAAACGGGATACTCAGGTGCGCTATCAGGGCGGTGTGAAGAGTCCGGTGCTTACCGAGATCAGTAAGAAGGAGACGGTCCGAATCATTGAAGATGAGGGCGATTGGAAGAAGGTACGCACAGAAGATGGATTTATTGGATACGTTAAAAAGAGTGCTCTGAAGAAAGAGACAACGGAGAAGATTTCCAGAGATTTTGTGGAGCCGGAATATACGAATATTCACAAGGATTATATCATTAATATGGCATGGTGCAATGTGACCAATTATGACGCCAACAACAATATTTTACAGATGATTGCGCAGAGTAAAGGGTTAACTACGATATCACCAACCTGGTTTCACGTTGCAGATACAGCCGGTAATATAGAATCCATTGCAGGTGCAGATTATGTGAATTATGCACATCAGGCAGGCATTGAAGTCTGGGCTGCGATTCGTGATTTTGATGGAGGAATTAGTTCCTTTGAGGAATCCTATACGCTGCTTAGTCATACATCCAGCCGTGATAATATGATTAATCAATTGATTGCAGCGGCACTTTCCAGCGGTATAGATGGTATTAATGTGGACTTTGAGAAGATCTCAGAAGAATGTGGAGAGCATTATATTCAGTTTATCCGGGAGCTGTCCGTGAAGTGCAGGCAGAATGGATTGGTGCTGTCAGTAGATAATTACGTGCCGCAGGCATACAACCAGCAGTATCACAGAAAAGAGCAGGGAGTATTTGCCGATTATGTTGTAATAATGGGGTATGATGAGCATTATAGCGGCTCACCGGAGGCAGGCTCCGTATCTTCTTATGATTTTGTAAAGAACGGTATTGAACAGACGCTGGAAGAGGTTCCGGCTGAAAAGGTTGTCAGTGGTATTCCGTTCTTCACCAGAGTATGGAAGGAGACACCGAAGACAGAAGCGGAGTTAGCGTCTCAGGAAGGAACGGATGCGGCAGAGTATCCGATGAATGTAGAGAGTACGGCGTACAGTATGGCAGAGGCACAGAATGTGGTGGCTCAGGCAGGTGCAGCAGCATCATGGGATGATGTAACAAAGCAGAATTATGCAACATGGGAGTATGAAGGCAGTACCTATGAGGTTTGGCTTGAGGATGCAGAATCCCTGCAGGCGAAGCTACAGCTGATGAAGGACTATGGTCTGGCAGGAACGGCAGCGTGGCGTCTGGGACAGGAGACATCCGATATCTGGGATGTGATTCTCCAGTATGTAAATTAATTGAGTTGCTGTTCATATGGTACTGTGCATGCAGATGAAGGTTTCGTATGATCAGTAATCAAAATTAGAAAATGAATAGATATCCCCTGGCAGGCATATATTTAACTGATATATGCTGCCGGGGGATATTTGTTTGCGCCAGAAAATAGAGCTAGCTGCAGCCATTTTAGTGCTTGCAGGTCTTATCATTATCAGCAGAAACGTAAGTAAGTATGTGACCAGCGATCAGGTGAAGAACCGCAATACGACGGTTGTTCTGGATGCGGGACATGGAGGAGCAGATCCAGGAAAAATTGGAGTCAATGATGTGGAAGAGAAGACGATTAATCTTGCGATTGCCAAGAAAGCGGAGGAACTTCTGAAAAAAGAGAAAATTGATGTGGTGATGACCAGAGAGGAAGACATTATGCTTGCAGGTCAGGATGGACAGACGACAAAGGTTGGAGATATGAAGGCCAGAGTGTCGAAAATAAATGAACTGGCGCCGGTACTTGCGGTGAGTATCCATCAGAACAGCTATCATCAGGAGGGAATTATGGGCTCTCAGGTGTTTTATTATAGTCATTCGGAAGAGGGAAAAAAGGCTGCGGAGATTATGCAGGATGCACTTCTGATTTTAAATACGGAAAATAACCGTAAGGCAAAGGCAAATGATACCTATTATCTGCTGAAGCGGACGGAGGTGCCGACGATTATTGTGGAATGCGGATTTCTAAGTAATTGGGAAGAAGCGGAGCTTCTCAGAGATGAGGAGTATCAGGAGAAGGTAGCAGAGGCAATTGTCAGCGGAATTAAGGCGTATATGGAAAAATGAGAAGAAGCGTGCTATACTGTTGGATAAGAAAGCGAGTTTAGAAAATGGATACAATAATCAAAAAGATAGATAAAAAACAGATGAACAGAGAAGTGATACGAAAGGCAGGTCAGATTCTGAAGGAAGGCGGGCTGGTTGCATTTCCGACGGAGACGGTGTATGGTCTGGGAGCCAATGCGCTGGATGAGGAAGCTGCAAAAAAGACCTATGCTGCCAAGGGAAGGCCTTCCGATAATCCACTGATTGTTCATATTGCAGATATGAGTTATCTGCCGGAAATTGTGACAGAGATTCCGGAGGCGGCGGTGAAGGTGGCTGAGAGATTCTGGCCGGGACCGCTTACTATGATATTTCATAAGAGTGAGCGGGTTCCTTATGGAACGACCGGAGGACTTGATACGGTAGCGGTTCGAATGCCGTCACATGAGATTGCAAGGGAGGTGATCCTGGCTGGGGGAGGATATGTATCAGCGCCCAGTGCGAATACCTCCGGACGGCCAAGTCCTACTACTGCAGAGCATGTAGCAGAGGACTTATGCGGTAAGATAGAGATGATCGTAGATGGAGGCGCGGTGGATATTGGAGTGGAGTCCTCTATTCTGGATGTGACGGTGACGCCGCCGATGATCCTGAGACCGGGAGCTGTGACGAAAGAGATGCTGGAAGATGTGATCGGAGAGGTTACGGTGGATAAGACGCTGATTCGGCCGGACAGCAGGACAGTGCCAAAGGCACCCGGTATGAAGTATCGCCATTATGCCCCGAAGGCAAGTCTGAGTGTTGTGGAGGGCGAACCAAAGGATGTTGTGGAATTTATTAACCGTCAGACGAAGGAGCAGATAGCGAAAGGCTGCCGTGTTGGCATTATTGCGACAGCGGAGACTATGAACCAGTACCGGTCTGGAGATGTGAAATGTGTGGGAACCCGGGCCGATGAGATGACGATTGCGTCAGGTCTGTTTGGAATTTTAAGAGAATTTGACGCGGATGAAGTAGATGTGATTTACAGTGAAGCTTTCCGGGAAGAAGGAATTGGAAGCGCGATTATGAATCGGCTTCTGAAGGCGGCAGGACACCATATAGTAAAAGTATGATGGAGGTATAACAATGGGAACAAAGAGAACAGATTACATTAGTTGGGATGAATATTTTATGGGAGTTGCCATCCTGTCAGGGAAAAGATCGAAAGATCCGAATACACAGGTAGGCTGCTGTATCGTCAGTCAGGATAATAAAATTCTCTCTATGGGATATAATGGATTTCCAACAGGCTGCTCGGACGATCTGTTTCCCTGGATCAGAGAAGGGGAGGATGACCTGGCAACCAAGTATTTCTATGCAGTTCACAGTGAATTGAATGCAATCTTAAATTACCGCGGCGGCAGCCTGGAAGGGGCAAAGCTGTATGTGTCACTGTTCCCATGCAATGAGTGCGCCAAGGCAATCATACAGAGTGGAATCAAGGAAGTTATCTACGACAGTAACAAATATGACGGCACGTCGAGGGTACAGGCTTCTATGCGGATGTTTGACGCTGCAGGCGTAAAGTATCATCAGTATCAGCGCACAGGAAGAAAGATAGAGATTCAGCTGTAAAAGTTTACAAGGCAATAATTAATAGATAGGTATCCAACCGTAAAAGTTTACGAGGCAATAGAAAAGGCCGCATCAGAGTGAAATATTCTGGTGTGGCTATTTTCATATCTATGTGATATTTAAAGAATGAAATGAATATATGTGTAGAAAGAATAAAAAGGAGTAGATGTATATGTCAGAACGCAGACCGGGAATCCTTATTAATTTTTTAATTCGGGCGCTTGTAGGAATGGCAATAATTTTCTTTGTAAATGAATTTCTTGCTTCCAAAGGCATGGATGTAAGTGTAGGAATGAATATTGTAACCTTTTTGACATCCGGAACTCTTGGAATTCCTGGGGTTGCAATGCTTTATGGAATTGTTTTTTATCAAATTTTGTGAAAAATACACAAAGTTTACATATCTTTAAAAATGCTATGGACAATTGTGCGATGTGAAGCTATAATGCATCGTACAAGTTGCCATAACTTGTATCTGATTTGTTGAATCTTGTTGAAAATCTTAGCATGTTTCGTATTCAGGCCGGGTCGGCCAGGAATTCTGAACAAGGGAAACTGAAGGAAATTATTTGAACTAAAAGAGAGGAGGAGATGTTTACCCATAATTTTTGTTATGTTAATCAATGAAAGAAGGAGGTTTTAAGTGAGCAGCAGGAATTTAGTCATCTGCGATCGCGAAAAAGAGTATGCGGAACGGCTTGCCGATTGCCTCAGCAGTAAAAAGGAGCTTGCTTTACAGGTAAAGCTGTGCAGCAGTCCTGAACAGGTGGCAGCAATTCGCAGAGAGACAGCGGTGGATATTCTTCTCGCAGATGAGAGAATACCGTTTGGAGAAGAAGAATTGGCTGGAATTTCAAAAGTAATGAAGCTGTCATCGACAGCGGCAGATACGGAGAATCCAACACACAGTATTATTTTTCGCTACCAATCAGGGAACGAAATCTATAATCGATTGATTGAAGCCCTGGCGGACAGTGGAATGGGAGAGTTCTGGAATGTCAGGAAACGGGAGAGAGGTAAGCTTGTAGGAATCTATTCGCCGGTTCACCGGTTGGGGCAGACAGCATTTGCTTTAAGGAAAGGGAAAGAGCTGGCGAAAACTGCCAATGTTCTGTATATGAATATGGAATCTTATGCGGGCATCGGCGGTTATTTTCCGGAGGAGACAAGAAATCTGTCTATGCTTCTGTACTATGCCAAGCAGGAGAGCGGAAATCCCGGGCTTTTGATTACAACGCTTGTAAAACAGATGGAGGGGCTTGATTATATTCCACCTGTAATATTTCCGGAAGATCTAAAAACAGTTACAGTTTCGGAATGGATGTGGCTATTTGGAGAGATTTTGAACCACAGCATCTATGATGTTTTGATTTTGGATTTGGGAGACTGCGTACAGGGACTATTCGAAATACTAAAGGCCTGCGATTCCATCTATATGCCGGTGGCAGATGATGCTCTTGCTGTCTCGAAGATTTATCAGTATGAAGAAGTACTTTGCCGTCAGGGATACGGTGAAGTGTGGGAAAGGATGATTCGCTGTGATATTAGAAGAACAGCTAAAGACAAAGATTCTCGGACAGCTTGATTTGTCCAGAGAAGTAGAGGATGAAGAACTGCAGGAGCTTATTTTTCGGGTATTGGAAGAAGAGAGCTCCAGAGAATATATTTCACTAGAGCATAAGGCGAGGCTTGGTAAGGAATTGTTTAACGCTTTCCGTAAGCTGGATCTTTTGCAGGAGCTTATCGAGGACGAGGATATTACGGAAGTGATGATCAATGGAGTTCAGAACATTTTTGTAGAAAAGCAGGGGAAGCTGTATCTGACGGACAGGCGTTTTCTTTCCAGAGAGAAGCTGGAGGATGTGATACAGCAGATAGTGGCTGGAACCAACCGTCTGGTCAATGAGGCGACACCGATTGTAGATACTAGGCTTTCAGATGGCTCCCGTGTTAACGTCGTGCTTTATCCGGTGGCACTGAATGGTCCGATTGTTACAATCCGGAAGTTTCCAAAAGAACAGATGACGATGGGACGGCTGGTGTCTTTGGGTGCTCTGAGTGAGGAACTGGCTGATGTTTTCAGGAAATTAGTGGAGGCAGGATATAACATTTTTATCAGTGGCGGAACCGGTTCAGGCAAGACTACTCTGCTGAACGCGCTGTCCCAGTATATCCCAAAGGATGAGAGAATTATTACCATCGAGGATAACGCAGAGCTGCAGATTCAGGATGTGCCGAATCTTGTAAGGCTGGAGGCACGCAATGCCAATGTGGAGGGAGTGGGAGAGATTACAATTCGAGATTTGATCCGCTCCGCACTTCGTATGAGACCGAATCGGGTAATTGTGGGAGAGGTCAGAGGGGCCGAAACTATAGATATGCTGCAGGCTATGTCGACGGGACATAAAGGGAGTCTCAGCACTGGACATTCCGATAGCCCCAGAGATATGCTTCGGCGTCTGGAAACGATGGTGCTTATGGGAATGGATATTCCCCTGGCAGCAATTCAGCGCCAGATTGCATCGGCCATTGATATTATTATTCACATTGGAAGGCTGTGGGATAAAAGCAGAAAAGTGCTGGAGGTGGTAGAGGTGCTGGATTATAACGGGGAAGAAATCGATACCCGGGTACTGTACCGGTTTGAAGAGGCTGAAAGAAAAGGGGACAGGGTAATTGGTGAGTGGAAAAAGGTTCAGGATATTACAAATACGGCAAAGTTACTTTCGGCAGGATATACGTCGCTCTGAATATATTCTGGCGGCAGGAAAGACACTGCTATTTTTGACGGTGATTGCTTATCTTTTTTATGAATCAGTGATTGCGTTTCTGCTTCTGACCCCTGTTGGCGTGTGGCGCTTTCTCTGCTGGGAAGAGGAATGCATCAGAAAAAAACAGCGGGAATTTCAGGAACAATTCCGGGAAGCCATTCAATCCATATCTGCTTCTATGCGGGCAGGGTATTCAGTTGAGAATGCCATGAAGGAAACAAAGAAAGATTTAAGTGTCTTATATAATGAAAATATAGCAATTCAGCGGGAGCTCACTCATATGGTCCGTCAAATATATCTTCAGATACCTATGGAACAGATTATGGAGGAATGGGCAGACCGGGTATGCCAGGAGGATGTCAGGAATTTTGTAAATGTGTTTGTAATGGCAAAGAAAAGCGGCGGCAATATGATTGGAATTATCAAAAGCTCCACAGATCAGGTTCGGGATAAGCTGGAAGTACGAGCAGAAATAGAGACTATGCTTGCCGCCAGGAAATATGAATTTAAGGTAATGTCAGCGATTCCCTTTGGGATGATTGGATATATGAAGATAAGCTTTCCGGAATTTATGGATATTCTGTATGGGAATCCGCTGGGAATCGGGGTGATGAGCGTATGTCTGGCAGTTTACTTCGGCGCTTATGTGCTTGGGGAAAGAATTGTAAATATCGAAGTGTAATGATACTGGTACTTATTATGAGCTGCGTGACAGCGGCAGGACTTCTGGCAGCAGATAAGCGTAAGGCAAGTCTGCCGGTAACGGAGCTTAGGAGAAATACTTATGGACAGGGGAGCATTACCAGAACACTTCGGGTTATCATTGATGGGATAGAGCAAAAGGAAGAGCTGGAGATTACCGTAGATGAAAGACGTTACAGTAAAGAGGAGATGGATGCAGTATTTTCAGAGGCAGCGCAGAAGCTGGAGCGGCTGATTCTTGGAGAGAATGAGACTTTGGATCAGGTACAATCGGATCTGAAGCTGATTACAGAGATTCCCGGGGAACCGGTGGAGGTATCCTGGGAGCTTGACCGGTATGATCTGATGAACATTTATGGAGAGCTGAATGAAGAGAATCTACAAGATGAGCGGGAGGGGGCGCTGGTGAATCTGAAAGCCTACCTCACTTATACGGAGGATGAGACTATGGAAGTGCTGGAAGAGATGGCGGCAAGGGTGTATCCGCCTGAGACAATCGGGGAAGGGAAAGATATTGCCGGTGTGAAGCATGTCATTGAGGAAGAGGAGGAGAACAGTCGAGAGGATGAGATGGTGACTCTTCCTAGAGAAGTGAATGGAAAACCAATACAGCTTCGGAATCCTGATAATCCAAGAGGATGGTATGTACTGATTTTGGGACCGGTTGTGTGTATTTTGCTTTTTGGATTACAGAAACAGAATGAACAAAAGGAAAAGGAGGAAAGAGAACGGCAGATGATGCTGGATTATCCGGAAATCATGAATAAGCTGACGCTTCTTCTTGGAGCTGGTATGACCGTAAAGAGTGCCTGGCAGAAGATTGTTCTGGATTATGAACGGCAGAAAGAAAGACAGGGTGTACGATATGCTTATGAAGAAATGAAGGCAGCATACCATGAGATGCAGAGTGGCGTCACCGAGATTGAGAGCTATGAACGGTTTGGCAGGAGATGTGGATTGAGGGCTTATCGAAAGCTGGCGTCACTGTTGACACAGAATCTCCGAAAAGGAACCAAAGGACTTACGGAGCTTTTAAGCGCGGAAGCAATACAGGCATTCGAAGAGAGAAAAATGGCGGCCAGACGCAGGGGAGAAGAGGCGGGAACCAAGCTTCTGGCACCGATGTTTCTCATGCTTGCAATGGTTCTGGTAATTGTGATCATTCCGGCGTTTTTATCGATTCAGATGTAGCTTAACAAAGTAGAAGGGAGAATGGAATATGACAATAGTGATATGCAAATTGAAGATGGCAGGACAGAAGATAAAGAAACTTCTCGGGGACCAGCAGGGAATCGGAGTAGTGGAGGTGATTCTCATACTGGTGGTATTGATTGGTCTGGTTATTATTTTTAAGTCCCAGCTTACCAGCCTTGTAAATACAATTTTTGAAAAGATAACCAGTGAAAGCGCAGGAATTTAAACGCGGGGAAGTGACCGCATTTCTGGCATTAATCTTTGTACTTCTGGTGTCCTTCGCCGGGAGTCTGATGGAGAGCGCCTCCCTACAGACAGCAAAGAGTTATCGCAGGGCTGATATGAACCGGGCAATTGAATCGGTCTTTGCGGAATATCAGAGAGAACTGTTAGAGGAATTTGACATTTTTTCTTTGGAGGGGAGCTATGAAAGTGGGACGTACGATGAGAAAAAGCTGGTGGATCGTCTGTCCTATTATGGCGCCTCGGGTATAAAGCAGAAGATTGGCAGGATTGAACTGCTTACTGATAAGAACGGAAAGTCATTTTTAGAACAGATAGATTACTATATAGAAAGCAAATACGGACTTAGTTCACTAATTAATTTACATTCTGGTATGGATATATGGAAAAAACAGGAGGAAAAGGAGGAGCATATTCAGCAGCTTGAGACAGAACTTGATCAGCAGCTGTCGGAAATGCTATCGGAGAATGGATTGGAATTACCAATAGATGGTAATCCATTGCCCAATATGCAGAATCTCGCGGCGACTCCCCTTGTGGATCTTGTTATGCCGGCACATCGGACAGTATCGGAAAAAGCAGCTGCAACAGATTCTATGGTTTCTCACAGGAGTCTCAGGAAGGGATACGGCGACTTTTCTGACGTAACAGAGGGAACTGAATTGTCGGCGATTGCCTTTGGAGAATATATTTTGACACATTTTTCATCAGCAGTGCCAAAGGAAGGTGAGAAAAAGGATGGGTCTTTGGATTATGAAATTGAATATATTCTGTCAGGCAAGGACAGTGATCGGGAGAATTTGGAGACGGTGCTAAGAAAGCTGTTGATTTTCAGATTTGTTCCTAACTATGCATATTTGCAGGGAGATTCTGCCAGACAGGCAGAGGTAAAGGCTCTGGCACTTACTCTGTGTTCCGTGATTGCATTTCCTGCGGCAGCAGATGCTCTGGCACAGGTGCTCCTGTTTGCATGGGCCTTTGGGGAAAGTATTATGGATCTTCGGTCTTTGATAGAAGGAGGCGGAGTTCCAATTACTAAAAACAGTGAGAGCTGGCAGCTTTCTTTATCCGGATTGATGACTCTTGGGACAGAAGGTGAAAATCAGGAGGGAAAGAATACTTCTGAAGGCATTACTTATGACGAATATTTGAGGGTGCTGCTGTTCTTAAATCATAAACAGGAGATGTCTCTTAGGGCGCTGGACATGATAGAGCTGTGCCTGAGAAAGGAAAAGGGACTTTCCTGGTTTCGGGCAGACAATTGTATAAGCAGAATGGAAGTGGAAAGTACTGTAAATCTGCGAAGAGGAATTACATATCGTTTTCATACTTATTATGGATACCGCTAGAAAGACGGAAGGATGTCCTTTTGAAGAACCACAAGATGAATATCAATATACACATTTTTAAGAAAGGAGTTGTTTTCTCATGTTGCCTCCCTCAAGGCAAAATCCCAAATACTCTATATCCTCATATCATAGAAAGATTACGCAAAGGTTCCTGGGTATCAAAAGGACATCCTTCCGTTTTTCTGGCAAAAGAGGAAGCGTAACGATAGAAGCAGCTCTTGCTGTTCCACTGTTCTTTTTTGCTGTACTGACGCTGTTTTATATGATTGAAGTTATGTCCATCCGGACAAGTATTCGCAGTGGAATGCAGTATGCAGCCAAAGAAGCAGCAGAAGCGGTCTATATAAAGCCAATGGTTACACCCGGAAGCCTGGAGGCAGATATTGTAGCAGCGATTGGTGGTGACCGGTTGGAGAGAAGTATTGTGGTAAACGGAAGTAGTGGGATTCATTGTCAGAAGTCCAGGATGTCTGCAGCAACGGGCATTCTGGAACTTCGGGTCAGTTATCAGGTGAAGCTTCCTCTGCCAGTCTTTGCAGTACCGCCAGTTCGTATGGAAGAGTCGCTCCGGATGAAAGGGTGGAATGGGTACGCTCGTTCTGGATTTCAGGGACAGGATGATGAGACGGTATATGTGACAGAGACAGGGATGGTCTATCACAAAGATTATCACTGCAATTATCTGGAACTGTCAATTCACATGGTTTCTTCCGGAGAAATTAGTGGGCTTCGAAATGAAAGTCAGGGGAAATATTATCCCTGTGAAACCTGTGTGCGCGGAGAGGCAGATTCTCATGTTTATATTACAGATTATGGGGATAAGTATCATAACTCTTTAGGCTGTAGTGGTTTAAAGCGGACTATCTATGCAATTCCGCTGTCGGAAGCCGTAGGAAAAGGAGCGTGTTCAAAATGCAGCAGATAGGAAATTATGTAGCAGAAAATGGTCTGCTGATCATTAGCAGAGTGATATGCCTGGGTTTTTTGACAGGCCTGTCTGTGATGGATATAAAATACCGGGTGATACCCGGTTACATGTTAATGGCTGGAAGTATGCTGGCGGCAGGATACTGTGCGCTGTTCTGCCTGGATCATATCCGGCTGAATTTGGGAGGGCTTCTGGTGGGATTGTTTTTCGTACTGGTGAGTAAGATGACGGGAGAGGGACTTGGATATGGAGATAGTTGGCTTCTTTGCGCATTGGGATTATATCTTGGCATATGGAAGCTGCTGGAACTTCTTATGGCTGCGTGGACAGGAGCCGCAGTGGCGGCGATGGCAGTACTTGCTATGAGAAGATGCAGACGGGGAACCGTACTTCCTATGGTTCCTTTTATTACAGCAGGCTATATGGTTATGTGGGCGTCAGAAATACTGCTGTGTATGGAGAAAGGAATGATATGAGAAAAAAAAGAGAGAACTTCTGTGTTAGTAGAAAAATTACATTCTGGGATTTTTCGGGCATTATTACGGTAGAAATGGCCTTTATTATTCCTGTGATTTTATTCGTGTTCTTCTTAAGTATTATGGGGATTTTTTATTATCATGACAAGGACATAATATCTGCATGTGCTTATGAGGCAGTAGTGGTGGGAAGTACAAAAGCAAGGGAGAAGGATGGAGTGACATCGGATTTGGTGACGGCAGTATTCGAAGAACGGGTAAGAGGAAAGTGTATACTGTTTGGGTCGGTAAATGGAAGCGCACAGATAGATGAAGAAAGAATTGTAATCAGGGCATCAGCATTTAGAGGAAAGCTTGAAGTGTCGGTAATGAAAACTGCCAGTATTACAGAGCCGGAAAGGAAGATACGAAAGTATCGGAGATTAGGGTTGAGATTTGATTAAGTATAAAGAAGGCAATAGAACGGAGAGGAATCAGAAGTGGAATTTAAGACGGAACTGATGAAGGATTTGAACCGGACAAAGTTTAGAATAAGGCTGTCCGGATTATATACAGAGGATTATCAGGTGAGGATGATAAGGGAAAATTCGATTAGAGGTCTGACAGGTATGATTGCCCGCGGAGAAGGAGAGGAGACAGTATATGAATATGATGTAACAGGTCTATTCTCCTTAACGCAGCGTTATAAACAAAAGAAAATTACGGCGGAAGAGATGCGGGGATTTCTAAAACAGATACAGGAAGTAATCGAGGAGGTGGAAGGTTATCTTTTAAATCCGAACCGATTGCTTCTTGAACCAGATTATATTTTTTGTGAAGAGGGGAACTATAGTTTTTGCTATTTTCCTCAGGGAGAGGAAGATATTCGAATGTCCTTTCACCGGCTGATGGAACATTTTGTCCAATGGACAGATTATCAGGACATTCCCAGTGTGAAGACAGCTTTTTTACTGCATAAGGAAACGATGAAAGAAAATTATAGTTTGAAGAAAATAATAAAAAAACTGGAGGGAATCCAGGAAGATGGAAAGAGGGATGAGATTTTGAAGAAAAAAGCAGGAGAGAGCGAAACAAATCAAAATGAGCCGGAAAAAGCATATATTCCGGATGAAGTTCAAAGAAGGCAGGAGGAATTATGGAAGCCTGGAGAATATGACAGCGAGGAACATGATTGGATTACCCGTCAGGAGCTGGGAAGCAAGATATTGAAGGAGACGGATAATCTGTGGACTCCGGTGAAACGGCTGCTGCATAGACATAAGCGTCCAAAGTGGGGGGAATGGGACGGAATTTATATAGATGAGGAGGAGTTGTAATAGATGGGGTGATAATAAATTTGCAATTCCTTTGTCGACGAATATGGCAAATAATGGTATAATACCCATATATTTGTGAAACGAAATAAGGAGTTGGATATGTATCAGAAGAAAGCTCCCTGCACAGCTGTGCTGGTTGGTTTGAATGTTGTGGTATTTCTGTTTTTATCATTTCAGGGAATGACAGAGGATGCCGGCTTTATGCTGCAGCATGGTGCTATGTATGTTCCTGATATTGTATACGAAGAAAAATATTATGAGTTATTTACAAGTATGTTTCTCCACTTCGGCTTCGAACACTTAATGAATAATATGCTGGTATTGATATTTATAGGATATCAGCTTGAATATGAAGTTGGCGGGATAAAGTATGTGCTGATTTATATCCTCAGTGGTCTCGGAGGAAATTTTCTGTCATTAGTGTTCGATCTGCACACCGGGGATTATGCAGTGTCAGCAGGAGCCTCTGGGGCAATCTTTGGGATTATCGGAGCGCTTTGCTATATTGCGGTTCGTAATCATGGACGGGTAGGCAGACTATCCGGTCGGGGGCTTCTGTTCATGGTAGCGCTTACCCTATATTTGGGATTCACAAGTACGGGTGTAGACAATTTTGCACATATTGGCGGAGTTGTAAGTGGTTTTTTACTGGCAGTGCTTCTGTACCGCAAGAACAGAAAGCCGGAAGCATATAGTTAGGGCTCGTATTAGAAAACAAAGTGAGCCTATATAGGAAGCAGAATTGTGAAGGTGGTTCCGATGCCAATGGTAGAGCTTACCTGAAGTGAACCGTTATGGGCTTCAATAATGCGTTTGCTTAAGGCAAGGCCCAGACCGGTACCGCCGGATTTATAGGTGATGAATGGCTCAAATATAGTGTCCAGATGTTCTGGAGGAATACCGCAGCCAGTATCCTGTATCCGAATGCGGAGATGGCGGGAATCGTCAGCTTTGCTTTTTATACTATCTGCTTCCAGCCGTATGGTGCCCGGGATGTTGGATGGAAAGGATTCGAAGGCGTTTTTTAACAGATTAAGGGTAACTTCTTTTAGCTTGGTAGCGTCCCCTTGAATATAGGGAAGGTCTGGAGCGATATAAGAAGTAAACTCTATAGAGGAATCTGCTATAGAAGCTGCATATGACAGTACAATTTGCTTTAAAAATGATTCGGTGTTCAGGGACTTTAAGTGTAATACTGAGCTGTTATTATAAATGGACAGTTCAGCAAGAAGCTGTATCATATATAAGATGTCCTCATGCAGAGAATTCCAATGTTTAAAGGTATGTACTTCCGGATGTGTGGATTCGATGAGCTGGAGAGTACTGTATACCATAGTCAGAGGATTGCGGATTTCATGGGTAATCATACTGACAGATTCTTTATGAGAATCGAGAAGCCGTGTGATTAATGCGCAGTTTTCCGGGCTTTCTGCCATAATTTGTTTTAATTTGTCGAGGTCTGTAGATGTAAACATAAATTTCGCCGCCTTTCTGGATTACAAGTGTAACATTGGCGGTTAGAATATGCAAGAATATTTTAAGAAAGAAGGTAGTTATTATGAGAGATGATAATTGTATTTTTTGTAAGATTGCAAATGGGGAGATTCCATCAGCAACGCTGTATGAAGATGAGGATTTCAGAGTGATTTTGGATTTGGGACCCGCAGCCAAGGGGCATGCATTAATTTTGCCAAAGGAGCATTATCCGAATCTCTATGAGCTGCCGGATGAATTGGCAAAAAAGGATATTGTACTGGCCAAAAAAATGATTACAAAGATGACCAGGGTACTTGGCTGTGATGGCTATAATGTGGTACAGAATAATGGCGCTTCAGCCGGACAGACCGTGTTCCATTTCCATATGCATCTGATTCCAAGATACGAGAATGACGATGCCGGATTTGGATGGAATATTGGCGAGTTAAGTGATGCAGATAAGGAAGATATTCTGACAAAGATAAAAGAAATCAATTAATAGAACAGAAAATGTACAAAAGACGAAGGTAGTAGTTGTGGGAATGGAGTCCAAAAGAAGAGAGGGATTCGAGGCTGTGTATCGTGAATACCGGGAACTGGTATTTCAGACAGCAATCATGTATACCCATAATCCGGATGATGCAGAAGATATTGCGCAGGAGGCATTTATCAGATATTACATCTATAGCGCGCATAGCGTGGTAAGTAACCCTAAGAACTGGCTGTCAGTTATCTCAAAGAATCTATCATATAATCATGTGAAACATGCAAAGCATGAAAGACTTTTAAATGAAGATGAAAGCATAGAGGAAATGATGGAGTGGGAGCACGATACGGCAGATGTTTTCTTTGAAAATATGTGGAAGAGAGAAATTGTCGAATATACAGACAGGATTCTTGATGCCGTAAAGATTAGGAATAAGAGATGGTATGACGCATTGATTTATGCTTACTGTATGGAGATGCCAAGGAGGGAGCTTGCGGATTGTATGGGAATAACGCTGGACGCACTGACGAGTATGCTGCAAAGAGCGAAGAACTGGATAAGGGAGAATTACAGAGAAGAATATGACCACATTACCAGGGCATAGAAAAAGGTGTCGGGTCGACACCTTTTTGTGTTATAAACTAATAAATAACAATTATGAATGAACGGCAGTTTCAATTAAATCGATGATGGTATCAATGGAATCCTGCTGATTCGAATTTTTCATTGCCGTTATATATTGATTTCGATTCTTGTAGAGATCACGGACAGCAGACAGAAGTTTATCGTCGGTAATCTGCTCTTCTTCCATGACTACACTGAAGCCCTGACGCTCAAAAGAGCGGGCATTCAGAATCTGGTCTCCGCGGCTTGCATTAGCGGATAGAGGAATCAGAAGATTTGGCTTGTGTAATGCCAAAAGCTCGCAGATTGCGTTGGCTCCTGCACGGGAAATTACAATATCGGCCAAGGCAAACAAATCTTTTAGCTCATCCTTGATATATTCATACTGCACATAACCATTCAGATTATTCAGAGAAGGATCCAGCTTGCCGCGGCCACATAAATGGATTACCTGGAAATCCTTCAGCAGTGAAGGAAGTATTCTGCGGACGGCTTCGTTAACAGCTACAGCACCGAGACTTCCTCCAACTATAAGTATTACTGGTTTACGGTCATCAAGACCGGTGAAGTTTAATGCATTCTGTTTATCGCCGGATAACAGTTCCTGACGAATTGGCGAGCCGGTAAGGACAGCTTTGTCGGCCGGGAGATGTTCTACTGTTTCCGGAAAATTACAGCATACCTTGGTGGCGGAAGGAATTGATATCTTGTTTGCGAGGCCAGGGGTCATATCTGATTCATGGATAATGGTCGGAACCTTGCACCGTTTTCCGGCAAGAACAACCGGGACAGATACGAAGCCGCCCTTGGAAAAGATAACATTTGGTTTCAAAAGTTTAATTAATCGATAGGCTTCATTAAAGCCCTTTACTACACGGAACGGGTCTGTAAAATTCTGCAGACTAAAATATCGTCTCAGCTTACCGGAGGAAATTCCATGATATGGAATACCGAGCTGTTCAATCAGTTCCTTTTCGATTCCATTATAAGAACCGATATAGTGGATATCGTATTCTAATTCCTTGAGACGCGGCAGTAAAGCAATATTCGGGGTTACATGTCCGGCAGTGCCTCCGCCGGTTAAGATAATACGTTTCATAGTACGCCTCCAATCCATCGTCATAGAATAATTGTAAACGAGGGAAAGGCGCTGGTCAAGTGAAAAGAGGAAGTTATGAGAGAGCAATTTGATGATTATGAAAAGAAAATAATGGAAAAGATAGACCGGGAAGCAGAAGAGATTCAGCGTTCTTTAAACGAAGACCCACAGGTAAGAAATATTAAGGTAAATGAACAACTTGACCAGAAAGTTTATGCCAGAATAGAAGAGTATGAGAAAGCAGTGGCTAAGAGAAATTCTAGAGAAGATGCTTCGACAGACGCAAACGAGGCAGACGATATAACTCTGGCAGGACTTTCAGAAGAAAATCGGGAAGCACTGCGTCTGGGCAAAGAGCTTATGAGACGCCGTGAGGAGAAAGAACGCAGGAAGGCAGCGCGAAGAAACGCTGGTATGTGGAAACGTTTTGTGGCAGCGGTTGTAGTATTGATTCTTCTTGTGGGAACTGGTGTGAATAGTATTGGCGGACCAGAACGGGTAGTGGAGATGGTGACTAGTACCTTTAATGGAAGAGAAGTATCGAAGGTAAATAGTTCAAAAGATAATGTGAAGAATGATGGTAGTGAAGAGGAACAGGCGTATCAGCAGATAAAGGATGAATTGGGGATAGATCCGGTAAAAATCTTTCCTGTATTGAAAGAAATGAAATATAAATATTGTGAGATTGACGAAGATATTCGTATGGTGCAGCTTTTATATGAGTATAGAGAAAGAAACATTTCCTATCTCATAGATGCCTCATATACAAAAGAGACCTGGGGAACAGATATAGAAGATCATAAGATTGATGAATATATATATACAACGGAAAAACTTAAAGCAGAAATAACAGAGTATGAATTATCAAAAAGTAAGGAGAAGGAATATACAGCGGAATTTGAATACAAAGGAATATACTATCAATTGACAGCGGTCATGAGTTGGGAACAATTTGAAGAAATATTAAAAAATTTACATTTTCCGGTCTAAAAAACGACAGATTTTGGGAGTTCAGTTGTCTATATATATGAGGGGGAGGGATTATGGAGAAGGCGATGAAGAAACGGGTAGTATCTGGTATCTGTACATTGATGATGATGTTTGGCCTTATGATGAGTACAGGGTTAGATTTGAAAGCGTCTGACAGCAGGCCTATGTTGGATGG
>JAUNGJ010000028.1:0-21429 GCA_030524585.1 Eubacteriales bacterium | reverse complement strand
GATCTTGTCAGCACCAGCAAAAGGCTGGAGGTAGAGGGTGATTGGTATTACCGGGTAAGATGTACCCATTCTGCAGATGGGGACATGAGCAGCTCATTTACGGATGGCTTATATGTGGAGGAACTTGAGTGACGTCACCTCACCCGTAGAATACAAACGCTCTTTATAATTTCTTTCTATCGCTGATGACAAAAGTAGCAGCGGCCTTATGATTAACTAAAAATTTAAAGTGATTTCTCATATCAGAAGAAGCAGAGTATGAGTCCGCTTTAGGATTTCAACTGTTATAAGGAGCTGCAATGATTGGGGGAACAGCGTCAACCTCTGAAAAAAGAGAAGGGTACAGAATGCTACTGTTCGGAGAGAAATGAGCGAATAAGGGAAGCAAACTGAATACCAAGTAAGAAGAAAAAGAGATCGTCTGACACACGGTCTCTTTTTCTGGCTTTTTTGTGCATATTTCCAGTATTGCATTTTACATAAAAATAAGTTATGATAACTATACATCAAATCACTGACAGGTTGTTCAAACCTTTAGTTGTCAGAGAAATATCTTTGAAAATCAGGCAATATCTGCCACAAATTTCAAGATTGGTGAGTTACAGGTTAATAAGGTTAAAGGAACTTTTATTCATATGCTGACAACTTGCGAAAATTGTGTTAGTATAAAATTATAGCGACAGTACGTATCATCACACTTTCGGTTGAAGCTTGAGATAAAAGCTCCCAGAAAGATAAGGTGATGTGTTTGAGAGATTTGGGTAAAGTCAAAAAGAAAGTAGAACAGTTAAATATCATTGATGATATCTTTTTTCAGAAGATGGCAGAGGATATTGGATTTTGCGAGGAGACCATATCAACGGCTATGGGGCAGAAGGTAAAAGTGCTTCAGGTGGTTCCACAGGATTCTATTAAAAATTTGCAGGGACGTTCGGTTGTTGTGGATGCGCTTTGTGAACTGGAGGATGGAAGAAACGTAGATGTGGAAATTCAAAAGGCAAATGATGATGATCATCAGAAAAGAGTCCGGTATAACGCCTCCTGTATTACGGCTAATATCACAAGTCCAGGCGAGAAATTTGGGAATGTGCCGGATGTGGTGGTAATTTACATATCAGAATTTGATATGTTTCATGGAGGGAAGGCCGTATATCACGTGAATCGGATCGTGCAGGAAACCGGTAAAGCTGTTTATAATGGAATGACAGAAATCTATATTAATACCAGGATAGATGACGGCAGTGATATAGCAAAATTAATGAAAATTTATACAGAAAAGGATGCTTATGATTATGAGAGATTTCCTAATACATCGGCACGAAAAGCAGAATTTAAGAAGAATGAGGGAGGTGAACAGAAAATGAGTAGTATTTTACGGGATATTGCGAAAGAATGGGCAGAAGAGATGGCACAGGAAATAGCAGAGGAGCGTGCGCAAGAAATAGCAGAGGAGAGAGAAGAAGTAATTATAAGAAAATTGCTGAAGAAAGGAATGCCCATCGAGGAGGTGGCTGAGATTGCCGAGCTGTTGACAGAGGATGCAATAAAGAAGATAGCGGAAGATATATAGATACAGACAATAGAGAGGGGCAGTAATCATAAGGGACAGTACCTCTCTCTATTGACTATAAAATGTGATGGTAAGATGTTAATCCTTACGCGGCGCTTGGCTTAAATACTGCTTTCTTTATGACATTCATGATCAGCAGACACCCTCCGTTGAAAATCAGACTTCCAATGATGAAGGTTGCAAAGAACAATGGTATGTTTGCCGCAAATGAATTGGTGTCGATGCAGGCACAGGTGAGATAAGCGAATCCCACGTTATTTAATACTTTGGGCGCGTATGGATGCAGCACAATTAATACAAATAATACTATGGCCAATGGAATCAGAAATCCGAGCAATCCACCCAGTACCGGAGTCAGCATGGTTATGGACAGCAGTGCAATTACGGTCAGTACCAGACCGACAAGTCCGCCCAGCTCCACGGAGATAAAGCGGTCTTTGATATCGCCTTCCATAGTGAACAGCATGATATTACTGATAAATATCAGCCAGCTGTATTCAAATTCCATTATGTTAAGGATTGCATTTGCAATCAGTATCCATACCAGCAGGGATAATCGAAAGTACAGTAAAAATTTTTTCTCGAGTTTTTCCATAGTCTGTCTCCCTTCTGCTGTTATTTCAAAAGCGACGGATCGACCGGGCAGACCTTGTCGGCCTGATATACGCCCTGTTCACGAAGCAGGCGGTCATATTGGTCATGAGTCAGGATGAAAAACTGGTCTTTGCCTAGCTGCTCAAATACGCTTTCGATTGTAGGAACTAACGGCGCACCGTTATCCAGAATTACCTTGTTATAAGCGATAAACTGCCTGTAAGCCTCTGAGTTGTAATATGGATCGTCAGGGTCGATTGCGTATCGTTCCGGACGGTGACGGTCTGTCAGGTGCATTTCTGTCTGGACAAAGCCTGGACAGAATACAGATACGTCAATATCATCGCCGGCTGCTTTTAATGATTTGTAAACAACCTCTGACAGAGCAACAGCAGCGTGTTTCGTGCTAAAGTAAGCGGGAGCAGAACCGAGGGTAATCAATCCGGCAATGGAGCAGACGTTCAAAATCTGACAATGAGTACCCTGCTTTCTCATGAGTGGCACAAAGCGTTTCATCATATACCAGTGGGAGTATACATTTACTTCTGTTACCCACTTGATGTCGTCTTCTTTGATATCCCATACATCAGCGCCGGTGCTGACGCCTGCATTGTTGATCAGGATATCACAGCGTCCAAAGACTTCTACCGTGTAATCAAATATTTTCTGGCATTCTTCCGGGAGAGACACGTCTGCCTGTAATGCAATTCCTTTTCGTCCCAGTTTGCAGATTTCTGCCGCAACTGCTTCAGCCTCATCTCCGTGTATATCTACTACCAGTACATCGGCTCCTCTTTTTGCACAGCCTAAAGCAAGCTCACGTCCGATACCATTGGCGCCGCCGGTTACAACAACTTTTTTATCTTTATATTCTTTAATCATATAGTTTTATCTCCTGTCTGTATTGTCTGTATCGGTTCAGGGGTTACTATTGAGGATTCAGGCCGTTGAGCAGATTTTGGATGCGCGCGCCGGCAACCATCTGTGATTCCGGATGTGTGTAGATGTAAAACTTTTTATCCTCTACTGCTGTAAATACACATTTTCCTACATAATCAATCGGCATACCGCCAACAACCTGCCGCTCACTGCGGATATAGCCGGACTTAAATTCCTGACTTTGATAATATGGATCGTCATTAATTGCATATCGTTCCGGTCTGCGGTCGTCTGCTCTATGGATTAGGGTCTGCACAAATGCAGGTACGAGACAGTGAACCTGAATCCGCTCCAGGCCTCTCTGTTTCAGCGCCAGGTAGCAGCTTTCGCTTGCTGCGAGATCTCCATGCTTGGTGGTATGATACATGATTGCATTACCGGAGGTCATTAGCCCGGCCGTAGAAGCGGTATTTACCACAACAGCCTCGCCGCCCTGTCGGATCATCTGAGGGATAAAAATATTCATGCCATACAGATGACTTAACAGATTAACTTCGGTAATCCACTGAATATCCTGCACCGGGATTTCCCAGATCGGGCCGGATACAGCGACACCGGCATTATTTACCAGCATGTCTACACGTCCAAATTTTTCCATTGTCAGGTCATACAGTGCCTGGACATTTTCGAGTATTGAAATATCTGCGATCTGGCTCACTACTTCTGCACCCATAGCCTTAAGCTCGGCCTCGGTCTCTTCCACATGCTCTTTGGTAATACCGTTGATAACGATTTTCATGCCGCGAAGTGCACCTTCCTTGGCGATTGCCTTTCCGATACCGCTGCTGCCGCCGGTAACAACCAGAACTTTATCTTTAAATTCTTTCATGATTCTATCCTCCAATCTTCCCAATATTAATCCATAAATACAAAGGCTTTGTCGTAAGCACTGTGCATTGCGTCTTTGATGGTTCCGCCAACGCTGTTGTCGCCAATCAGAATTACTTTGTCAAATGCTTCTTCAAAAGCTGATGCCAGTGCACGGTTTGGTTTAACGCCGAGTGCAAGCACAACCTGATCGGTCTCGATACTTGCGTCAAATGCAGTTGCGGTTACGCTCAGATCAATCTTACCGTCCTCAACTGCCTTCAGTGCATGACCGGTCATGATGGTTGTACCGTTTTCAGCAAGGCGGTTCAGTAACAGTTTGGAAACGCTTGCATACAAGGTAGTACCTACTGCATTCATCATTTCGATAACGGTAACGGTATTTTTCTCACATAAGTATTCTGCTGTTTCAAGTCCGGTAACACCGCCGCCGATTACAGCGACTCTTTTACCTTCTAATGTAATCTTACCTTCCAGTACATCTTCTGCGGTAACTGCCTTTTCGATGCCAGGAAGCGGAGGGATGATGGGGTTGCCGCCTGCTGCAAGGAATACGCCGACAGCTCCGATTTCTTTACAGGCCTCCGGTGTTGCCGCTGTGTTCAGACGGATCTCCACATTCAGTTTCTTCAGTTCTTCTTCCTGTGCCTGGATTAATTCGGTAATCAGCGCCTTGTGCGGCGGTTTGTCTGCCAGATTCATGCTGCCGCCGAGAGCTTTGCTCTTTTCAAATAATACCGGTTTAAAGCCACGTTTTGCCAGAACGGCTGCTGCCTGCATACCTGCCGGGCCTCCGCCCACAACTGCAACGACACGGCCTTCGCCATTTTTCTTAAGCTGTGATTCGCCGTAGTGCAATTCTCTTCCGAGAAGCGGATTTACGGTACATTCAATCGGGCGGCCCATATTTGCGACGCGGAAGCATTCCATACAGCCGATGCATTTACGGATCGCTGCATCCTCGCCGGCCAGTGCCTTTTTGCCCCATTCCGGGTCTGCCAGGAATCCGCGGGCAATGCCGACGAAATCAGATACGCCTTCTTCTAACAGTGATTCGGCAAATGCAGGATGTTTGATGGTATTAACTGCGATTACCGGAATCTTAACGTTTGCCCTGATATTTTTCGCAAGGTGTTTCTTCCAGCCCTCAGCGAAGCAGGCGGGCTCAATAACCGTAGCGCCGGACTCATAGGTTCCGCAGCTGACATTCAGGCAGCTGATGCCCAGACTCTCCAGATAGCGGGCAATGTGGATACATTCTTCTTCGGTAAGTCCGTAAGAGGTGAATTCACTTCCGTCAATACGAACGGAGATTGGGAAGTTCGGGCCGCAGGTAAACTGGATTCCCTTGATGATTTCTGTAATAAACCGCATACGGTTAAAGAAATCCCCGCCATATTTGTCGGTACGTCTGTTGGTGTGCGGTGATAAGAACTGGTTAACCAGGTAGCCATGTGCAGCGTGAATTTCAACGCCGTCAATGCCGGCTGCTTTGGCAAGATATGCGCCTTTGACGAATTTCTGTACCATGGCAGAGACTTCCTCTGTGGTCAGCGCCCGTGGCTTCTCTCCGATGGTTGCACAGACTACTTCAGAAGCAGATACAATCTGCTTTCCGTTTAAAAGACGGCTGGGCGTTTCATTCCCCGGATGGTGAAGCTGCAGGAAGATCTTGGTGTCATATGCATGTACGGCCTCAGCAAGACGCACCAGACGCGGAATGTGCTTACTGTCGGTTGCACAGAGCTGATTGCTGGTTCCGATACCGGTCTCTTCATCAATTCTCGTAATTTCGCTGATGATCAGACCGGCGCCCCCTCTTGCACGCTCAGCGTAATAACGGATAATTTCATCGGAGGCCTCTCCGGTTGAGCTCGCGAATCCGGTACCCATTGCGGTCATCACGATTCGGTTCTTCAATTCCAGACGTCCGATTCTTCCTTTTTCAAACAATTTTGGATAACTCATAAAATCTTTCTCCCTTCTGCTAAATGTGGTGTCGTTCTTTTCCAATTGATGCTCCTTTAATTGGATTCTACTAATATCATAAACCAACTGTTATTTATTTAACATGTGCGTCTCACATGAAAATAGTTGCGATTTTTGTTCATGATGACTATAATCAAGTTATATTTTTATCAAAGTGTTGAGGGAGGGATATTATGCAATTTGAAACTCTGCTGAACCGGCTGTCGGAGGACTTTACCGTACAGCAATCTAAAATCGGGGAAGATACTGATATTTTCAAGGTTATAGATATGTCGGTCTCCCAGGTGGACAAGCGGGAAAATGTACCGAATATTCTGTATTTTTTGGATACGGATACCTATACACTGGGAGTTACCGAGATTCCGGAAATCGGGCAGAATCTGCTCTGGACGGGAAGTCGGAAACCAACTTTTTGCGAACGTTTTGTGAATTGGGCACAAATAGAGGCGCCGGATAATGGAAAGCTGTTGTCCCATGTCCGGGATCTTCTTCTGGACTCTTACCAGACGCAGACTCTTTATGTTTCCCTGCTGCAGACATTGCTGAACGGACAGAATATTTCCACGGTGCTCAGCAGCATCGCGGAGAAGGCAAACAGCACGCTGGTGGTGATTGACATGAGCGGAAAGGTGATGGCAAGCTCCATACCCTTCCGTCTACGGAATGCGCTTTGGCAGGAGAGCGTGGAACGGGGGTACTGCCCGCCGGATTTTATTGAACATATTCGGGATGTAAGAAGAAGCAACAATCCCCATGAGCTTAAGCAGAATCCGTATCTGCATCTTTGCGAGGAGGCAGAACTGTACTATCTGTTCAGCCGGATTATTGTAGATGACGCGCTGTTTGGTTATGTATTTATGATACAGGAATCCGAATATTTTGCACCGCAGTATCGGGAATTTCTGCCATTAATCAGCCAGATCATTGCGGATACGACATTAAAGAACCAGGATCATCTGACGATCAGATCCCACCTTCAGCAGAATATTCTGATGGATATTCTGGACGGAGTATCGAAGGAGCAGGCAATATCGAGAATTCACACTGGAGGTATTCAGTTTCCGGAGAGGATGTGTGTGTTTGTAGTACGTCCTCTGTATTATCACGGGAAATCCTATCTTCGATCAACGCTGCTTCCGCTGCTGACGCGTATTTTCCCTACAAGCCTTGCGGTGATGTATCAGAAGAGTGTTGTGCTGGTGATTCCGCAAAATGATCCCCTGCACCTTCCGGAAGAGGCATCCAGACGCCTGCAGGAAATCTGTGAGACAGAACGGCTGGCGGCTGGAATCAGCAATCCTTTCAGTAATCCCGTAAAGCTGCGGGAGTATTATACACAGGCGGCAAAGGTCTGTACACTTTCCCGGCGGATGGATCTAAAGGGGTCGGTTCATGTGTATAAGGATATTGCATTTTATGACATGATAGATAATCTGCCGAAGGAACAGCACCTGAACCAATACTGTCATCCTGCGCTGGCAATGCTGAGAGAGCATGATCAAAAGAACGGAACAAAACTTTATGAGACGCTTAAGGCATATACACTCTCTGGTTTCAACCAGAATCTGGCGGCCGAACAGCTTTTCCTGCACCGCAATACGATGAACTACCGTCGGCAGAAGATAGAGGAGCTGACAGACTTGAATCTGGAAAATCCGGATACCCGTTTTCTGCTCCAGTATTCTTTTCTGATCGACACCTATCTGGAGCATGTGATTTCATAGAAACAAAAATAAAAAAGATTGCGCGTTTACGCAATCTCTTTTATTTTCCCAGCGCTTCCTTTAACGCCTGTGCAAGCTGATCCGGGCAGGATGTAGGCTTGAATCCACAGCGGATTCCTTCCAGACGGGAAATGGCTTCTTCGGCGTTCATACCCTTTACCAGGGAAGCGATTCCCTGAGTATTGCCAGAGCACCCTCCGATAAATTCCACGGATTTGATGGTGTCGCCATCTAATTCTAACTGGATCATCCGTGAACAGGTGCCTTTTGTCTTATATTCCATAATGATAACCTCCTTTGTAATATGCGTTCATTATAACAAATGAGTCTGGAAAATGCTATACCAATAAGGGGGCTTTACATAGATGCGTCCGTTAAAGTATAATTTATATACGGAAGGGGGCAGAAATATGATAGGTATAATTGGAGCGATGGATGAAGAGGTTGCAGCTTTGAAGGAAGCGATGGAGGTCACTGAGGTTACAGAGCGCGCCTCCATGCATTTTGTCAAAGGAAAGCTTGCAGGGAAGGATGTAACGGTTGTGCGCAGCGGTATCGGCAAGGTGAACGCAGCAGTCTGTGCTCAGATCCTGGCTTCGGAGTTCCACGTAGATGTACTGATCAATACGGGAATTGCAGGCTCGCTGGATGCGAGAATTGACATTGGTGACATGGTGATCTCTACGGATGCCCTGCATCATGATATGGATGCCACGTCCTTTGGTTATCCCATCGGACAGGTTCCGAGAATGGAAACACTGGCATTTCCGGCGGATAAGCGGCTGGTCAGGCTGGCGGTGGAGGCCAATAAGGAAGCGAATCCGGATATTCATACATTTACCGGGAGAGTGGTGAGTGGGGATCAGTTTGTGGCGTCGGATGATGTGAAGACGAAGATCACAGAGAACTTCGGCGGTCTGTGTACAGAGATGGAAGGTACGGCGATTGCCCACACCGCATATTTGAATAAAATTTCGTGTGTCATAATTCGTGCTATTTCGGACAAGGCAGACGGAAGCGCAACGGAGGATTATCCGACCTTTGAAAAGAAGGCAATCGACCACAGTGTAAGGCTTGTGAAGAATCTGGTGGCAAGAATTTAGCAAAGGTTTGGAATGACATTTCCTGACAGAAAATTCCGGACCTGGCAGGAGCTGTCTTTCATCGACAAATTGCCTGCAAAATATGGAAAACGATTTTTCTACCCTCTTTTTTTGATTCGGTTATAATCGAATCATAGAAGGAGGGTAAGATTATGTTGGAAGTGATTTTGGACAGGCATCTTTTGTTTGTCCTGATGGGTGTGATTGCGGCAGTCGGGATAATCAGTAAAGGTGTGGTCAGCGTTTCACTAAAGAACCTTACGAAAGCAGCGGGAAATATGAGCAAGAGTTCTCATGCGCTGATGCGGCTGGTGCGGGCAAAATATGAGCATGCCTGCATGGTCAGCGATAAAGTACAGAACGTGGAAGTGTTTGTAGAGAAGTACATATATGAATATAAGATAGCAGGAATCCGGCTGCATGGCTGGAGAAGACTTGAGAGGGCATGTGCATGGGGATGTCCTGCGGCAGGGATTCTGGCAGCAGGAGCAGAGTATGCGCTGCGGGGAATGAATGACCAGGTGCTTAAGAATGCCGCTTTTGGCGCGGTGATCGGAATTTTACTGTTTCTTTTGCGGATCTCTATGGATGAGAACTACCGGCTGAATGTGATCCGCACCTATATGGTGGATTATCTGGACAATGTATGCGCTCACAGATATGAGAAAAATAAGGATCTGAATTATCCGGAGAGACCGAGACCGCGGGAAGATGTGCCTGCGCCGAAGAATGAGCCGGAGATCCTGCCGCCGGTGATGCCGGAGCCATACCGGGCACCGGAAACAGGCGGACAGCCGGAGGGCATGAAAGCGGCAGACAGAGTAAGAGCTGCTAAAGAAAGGGACCGGGCAGAGCAGACGGCAGACTGGCAAATGGAAGAAATACCTTTTGTGGAAGAGAATGCTGTGGAAATGGCAGTGGAAGACACCCCGCGGATGGAACCGAAGGAGAAGAAAACCTCCCGAGTGGCAAAAAAGAAGGAGCAGCTTGCAGAGAGGGCAGCAGAGAAAGCAATGGAGAAGCAGGAGGAAAAATCCCGGGGATCGCTTTCCAAGGAAGTGCTGATTCGGGAGATTCTGGAGGAGTTTTTGGCCTGATAGCTTGATAAAAGCGTCGTAAACTGTTAGAATATAAATAACTGTTTGTGTAAGAAATGACACAGGCCGTAATATAACATAAAGATAGAAGAAAGAGAAGAACGTTTGAAGAGGTTATACGATAGATTAAGCGATTATCGTGCGTCGGATTATTATGGATTCCATATGCCGGGACATAAGAGGAATAACATGACGGGGGCGGGACTTCCATACGGGATTGATATTACGGAGATAGAAGGCTTTGATGACCTGCATCATGCGGACGGGATTCTAAAGGATGCTCAGGAATTGGCGGCCAGAGTGTACGGCGCGGATGAGACCCGATTTCTGGTGAACGGAAGCACAGTTGGGATTCTGAGTGCGATTCTTGGATGTACGAACAAAGGAGACCGGATTCTGGTGGCAAGGCACTGCCATAAATCTGTCTATCATGCGATATATTTGAATGAGCTGAGACCGGTGTATTTGTATCCGGAGTTCAGCGAGGCTCTTCATTTGAATACGGATATTTCTGTAAGCGCAGTGGAAACTGCGCTTATGGAGTATTCAGACATTCGGGCGGTGATCATTGTTTCTCCGACCTATGATGGAGTGATCTCTGATGTGAAGAAAATTGCCAGTCTCGTACATGGATATGGGATTCCTCTGATCGTGGATGAGGCTCATGGAGCACATCTGGGGTTCCATCCGTATTTTGAGAAGAATGCCCTGACAGGGGGAGCGGACGTGGTGATTCACAGCGTTCATAAGACATTGCCGTCACTGACTCAGACGGCACTTTTGCATGTACAGGGAGATATTGTGAATCGAAAAAGGATTTTCCGGTATCTGGATATGCTGCAGTCCAGCAGTCCGTCTTATGTGCTGATGGCTGGGATTGACAGCTGTATCCATCTGCTCCAACAGGGAGCCCGGCTGTTTGATCCGTATGTGGAGCAGCTTGCAGGGCTGCGGGAACGGCTTAAGACATTAAAACATCTCAGGCTTCTGGAGACGGAGCATTACGACTATTCTAAGCTTGTTGTTTCTGCTAAGGGACAGGAGCTGACCGGAAAGGAGCTGTATCAGATTCTTTTGGATCGGTATCATCTGCAGATGGAGATGGCAGCAGGAACCTATGTGATTGCCATGACGTCGGTGGGGGACAGCACAGAGGGTTTTGCCCGGCTGGAACGGGCGCTGCGTGAAATTGATGCAGGGCTGAACGGGCAGACTATGGAGACTGATGATTCGAAGAACATTCTGGGAAGGCTTCCTGTTAATGAACAGATTATGACCAGTGCGAAGGCATTGGAAATTGGTGACAGGGAATCGGAAAGCGAAGGTGTTCTCTGGCAGGAGGCGGCGGGAAGAATATCGTTGGAGTATGCTTATCTGTATCCGCCGGGCAGTCCACTGATCGTGCCGGGAGAGCGGGTATCAGAAGAAGCAGTCCGGCTGCTGGAGAGCTACAGAGAAGCCGGATTTACTGTAGAAGGGCCTGCCAGAGCCGGATATCTGGACGTACTTAAGAATGAGGTTTTAATAGATGGGTAAGATATATTACATGATGGGGAAAAGCTCATCCGGCAAGGATACACTGTATCAGGAGATTGCCAGACGCTGTCCAAAGCTTCGAAGAGTCGTTTCCTATACGACCAGAGCTATCCGGCAGGGCGAGCAGGACGGAGTGGAGTACCATTTTGTAGATGAGGACAGGCTCTCAGAGCTGGAACAGGCGGGGAAGGTAATTGAGCTTCGGGCATACAATACGGTTCATGGTATCTGGAAATATTTTACGGTAGACGATGGACAGATTGATCTTCAAAGAGAGGATTACCTGATGATCGGGACACTGGAATCCTATGAGAAGATGCGCAATTATTACGGAGCGGACAATCTGGTTCCGATTTATATAGAGGTAGAAGACGGGGAGCGGCTTTTGCGGGCAATAAACAGAGAGCGGAAGCAGGCTCAGCCGAAATACAGGGAGATGTGCAGAAGATTTCTGGCAGATGAAAAGGATTTCTGTGAAGAGAATCTTGTGCGTCTTGGAATTGATAAGAGATATGAGAATACAGACATGGAGACATGTCTTGGAAAGATAATAGAGGTGATATACAATGGGAAGCTTTAAGGATGTTGTAGGACATAAGAATATAATTGATTATATTAAGAATGCGGTACAGGAGGATAAGGTATCCCATGCATATATCCTGAATGGAGCGCGTGGCTCCGGAAAGAAGATGCTGGCGGCATTGTTTGCAGAGACGCTGCTGTGCGAGGAACAGGGGCCGGCTCCCTGTAATAAGTGCCATTCCTGCAGACAGGTAGACGGCGGCAACCATCCGGATCTTATTCGTGTGCAGCATGAAAAGCCGAATACCATCAGTGTGGAGGATATTCGTACGCAGGTGAATAACGATATTAAGATCAAACCCTATCAGGGTCCTTATAAGATTTATATTATTGCAGAGGCGGACCTGATGACGCCTCAGGCACAGAATGCTCTTCTGAAAACCATCGAGGAACCGCCGGAGTATGCGGTGATCTTTCTGCTGACAGAGAATGCGGAGATGCTGCTTCCGACCATCACCTCCAGATGTGTGATGCTGAAGCTGCGCAATATCAGGGACACTCTGATTAAGAAGTATTTGATGGAGAAGATGGAGGTACCGGATTACAAGGCAGATATGTGTACCGCATTTGCTCAGGGAAATATGGGACGCGCAATTTTACTGGCAAATTCTGAGCATTTCAATGAGATCAGAGAAGAGGCTGTTCAGCTGCTGAAATATATCCATGAGATGGAGCTAAGCGAGATCGTTAAGGCTGTAAAGCGTATTAATGCGTACAAGCTGGAAGTGAATGATTATCTGGATATTATTATGATCTGGTATCGGGATGTCCTGTTATATAAGGCAACAAAAGAGGTGGAAAAGGTAGTTTTCAAGGATCAGATTTCTTCGATTCAGGAAGTGGCAAGAAAAAGCTCCTATGAAGGAATTGAACTAATTCTGGAAAGTCTGGAGAAAGCAAAGGCAAGACTTCGGGCAAATGTGAATTTTGATCTGGTTATGGAACTGCTGATTCTTACAATAAAGGAGAATTAATACGATGACAAAGGTAATAGGGGTAAGATTCCGCAGAGCAGGGAAGGTGTATTTTTTCGCACCGGGAGGCCTTGACATTCAGGCGGGAGATAAAGTGATTGTGGAGACGGCAAGAGGTGTGGAATTCGGCTCTGTTGTAACCGGAATAAAAGAAGTAGAGGATGAGAAAATTCTGCAGCCGCTGAAACCGGTGATCCGTGTGGCTACGCAGGAGGACGTCCGCAAGGAGGCAAAGAACCGGGATAAGGAGAAGGAAGCTTTTCAGATCTGTCTGGAGAAGATCCGCAAGCATGGCCTGGAGATGAAGCTGATCGATGCGGAGTATACCTTTGACAATAACAAGGTACTGTTTTATTTTACCGCTGACGGACGGATTGATTTCCGTGAGCTGGTAAAGGATCTGGCAAGCGTATTCCGCACCAGGATTGAGCTTCGGCAGATTGGAGTAAGAGATGAGACGAAGATTCGGGGAGGTATTGGTATTTGCGGAAGGCCGCTGTGCTGCCATACCTATCTGACAGAATTTGCGCCGGTATCTATTAAGATGGCGAAGGAGCAGAATCTGTCCCTGAATCCGACCAAGATATCAGGAGTGTGCGGCCGTTTGATGTGCTGTCTCACCAATGAGGAAGAGACTTATGAGGAACTGAACAGCCACCTGCCATCGGTGGGAGACTATGTGACAACACCGGAGAAGCTTCGAGGAGAAGTACAATCGGTAAATGTGCTTCGGCAGATGGTCAAGGTTGTGGTTGATCTGGATAATGACGAGAAGGAGATCAGGGACTATAAGGTAGAAGAGCTTCGCTTTAAGCCGCGGCGCAGGAAAAAGGATATCAAAATCTCCAAGGAAGAGCTGAAAGAACTGAAGGCACTGGAAGAGAAGAACGGAGCTTCGAAGTTAGACAATGAATAGTGAATTGATTCATCAGGGAGAACGATTGGACGATCTTCAGACCGGAGGGTATTATCTGATCCAGGATCCGAGGCGATTCTGCTTTGGGATTGACGCAGTGCTGCTTTCCTCCTTTGCGCTGGTGAAAAAGAGAGAGCGGGCGCTGGATCTGGGAACGGGAACCGGAATTATCCCGATTCTTCTGGAAGCCAAGAATGACGGGGAATTCTACGCCGGGCTTGAGATACAGGAAGAAAGTGCGGACATGGCAAGGCGAAGTGTCCGGTATAATGGCCTGGAAGAAAAAATACAGATAACGACAGGAGATATCAAAGAGGCGGCGGATATTTATGGGGCAGCCTCCTTTGATGTCATTACTGTAAATCCGCCTTATATGATCGGGGAACACGGGGTTAAAAATGTGAATGAGGCCAAGTACATAGCAAGACACGAGGTGCTCTGTACGCTGGAGGATGTTCTGAAGCAGAGTGCGAAGCTTCTGAAGGAAAAGGGCCGTTTCTATATGGTCCACAGACCATTTCGTCTGCCGGAGATTTTGAAATCTATGTGTGAGTGTGGGATTGAGCCAAAGCGTATGCAGCTGGTGCATCCATATGTAGAGAAAGAGCCGAATATGGTGCTGATTGAGGGTTTTAAAGGCGGCAGACCAAGAATGCGGGTGGAGCCACCGCTGATCGTGTATGAGAAAGATGGGAGCTATACGAAAGAAGTGCTCCGCATGTATGGTGAAATGAAAAGCTTACGCTAGGCAGCGTGGGCATTTGTAACAGACAGAGGTTGGATTATGACAGGAACTTTATATTTGTGTGCGACACCCATCGGTAATCTGGAGGATATAACCTTCCGGGTGATAAGAATACTGAAGGAAGTGGATCTGATTGCGGCAGAGGACACCCGCAACAGCATCCGGCTTCTGAATCATTTTGAAATCAGGACTCCCATGACCAGTTACCATGAATATAACAAGATAGAGAAGGGAAAGAAGCTGGTCGGGCTTTTGCAGGAGGGAAAAAATATTGCACTGATCACGGATGCAGGCACGCCGGGAATTTCAGATCCGGGGGAAGAGCTGGTGAAGATGTGCTATGAGGCAGGGGTGCCGGTTACTTCGCTTCCGGGAGCGTCCGCCTGTATCACGGCATTAACGCTTTCGGGGCTTTCTACACGGAGATTTGCCTTTGAAGCATTTCTTCCGGCGGATAAAAAAGAACGTCAGGAGATATTGGCTAATCTGCAAAATGAGACCAGAACGCTGATTCTCTATGAAGCGCCGCATCGGCTGGTGAAGACGCTAAAGGAGCTCGGGGATGCTCTGGGGGACCGGAAGCTTACGGTGTGCAGGGAGCTTACCAAAAAGCATGAGACTGCATGGCGGACGACCATCGGAGAGGCCTTCCGATACTATGAGGAAACTGCCCCCAAGGGAGAATGTGTGCTGGTTATTGAGGGAAAGAGCAGGCAGGCTCTCAGGGAAGAAGAGCAGGCCAAATGGGAGGAGATTACGATAGATGAACACATGGAGCGTTATCTGTCCCAGGGGATGGACAGGAAAAGCGCCATGAAGCAGGTGGCAAAGGACAGGGGAGTAAGTAAGCGGGATATTTATCAGCAGCTTCTGGCAGATTCCTGACAGGATGTGGCAGAACGACAGGAAGCAGTTAACGGCTTGGTCAATTTGACTAAGAATTTAAGAAAAGATTGTTCAAGTTGGGCATAGCGTAACGGATATATTTCCGATATACTGATTATATGAAAATTTTGGGAGATATGTGCCGAAAGAGGCATAGTAAGTAGGAGGATTTGAACAATGGCAAGTTTATCTTTAAAACACATTAACAAAACTTATCCAAATGGTTTTGAGGCTGTTAAGGACTTCAACCTTGAGATTGCAGATAAGGAATTTATCATTTTCGTAGGACCTTCAGGATGTGGTAAATCTACAACACTTCGTATGGTAGCAGGTCTGGAAGACATTTCTTCTGGTGAATTATATATTGGCGACAAGCTTGTGAATGATGTAGAGCCTAAGGACAGAGATATCGCAATGGTATTCCAGAACTACGCTCTGTATCCACACATGACAGTATATGATAACATGGCTTTCGGTCTTAAGTTAAGAAAAGTACCGAAGGATGAAATTGATAAGATGGTTCGTGAGGCCGCAAGAATCCTTGATCTGGAAGCTCTGCTTGATCGTAAGCCGAAGGCTCTTTCCGGTGGACAGAGACAGCGTGTTGCTATGGGACGTGCTATCGTTCGTAATCCTAAGGTATTCCTTATGGATGAGCCTCTTTCAAACCTGGATGCTAAGCTCCGTGGACAGATGCGTGTTGAGATTTCCAGACTGCATCAGAGATTGGGAACAACGATCATCTACGTAACACATGACCAGACAGAGGCTATGACACTTGGTACCAGAATCGTAGTTATGAGCGCCGGTGTTGTTCAGCAGGTAGATACTCCTCAGGTTCTGTATGATCAGCCATGCAACCTGTTTGTAGCAGGATTCATTGGTTCACCACAGATGAACTTTGCAGATGCTGAGTGTGAAGTTAGAGGAAAAGATGTATACCTTAAGGTTGGCGGAGCAGAGATTAAGCTTCCGGAAGCTAAGGCTAAAAAGCTTATTGATGGCGGATATGCTGGAAAGACAGTAGTTCTTGGTATTCGTCCAGAGGATGTACATGATGAGCCAGAGTATCTTGCAAAGCATCAGGATACTACCATTGAGGCTAAGATTCGTGTATACGAGATGCTTGGTGCAGAAGTATTCCTGTACTTCGATTATGCTGGAGCAAGCATGACAGCAAGAGTTGAGCCTACTACAACAGCAAGAACAGGTGATACTGTTAAATTTGCATTTAATCCGGATAAGATTCACGTATTTGACAAAGAGACAGAGAATACAATTACAAACTAGTCTTTAATAACCGAAAGGCGGTGACAACCTCACCGTCTTTCTTTTATGATATAGGAAAGCCGCCATAAAATGGCTGTTTTCTTATATTATAAAAATATTTATATATAAACGCTGTCCTGTGTAATATATTAGTTTAGTGGAAATTTGTGCAGGCGATTTGGCACTACGTCGTATTTTGTCGAAAGAGTTTTGTATAATTTGAGCTGTCTGCTTCTCTGGTGTGGGAGACCAGAAAGGACGACAAAATGAAAAATACGAAGAGAATTATACTGATAACTGTAGGAATCTTAACATTTATCTATATCAGACATCAGCAGATGGATATTGAGATCGCAAGATTTGATTATATGATGAAGGTTATGAAGGAAGAGCAGAGGCGAAGTGAAGAATAGAAGTGAAAAATAGAAGGAGGAGATTATTTGCTGCCGAAACAAGTATTGCAGAAGATCATTCAGGATATCAAGAGGATATCGGGACTTGAAGCTTCCATATGGAATGCAGGAGGAGAATGTCTGGTTATGACCAGTGCAGCTGCCAAGCTGCTGGGGGAAAGAGTCTGTGTATTTTTGGAGGATAGTAAGATGCAGGATGTATTGGAGGAGCTGGAAAAGGAGACAGCGCTATTCTCTGTTTATGCAGATGATACACCGGCTTATGTATTGGCCGTACAGGGCAAGGGAGCAGATGTTGCCATGGTCGGCCGAATGGGAGTCAGCCAGATTGTCAATTTAATTCAGGCATATCGGGAACGGATGGATAAGAATCGCTTTATTCAGAACCTTATTCTTGATAATATGCTTCTTGTGGATATTTATAACCAGGCAAAGAAGATGCGGATTCCTAATGAACAGCGACGGGTGGTGTTCATGGTGGAGCCGAAGAACGAAGGGGATAATCTGGTTTTAGAGACTCTGCAGGGACTGTTTTCAGCGGGAACCAGGGATTTTGTGACAGCGGTGGATGAGAACCATGTAATATTGGTCAAGGAGCTTGAGAGCACAGAGGATTATCCGGAGGTGTTTCATACTGCCAGGGTGATTGCAGACACCTTGAATATGGAGGCGATGGTAGGTATCCGCATTTCCTATGGAACGATTGTGGGGGAACTGAAGGATGTGTCCCGCTCTTATAAGGAAGCAAGTATGGCACTGGAAGTGGGAAGGGTATTCTACGGTGAGAGAAGTGTTCTGGCTTACAATGAGCTGGGAATTGGACGGTTGATTCACCAGCTGCCCCAATCGCTGTGCGAGATGTTTCTGAAGGAAGTGCTGGAAGGAAATGCGACGGAGCTCTTTGATGATGAGGAACTGATTACCGTGTATACCTTCTTTGATAATAATCTGAATATTTCGGAGACAGCAAGACAGCTGTTTATACATCGCAATACGTTAGTCTACCGGTTGGAAAAGATTCAGAAAAAGACCGGGTTGGACGTGAGGGTATTTGAAGATGCACTGACATTTAAGATTGCAGTTATGGTGGAAAGACATCTAAAATACCTGAATGCTCAGTAAGAAACATGGGTTGCCGCTATTGTGCGGCAACCTTTTTTTTGCTATTATAAGAGAGCAACATATACCAGGAGAGCTTCGTTTTCGGGCACAATGTTCGGTACGGGGCTAAATTAGGAGGGCAATGACATGATAAAGCTTTATGATAAAGGTGTGTATCTCCTGAATGGCACAGAGATTATAGAAGATGTGCGGGAGGTAGAGGCAAAAACCGGAAAAGCAGTTTCCAGTAAAGAGGCAGCAGAACAGACGATGGCTTATGGTATTTTAAAGGACCATAATACATCCGGCAATATGGAGCGGCTGCAGATTAGATTTGATAAATTGACGTCCCACGATATTACATTCGTTGGTATTATACAGACAGCGAGAGCATCCGGACTTGAGAAATTTCCAATTCCGTATGTACTTACCAACTGCCACAATTCTCTGTGTGCGGTCGGTGGAACGATCAATGAAGATGATCACATGTTTGGATTAAGCTGTGCGAAGAAATATGGCGGAGTTTATGTACCGCCTCATCAGGCAGTTATTCATCAGTATGCGCGTGAGATGCTGGCCGGCGGCGGAAGAATGATTCTCGGTTCCGACAGCCACACCCGCTATGGCGCTCTGGGTACGATGGCGATGGGCGAGGGCGGACCGGAGCTTGTAAAGCAGCTCCTGAACAAGACCTACGATATTAAGATGCCGGGAGTGATCGGTGTTTATCTTGACGGAGAGCCGATGAAGGGAGTCGGTCCCCAGGACGTGGCGCTGGCAATCATCGGGGCTACGTTTGGCAATGGCTATGTGAATAACAAGGTAATGGAGTTTGTAGGTCCAGGCGTGGATAAGCTGAGCGCGGATTTCCGTATCGGAATCGACGTAATGACTACGGAGACAACCTGCCTGTCTTCCATCTGGAAAACGGATGAGAAGATTAGGGAGTTTTATGAGATTCACGGACGCGTGGAGGACTATAAAGAGCTGAATCCGGGAGCTGTTACATATTATGATGGCATGGTATACGTGAATCTGAGCGAGATTAAGCCGATGATTGCGATGCCGTTCCATCCGTCTAATGTATATACCATTGATGAGGTGAATGAGAATCTGGCGGATATTCTTCATGATGTGGAGAAGAAAGCCCTTGTCAGTCTGGACGGAGCAGTGGACTATTCGCTTCAGAGCAAGATTGTAGATGGCAGACTGTATGTGGATCAGGGCCTGATTGCAGGATGTGCCGGCGGAGGATTTGAGAATATCTGTGCGGCGGCAGACATTATCCGCGGTAAATATATCGGTTCCGATGAATTTACCTTCAGTGTATATCCGGCAAGTACGCCGATTTATATGGAACTGGTAAAGAATGGAGCAGTGGCGGATCTGATTCAATCCGGTGCAATTGTAAAGACCGCCTTCTGCGGACCATGCTTTGGCGCAGGAGATACTCCGGCAAATAATGCATTTTCTATCCGTCATTCAACCAGAAACTTCCCGAACCGTGAAGGTTCTAAGCTCCAGAGCGGACAGATTTCTTCGGTTGCACTGATGGATGCCCGTTCCATTGCTGCAACAGCAGCAAACAGAGGATTCCTTACACCGGCAACAGCGCTGGATGTGGAATATACGGGACCAAAGTATCATTTTGATGGCAGAATCTATGCAAATCGTGTCTTTGACAGCCATGGAGTGGCAGATCCATCGGTTGAGATTAAGCTTGGGCCAAATATTAAGGATTGGCCGGCAATGTCTCCGCTGCCGGAGAATCTGATCGTGAAAGTTGTATCCGAGATCCATGATCCGGTAACGACAACGGATGAACTGATCCCTTCCGGTGAAACATCTTCCTACCGTTCTAATCCGCTCGGTCTGGCAGAATTTGCGCTGTCAAGAAAGGATCCGGCATATGTGGGACGCGCGAAGGAAGTACAGAAGGCACAGAAGGCGATTGAGGCGGATAAATGTCCGAGAACTGTGCTGGAAGAGCTGAATCCGATCATGGATAAGATTCATGCTAATTTTGAGGGTGTAAAGAGAAGTAATCTGGGAATCGGAAGTACAATCTTTGCAGTGAAACCGGGGGATGGCTCTGCCAGAGAACAGGCAGCCTCCTGCCAGAAGGTACTTGGAGGATGGGCAAATATCGCCAATGAGTATGCCACTAAGAGATACCGTTCCAACCTGATCAACTGGGGCATGCTTCCGTTTATTACCGACCAGGATCATGAGCATTTGAGCTTTAAGAACGGAGATTATATTTTCATTCCAGATGTGAGAAAAGCAGTGGAGAAGAAGTCGGATGTGATTATGGCCTATATAATCGGAGATGAAATTACAGAGCTTCCACTGACCCTCGGAGATCTGACGGATGTGGAGAGAGAGATCATCCTTAAGGGATGTCTAATCAATTATTACAGAGGGTAAATAACCGTCCCTGCGAAGAATATAAGATAGGGCGCTGATTTATATTGCGGTAAATCAGCGCCCTTTGTTTATGTATCCCTGCATAAGTGTTTCTTAACAGCTCTTATAAATGAGTTTGCTTACTGCAATATTCTGTAATAAATAATATTTGCATTATCAATAAGTGAACTTCTTTATGGGATTAATCAATTAGACATAATGAATATAATCAGATAAAATGTTAGTATTAAAAAGTAATGGAGGAGCTAAGTTATGAAAAACAAAATTTGGACACGCATTATAGCTGTGGCTATGTGTATGACACTTCTGCTTGCTGGCTGTGGAAGCTCCAAGTCAGAATCAGAAAATTCCGGAGAGTCGGCAGATGCAAAAGCATCTGAACTGCATGTTGCAATCGCGGCAAACCCGCCGTCATTAGATCCGCCGTCAGTAAATTCTAATATCGTAGGCGGTATCGGAGTACATGTATATGAGTCATTGTTTGCAATGAACGAGAATTATGAGCCGACACCTGTACTGGCTGAGTCTTATGAGGTCAGCGAAGATGGAATGGAATACACCATCAAGCTTCGGGAAGGTGTGAAATTCCACAACGGTGAAGAGATGACAGCAGATGATGTTGTTGCATCCATGAACCGCTGGCTGGAAGTTTCCGCAAAGGCTAATACTTTGATCGGTGGCTCTGTATTTGAGAAGGTTGACGATTACACCGTTACATTAACAGTGAATCAGGCATC
>JAUNGJ010000027.1 GCA_030524585.1 Eubacteriales bacterium | reverse complement strand
AACCGGGATTCCGGTATCGCTTGATAAAGATGAATATGTGGGACTCCAGACAGAGGAAACAGCAGAGGAAGCAGTTGCTGAGAGAGAGATTCAGGAGGGAGATATTGTACAGCATTTCAAACGAGAGTGGGTGCCGGAAGAGACTTCGGAATATTTGTATAAGGTACTTGCATTTGCGGAGCATACGGAAACGGGAGAAAAGTTGGTGGTTTATCAGGGCTTGTATGCGCCTTTTAAAATTTCTGCAAGACCATATGCAATGTTTATGAGTGAGGTGGATCGGAGAAAATATCCGGACATAAAGCAGAAGTATCGATTTGAAAAGGTGATCCTTTCACATGAAACCGCAAAAGGAGCTGCATTATGAATAAATCAACATTTTTATTATTAGAAAATTATATGCTGTCATGTATGGAGGACGGCGATAGTGCGCATGATATAGGACGGAAAGAGCAGTATGAAAATCCGGCTTTATGCCATGCGGAGGTAGGAGGAAACAAAGCCTATCAGTTCCTGCTTGCTCATCGGTTCCCTGAAGCCTTTGCAGAAAAAGTACGTGATTGTATACAGTCTCACCGTTACAGAAGGGACAACCCTCCCCGAAGTCTGGAAGCCAAGATTCTCTTTGATGCCGATAAGATAGATGTGTCCGGCGCTCTTGGAATCGCCCGCACATTGTTATATCAGGGACAGACAGGGGAGCCGCTGTATTCCTTATTGTCCGATGGACGGGTATCGGATGGCGGAAATCATAGAAGAGGAGAGCTGATTTATGTGCGGCAGATATTGCATAGATGACGAGACGTTCCGGGAGCTTGAAAATGTCGTCCGAAATGTGGACGTAAGACTTCGGCGGGGAAAAAAGGGGGATATCCACCCATCCCAGGCAGGATATGTTATGACCGGGAAGCATCCGGGGCTTTATCTGGAAGAGATGAACTGGGGATTTCCCCAGTATCAGAAAAAGGGACTGCTTATTAATGCCCGGGCGGAGACCGTTTTGGACAGGAAGACTTTTCGCGACAGCGTACTGCACAGACGGTGTATCATTCCGGCAAAGCATTTTTATGAATGGGATTCTGATAAAAATAAGGTCACTTTCAGGCGGGAAGAGAAAAAGAATCTGTATATGGCAGGATTCTACAGCCATTTCCGAGAGGGGGAACGTTTTATCATCCTTACAACACAGGCAAATGAATCGGTGAGTCCGGTTCATGACAGGATGCCGCTGATCCTGGATGAAAATGAACTGGAAAGCTGGGTGTATGATGATGCATTTCTGGAATTTGCCCTGCGAAAGATTCCGCCGGGACTTCATCGCAAACAGGAGTACGAGCAGCTTACGTTAAAGATGACGGAGGAATAAGTGCACTTCGGGCTGCAATGCAGCCCGGTTACGTGCAAAATTTACGTATCACTTTCTTCTGCATCGCAGCGCAATTCCTGTAGCAATTAGTATCACCGCGGCAGCAGATAATACAAACTTCTCTTTATAGCTTCCGGTGACCATTGAGAATGGATAGAAGATCTTTAAGTATTTGCTTCCGCTTCCTATGGCCGTAATATAGTACATAAGCGGCATCATATATCCGATGACCAGATTGTCGCAGAGCCCGTAGCAGAAAAT
Source organism: Eubacteriales bacterium (assembly GCA_030524585.1). Lineage (GTDB taxonomy): Bacteria > Bacillota > Clostridia > Lachnospirales > Lachnospiraceae > Claveliimonas. The sequence goes on along the minus strand of JAUNGJ010000027.1, from coordinate 39,277 downwards.
TCCCAAACTTCCGAAGAAGAGCATTTCCGCATAGGTTCCGAGGAAGTAGCGGAGGGCAGGGAACTGACAGTGGCTGTTCTTAAGCAGAAGGATATAGCATCCCAGGAATACTGCGAGTATCAATCCGTTTCCGATCAGGCGTACCAGATAGACGGAGGCGCTCTTTGTGTATTTGGCGTTGACCAGATCCCGGATATCCTTTGATTGCTCCGGCAGGAATATGGGCGTCAGAAGGACAATTCCAAGTAAAGCCACATACATTTCCAGGGCTTTTGCCGTATCCTGGGGACCCAGGTTGGATACGCCCATCAAGAACGGAGACAGGGCGAGCAAGATCAGGCATACCAGGATGTGAAGAAAAACATTATGCTTTAGATTTGCTTTTTCGATTTGCCAGTATTTTTCCACGAATCTGTAACCTTCCTTTCCTTTTCATCGTATAGACAAACGCTGTCAGAGCCACCAGCGCTATTGCAGACAGGGCATAGAGAATGCGGTTGGCGGCAAGCTGTGAAAATCCGCTGTGGTAACCTGCCCAGTTCAGTTCCGTATTGTGTCTTGGCATCAGGTTCCAGCCGTACAGGCCTCCATGGAGGATGTCCTGCGATCCGGAAAACAATCCGACGAACCACCATGCGCCCTGCAGAAGAACAGCAAGCGCAGTATCCGTAAGCTCCGTTAGGAACATTCCGACTGCCAGAACTGCCATAATGGTAGGAACAAGCCAGCCAAAGGTGTATTTTACAAAGGCAAGCATATCGACGGATAATGCGGCTGCTTTTCCATAAGCCATACATTGTGAGAGGGGAACCAGAGAAATCATGAGCACCGGAAGGATCAGCATTACAAGCATTGCAAAATACCGGCTTGCAACGATGACTATCGACGGGCATTTTCTTGTATAGATCAGTTCCTGCATCCCGGCTCTCCGGTCCCGCAAGCCTCTGGCCACGGACAGGAATACGGGGAGAATACCAAGGAAGATGACCATATAGTCGGAAAATAGTCTTGCATAGCCTCCGGTAATTTTATCTTTTTCAAGGAGCGCATGGTATTCTTCCAGAGCTTCTTCATAGGTCATGGGAATCTGGGCGTTGCTTTTTCTATAGGCAGCGCCGTAGCTGGAGCCTCCTCCAAGAATACTGTCCGCCTGGTCCATCAGTTCCTCAAAGCGTTCATAACTCAGACCCTTCGACGGCTGGAGCGCCAATGGGGCCGTCATCTGCCCGCTGTCATCCTGCTGGGAGCCGTACCATTCTTCAATTTTCTGATCAATCTCTGCTCTTCCGTCAAGCCCGGTGGCTTCTTTTAATATTTCGGCAATCTTTTGATCCTCGGATTCGTCCAGGGTAACTTGCTTATAGAAGCCAATGGGATAAGTAGTATAGCTTTCCCGGTTATATTCTTCCGCCAAAATCCCAAGGGTACTTTCCATGATAATATCTTTGTCATTGCTTGTGTGCCATCCGTAATCCTCCTGGCCTTCTTTCGGCTTCTGCATGATCTCCATGCCGCCGAGCTGGGTGGCAAAGTCCAGGATGAGAACCAGAATAATCAGCCAGTAGGTCAGGCTTTTGGCCGTCTGTTTGCATTCTTTGATCCATAGCTGTCCGAACATCAGACTTCACCTCCCACTGTATGCATTAGATACATGTAGGCGTCCTCTGCGCCCGGCTCACAGAGCCTGGCAGAAGCAAAGGGCTGGGTGTCTGCAAGAAACCGCACCATCACATTATTTCCAAGGGTGAGCATACTGGTGACGATATACTTCTTTTTTAGAAGCTCCAGCTCCCGTTTGCTGATTTCGGCAGAGTAGACTTTGCCATCTGCCAGACCAATTAAATCAGAAACGGTTCCCTGGTAAATAATAGAACCTTTGTCGAGTACGGCGATGTTTTCACAGGTCGCTTCAATATCGCCCACAATATGAGTGGACAGGATTACGATCCGTTCCTCCGCTATCTCGCACAGCAGATTGCGGAACCGCACCCGTTCCTCAGGATCCAATCCGGCCGTAGGCTCATCTACGATTAGTACCTTCGGGTTGTGCAAAATGGCCTGGGCGATGCCAAGTCTTCGTTTCATACCGCCGGACAGGGCTTTGACCTTCTTTCTCTGTGCATCCTGGAGATTCACTTTTTGGAGAAGTCTGGGAATCCGCTGCCGTCTCTGTCTGGCGCTAAGTCCTGATAAAACGCCGAGATAGTCCATAGCTTCATAGACGGTCATATTGGGATACATAGAAAAGTCCTGTGGAAGATACCCTACAATTTTCCGCACGCTCTGCGCATGTTCTATGTTTTTTCCACATACGGCTATCTCGCCTTCCGATTTGGGAAGAAGCGTTGCCAGTACCTTCATGAGTGTGGTTTTTCCGGCTCCGTTTCTTCCCAGAAGCCCAAACATACCTGTCTCGATGATAAGGTCTATACTGTTGAGCGCCTGTTTTTTTCCGTAGTATTGATTCAGATTCTGTATTTTAATTGTTGCTGCCATAGGCATTTCCTCCCTCTCATCTGATCTGCTTATAGCATAGAATGTAAATCTCTACATTTTCCCTATAAATTTTTAAGAGTCTCTGAGGTTTTTTCTAAATATTTGGCGTAGCAGCCGTGCATGAGCGGAAGGTGGCGGAAACGATTGCGCCGCCGAGAATACTGTTTGCCACGCTGAGAGTACCGTTGTGTTTCCGGCACAGCGAGAGGCATATGTGAAGTCCGATGCCAAAGTGTTCATTGTCGGCATTGCCTTCATATTCTTTATAATAGGGTTTCAGGGCAAAATGAAGCTGTTCATCGGTAAATCCGATCCCGTCATCCTGGACTGTCAGCAGAATCTCGGAGGTTTCGGCATCGTAATCTGTACGGACAAAAATCTGGCTCTTTGCATAACGGATCGCGTTGGACAGGGCATTTTCCAGCACCTCTGTAATCAGGCTGTTATCTACGGAGATCTGTGCATCCGAGTCAAAACCCCTGTATGCAATGGGAATGCCCCCGGTCTGGTTAAGGGCAAACAGAATCTCCTGAATCCGTTTTTCGATACTTTGCAGGCTGGTCGGTTCTGGTGAAAAGGGAAGCTCTTCGATGCTGCGGACGCCCTTCATGGTCCGGCTGTAATCCTCCAGACGTTTTAGGTGTTCAGACATAAGCAGCAGAGTTTCCGTCACCTTCTGCTGACTTAGCTTCCCTTCCGAGGTATATCTCGCCAGAAAATCTGTGTAACCTCGGAGTACGGTCAGGGGAGTCCGGAGATCATGGGCAAATGCGGCGTTCAGTTCCTTCTGCCGTTCTACCAGCCGCCACAGTTCTTCTTTGCCTTTTACAAGCTCCAGGCGCATATTTTCTACCGAATCACACAATCTTCCAAGCTCGTCCCGGCTCTCATAGGACACATGAAAATCCAGGTCGTTTCTCCGGATTCTTTCTACACTCTTTTCCAGAAGTGAAAGGGGTGTTTTCAGCCGTTTGTGGTAAAAAATAAATATAGCGGTGATCATGCCTGCAAATGCATAGACATAAGAACACCATTCGCCGATAAGAGGGAGGTTCTGATATGCACAGAACGCCTTTGTTACGTAGGATAATATCCATACGATTCCTGCCAGCACCAGAATATACGCGATCATTGCTTTGCGGAAGGAAAGATTCCGGATGTATTTTAGCAATCGGCTGATTTTTTCATCTATCCAATCCATTTGTAACCCACTCCCCATACAGTTTCTATAAATACTCTGTCGGTATGTTTCTTTATCTTGCTTCGGATTCGCCGTATATGCTCCATCATAATGCTGCTGTCGGCGCTCCCGTCATAGCCCCGCACCTTTTCATACAGATGGTCTTTGCTGAATACCTGTCCGGGATTCAGGGAAAGCCATTCCACGATTTTATATTCTGTCCCGGTAAAAGGAATGGGGCAGCCCTTATAATAGACACATTTTTCTTCATAGTGGATTGCGAGATGGTCAAATATTTTCACGGCGCCGTCCGTTTTCTTCCGTTCCTCCCGTCTTAAATGTGCCGCTACTCTGGCTCCAAGCTCGTCGATGCTAAAGGGCTTCAGGATATAATCGTCGCCGCCTGCCATAAATCCTCTGATCCGGTCTGCCTCTTCAATCCGGGCGGTCAAAAACAGGATCGGGCAGGAAACATGTGACCGGATGCGTTCGCATACCTCAAAGCCGTCCAGAAAGGGCATTCCGACGTCCAGAAGGATAAGATCCGGTTTCTGGGACAGCCTGTCAAGCACCTCCGGCCCGTTCTTTGCTTCGATGATCTGATACTCCTGCATTTCAAAGTAATCTTTCAGCAATTGTATGATTCCCGGTTCGTCGTCTGCAATCAGCAATTTTCTTTTTCCGCACATAAATATATCGTCCTGCCTTTCAGAATGTCTGCAGATGATTATACCATGAATTTCTCTACAAATTTCCTATGCAGAACGATATTAAAGGAATCTTAATTTTTGACCGGAAAGAGGCGGAGGGCTACCTGGTCTGCCCATTTTCCAGTATACGGATATAGTGGTTGGCTTCCCGAAGTACATGGTCTGCCAGCAGCGGAAGGATAATAGAGGAGATCTGGCAGTCAAGGATACCTTTTGTACCAGCCGCTTTAAAGTCCCGGTATCGCAGTGTTTCCTGCAGTGTTTCGCTCGTCCGGGCGCTGACCCGTTGGTCCTGCCGGCAGGCCGTATGAAGCAGCCGCGCATAGTCTTCGGAGAAATCTCCGGCCGTCTCGATCAACTGCGCCTCGGACGGGTCTAAGAGTCCCCGGATGAACCATGCGTGTTCCATCATGATCTGATTCCAGAAGTTTTCCGTTTCATAAAGATTCTGATAGGAAAGGCTTCTGTTTGCCATAAGCTCTTCTACAATGCTGCGATACAATTTGGCTTCCCGGATAATGTGTTTGATAAGGAGCGGATAATTGGCGGTAAAAAGCTGGCATTGCTTTACTTTACACAGGATTTTCTCCTTAAAACATATCAGTTCATTCAGCAGCCGAAGGGCACGTTCATTGAGCTGTTCTACCTGCTGATTCAGGGAATGATTCTCTTCCCCGCCGCACCCACCCTGGAGACCCTGGGTTTCTTTCGAGAGTCTGCAGTTAATTGGAATGCCGCTTAATTCCTCTGTTTTCTGCTCGGCGCAGATGGTAAACTCGGTGATCAGTTCATGGGAATGAAGAATGGCTTCGTGGACATTTCCTCCGGCAATCTGAAGAGTATCCTGCAGGAGTTCTTCAAATTTCTGGTGAAAATGTTCTGCTTCTTCGATCATCTCTTTCTCAAAACAGGGAAAGCCTGCTTCCAGAAAAAGAGCGTGTTCTTTCATGATTCTTGCGAAAAAAAGATGAGTTTCTATGGAAAGAATTGCATAATCTCTCATAATCATTCATACCTTTTAAACCTGATTTTTATTAGTATATGTGTAATCAAAGATGAAGGTGCAGAGAATATCTGGCAGAAAGGCAGAGCAAAGCCCGTAACGGCAGGAGTTTTTGTGGATTTGCAATTGTATTTTTGGTGAACGATAGATATACTATAAGTGGTGTATAAACTGAGTGTAATTTTATTATGCAATATATCATCATATAAATAGCAAGGAGAAAGAATATGCAGGCAATGGAATGGAAGAAAGATTACGAAGAGTTTGAAAAGGTAACCAGACAGTTTTATGCAGGTGAGGTGACTGTGCCACAGTATAAGGGGTTCTCCGGAGGCTTTGGAAGCTATGCCCAGAGAGGGGGCAGGGCAAGTATGCTAAGGCTCCGTCTTCCGGGCGGAAGGGTTAATTTGGACAAGCTGGGGTTTGTTGCGGAGTCGATCGCAAAATATCGGATCGACAAGGTACATCTTACGACCTGCCAGACCATACAGCTTCACGATCTGAGTGCGGACGCGGTCTGTGAGCTTGCGGTTGCCGCATTGGAGCATGGAATTGTGACGAGAGGCGGAGGCGGAGATTTTCCGCGGAATGTGATGGTCTCTCCGCTGTCAGGGGTAGAAAAGGGAGAATATTTTGACGTATCTCCGTATGCGGATGCAGTAGGAGAATACCTGATGGGTCTGATTAAGACCGTAAAGCTTCCGCGGAAGCTGAAGGTGGGATTTTCCAATTCTCCGGCAAACCAGACCCATGCAACCTTCCGGGATCTGGGATTTGCGGCAAGGGAGGATGGAACCTTTGACGTCTACAGCGCCGGCGGACTTGGGAATAACCCGAAGATGGGCGTTTTGGTAGCAGAGGCGGTTCCGGGAAGCCAGGTTCTCTACTATGTAAAGGCAATGGTGAAGATGTTTACGACCTATGGGAATTACGAGAACCGCGCAAAGGCGAGAACCCGTTATATGCAGGATGTGCTTGGGGATAAATACGTGGAAGCTTTCACCGAAAAGCTTGCGGAAGCAATGGAGGAAGGGAAGCTGGATATCCAGGCAGAACCGAGGGTAATTGCAAAGGAAGCTGACGGAGTGCAGATAGAGAATAAGAGAGTAATTCCACAGAAGCAGAAAGGATTGTATGCTGTTGAGTATCATCCGATCGGGGGATGCCCGGCACCGGAGAAGTTTGGCGAATTGTATGAGGCAATGAAGGATATGGAACAGACGGAAATACGTATCGCACCGGATGAAAGGCTGTTTGTTATCAATCTTACCGGAGCGGAAGCTCAGAAGATCCTTGAGATTACAGGGGACAGCGCCGGGACAGTATTTGAATCCTCCGTTGCATGTATCGGAGCCTCCATCTGCCAGGTGGGAGTGAGAGATTCCCAGAAGCTGCTTGCAGATCTGGTGACGGCATCGAGGGAATGGGGATATGAGGACGGCGTGCTGCCGCAGATTCATATTTCAGGATGTCCTTCTTCCTGTGGAACACACCAAATTGGAAGAATCGGCTTCCGGGGCGGTATGAAGAAGGTGGATGGTAAGCCACAGCCCGCGTTCGTAATGACGGTAAACGGGCGTGATGAAGAAGGCAGGGAACGGTTCGGAGAGCAGATCGGCACCATCACAGAAGCTGACATCCCGGCATTTCTCAAAGAACTTGGAAAAGAGATCGCCGATGCAGGAATGCAATTTGACGAATGGTATGAGGAACATGCAGAACGGTTCAAAGAGCTTGCGGAGCCGTATGTAGGAGCTTAAGAAGATCTATCCGCTGGTATCAGGTGAGGCTGGAAATGGTGAGTTTCCAGCCTGTTTTGTATGATATGGGAGTCTTTTCGGGAGTCCTATCTATATCAAATATGTTTCGAGTTGATTCCTGTGAAGTTTATAAAATATTTAGCACTCAATAATTGACGTGGCTAACAACAAGTGTTATACTTCGAGTAGAACAAAGAAAACAACATAGGTGCCAGCATGTGTGGTTATTGTGTAATCACTCTGGCAGAAGATGTCAAAGGAGGCATTTTTATGAATATTAATAAATTTACTCAGAAGTCTCTTCAGGCGATCCAGGATTGTGAGAAGGTGGCTATGGAATACGGAAATCAGGAGATCGAGCAGGAGCATTTGTTTTATGCGCTGCTTGTGCAGGATGACGGTCTGATTCCCAAGATGATGGAGAAGATGGGACTAAATGTGAATCTGGTGACAAACCGTGTGGAGCAGGCGATTGCAGCACGCACGAAGGTACAGGGCGGGAAGCAGTATGTAGGACAGGATTTGAATAATGTACTGGTTCATGCGGAGGATGAGGCGAAGCAGATGGGGGACGAGTATGTGTCTGTGGAGCATCTGTTTCTGGCGATGCTTAAGCTTCCGAGCAAGATTATGAAGGGATTGTTCCGGGAGATGGGAATCAGCAGAGAAGGTTTTCTGCAGGCCTTGTCTACCGTCCGGGGCAACCAGCGGGTGACCAGTGATAATCCGGAAGCAACCTATGATACATTGAACAAATATGGAAGTGATCTGGTGGAGAGAGCCAGAGAGCAGAAGCTGGATCCGGTCATCGGACGGGATGCGGAGATCCGGAATGTCATCCGAATCCTTTCCCGCAAGACGAAGAATAATCCGGTGCTGATCGGAGAGCCGGGCGTCGGTAAAACTGCTGTGGCCGAGGGCCTTGCCCAGAGAATTGTAAAAGGGGACGTGCCGGAGGCCCTGAAGGATAAGACGATCTTTTCACTGGATATGGGGGCTCTGGTTGCGGGAGCCAAGTACCGCGGCGAGTTTGAGGAACGTTTAAAGGCGGTTCTGGAAGAGGTAAAGAACAGCAACGGACGTATTATACTATTCATTGATGAGCTGCATACGATTGTGGGCGCAGGCAAGACCGACGGCGCTATGGATGCGGGAAATATGCTGAAGCCGATGCTTGCAAGGGGAGAACTTCACTGTATCGGCGCAACGACGCTGGATGAGTACCGGCAGTATATTGAGAAGGATGCGGCGCTGGAACGGCGGTTTCAGCCGGTGCTGGTGGATGAGCCGACGGTGGAGGATGCGATTTCTATCCTCCGTGGCCTGAAGGAGCGATACGAAGTGTTCCACGGAGTAAAGATTACCGATAGTGCGCTGGTTGCAGCGGCGACCCTGTCAAATCGTTACATCTCAGACCGGTTCCTCCCGGATAAGGCCATTGATCTGGTGGATGAGGCGTGTGCTTTGATTAAGACGGAGCTGGATTCCATGCCGACAGAGCTGGATGAACTGAACCGGAGAATTATGCAGATGGAGATTGAGGAAGCGGCGCTTAAGAAAGAAGAAGACCGCTTAAGCCAGGAAAGGCTGGAGCATTTACAGCAGGAGCTGGCAGAGCTCCGGGAGGAATTTGCCGGAAGAAAGGCCCAGTGGGATAATGAGAAGAACAGCGTGGAGCGCGTCCGCAGGATTCGGGAAGAGATTGAGAATGTCGGCAAAGAGATTCAGAAGGCACAGCAGGAGTACAACCTGAACCGGGCGGCAGAGCTTCAGTACGGCAAATTGCCGGAGCTTCAGAAGCAGTTGCAGGAGCTGGAGTCACAGACGAAGGATGAGGACCGGTCGCTGGTGCATGAGAGCGTGACCGATGAGGAAATCGCAAAGATCGTGTCCAGATGGACAGGGATTCCGGTTGCGAAGCTGAATGAGAGCGAGCGGAGCAAGACGCTCCATCTGGCAGACGAGCTTCACAGGCGTGTCATCGGTCAGGATGAGGGCGTGGAGCTTGTGACAGAAGCAATCATCCGCTCCAAGGCAGGCATTAAGGATCCGACCAGGCCAATTGGTTCTTTCCTGTTTCTGGGACCTACCGGCGTCGGTAAGACAGAGCTTGCCAAGGCGCTTGCGGAGAGCCTTTTTGATGATGAGACCAATATGGTCCGGATCGATATGAGTGAATATATGGAGAAATATTCTGTGTCTCGTCTGATTGGAGCGCCTCCGGGATATGTGGGGTATGATGAAGGAGGACAGCTCACGGAAGCGGTAAGAAGAAAGCCCTATTCCGTTGTATTGTTTGACGAGGTGGAAAAGGCCCACCCGGATGTCTTTAACGTATTGCTTCAGGTGCTTGATGACGGGCGGATTACCGATTCCCAGGGACGCACCGTTGATTTTAAGAATACAATTCTGATCATGACCTCCAATATCGGCTCCGCATATCTGCTGGATGGAATTGATGAGCGCGGAAATATCAGCCCGGAGAGCCAGGAGATGGTCATGGGTGAGCTGAGAGCCCATTTCAGACCGGAATTTTTGAACCGTCTGGATGAGACAATTTTGTTCAAACCGTTGACGAAGGATAATATTTGTGACATCATTGACTTGTTAGTAAAGGATGTCAATAAGCGTCTGGCAGATAAGGAAATTCAGATTGAACTTACTGAGCCGGCGAAACGCAATGTTGTGGAAGGCGGGTACGATCCCATGTACGGGGCAAGGCCGCTGAAGCGTTATTTACAGAAGCATGTGGAGACGCTGGCCGCAAGGCTGATGCTGGAAGGCGGAGTGGGAGCCGGACAGACGATCGTGATTGACGAAGCGGAAGGGAAATTAGCGGCAAGGAGCAGATAATGTCCATTATCTTTCATATCGATGTAAATTCTGCCTTTCTCAGCTGGACGGCAGTGGAAGAACTGAAGAATGGAAAAGACCGGGATCTTCGCGAGATTCCCGCTATTATCGGCGGGGATCAGGAGTCGCGCCACGGAGTGGTGCTTGCTGGGTCGATCCCTGCCAGAAAGTATGGCATTCGTACCGGGGAACCGGTTGCGAATGCCTTTCGTAAGTGTCCGCAGCTTATCATGGAAGCTCCGAACCATAAGCTGTATAAGGAATATAGCAGCCGATTGATGGAATTTCTTCATACCTACACGCCGGATCTTGAGCAGGTCAGTGTGGATGAGTGCTATCTGGATTTTACAGGGATCGCCCATCGTTTTCCATCGCCGGTGGACGGGGCGCTGGAAATCAAGAACCGGATTTACGAGAAATTTGGATTCACTGTGAATATCGGGATTTCCAGCAATAAGCTTCTGGCCAAGATGGCGTCCGATTTTGAGAAACCCAATAAGGTACATACGCTGTTTCCGGAGGAGATTCAGGCGAAAATGTGGAAGCTTCCCGTTTCGGAGCTCTATATGGCGGGGCGCTCCAGCGTGGAGACATTGAAAAAACTGGAAATTCACACCATCGGCGACCTGGCGCAGATGGACCCTGTTTTTCTGGAGCTGCATCTGAAAAGCCATGGACGTATGCTCTGGGAATTTGCCAACGGAAAAGGTGACTCCTGCGTAGTGACCGAGAAGGCGGAAGCTAAAGGAATCGGAAATTCAACGACTCTTTCGAAGGATGTTACGACAGAGGGGGAGGCAAAAGAGGTCCTGCTGAAACTTGCGGAAAGCGTCGGGGCAAGACTTCGGAAGGCCGGACAGAAAGCGAATATGCTGAGTGTTGAGATCAAATATTACAACTTTGAAGTGAACTCGCACCAGCGTCAGTTAAAAAAAGCAACCAATAGTGATATGGACATATACAGAGAAGCAGTAAGTCTGTTTGGGCAGATGTGGGATACAAGACCGATCCGCCTTCTGGGGATCCGAAGCTCGAAGCTGGTAAAGGAGGATGCGCCGGAGCAGCTTAGTCTTTTTGATGTCGCTGTTTCGGATTCTGATAAACAGAGGAAGCTGGATCAGGCGTTGGATGGGCTGCGCAGAAAATACGGGGAAGATGTAGTGAAAAGAGGGCGTTTTTTGTAATGCCGGTGGTGTTGACAAAGCAAAAATGTGAGAATATAATGAATAATGTCAAGAGCAGTTGCGAATTATAGTTTTATAGTTTGCGGCTGCTTTTTTGTGATAGTTTTGAGATGATATGTAATATGAATTCGGGAGGTTACAGATGAAAAAATATAGTTTAAAAGAACTTGGAGCAGACATTCTGATCGATTTTATTGCAGGAGCAATGATTGCGGTTGGGGTGTATAATTTTGCGTTAAATGCGAACTTCCCGGTGGCAGGATTTTCCGGAATTGCGATTATCCTGTATCATCTTCTGAATATTCCGGTGGGAATCGGAACGGTTCTTTTAAATATTCCGACAGCTGTTTTCTGTTATAAATTTCTGGGAAAGACATTTTTCCTGAAATCCCTGAAGACCATCATCATTTCTTCTTTTCTTATGGATTATGTGGCGCCGCTTTTTCCGGCATATGAAGGAAGCCGACTTTTGGCTGCCCTGTGTATGGGCGTGTTATGCGGCGTCGGCTATGCAATGATTTTCATGCGTGGTTCATCTACCGGAGGACAGGATTTTATCAGCATGTCAATTAAGAAGGTATATCCGCACCGTACCCTGGGAGTGATTAATTTTGTGCTGGACATGGTGACGATCATTCTGGGAAGCATTCTGGTGTTCAAGGATGTGGACGGATTTATTTATGGTATTATTGTGACCTATCTGCTGGCGATTGTTATGGACAGAATCATGTATGGTATTGATGAGGGAAAGATGACGCTGATCGTAACCGATCATGGACAGCATGTGGCGGAACAGATTGAAGCCTATTCAGGAAGAGGCTCCACCATCCTTCAGGGCCGGGGAAGCTACTCCGGCCGGCAGAAGGATGTGGTAATGTGTGCCTGCAATAATAAACAGATGTATGCCATCAAGAAGATGGTACATGAGATTGACCCGAAAGCCTTTACGATCATCATGGAATCCAATGAAGTCGTAGGAGAGGGATTCAAGGAAGAGGTTTCATAAAATCGATTTCCATTTACATTTGGGCATAGATTTTTACAAGCTCGGTAATCAGCTCTACAGTTTTGTCCATTCCTTCGACTGTGATGTGCTCATAAGGGCCGTGGAATGCATGACCGCCGGTTCCGAGATTCGGGCAGGGAAGGCCCATAAAGCTTAACTGGCTTCCGTCTGTGCCGCCCCGAATCGGGATGGTTAATGGGGTGACGCCGACGGCTTCGGCTGCTTTTACGGCGTTGTCGACCAGATGCATGCAGCCGCTGATGATCTCTGCCATATTTTGATATTGTTCGGTGATGGTGAGGGTAACGGTTCCCTCACCCCATTTTTCGTTCAGATTCTTCTCAATTAAGCGGAGTGTACGCTTGCGGGCTTCAAAGAAGTTTTTATCAAAGTCCCGGACGATATAATCAAGCTGAGCATCTGCGCAATCTCCGGACATGCCGCAGAGATGGAAGAAGCCTTCGTAATCTTCTGTCCCTCTGGGAGTTTCCATACCGGGAAGCATAGCGTTAATTTCCATTGCCACCAGGCAGGCGTTGATCATGGTATCCTTGGAGGAACCGGGATGTACGCTAAAGCCTCTGATATCGAAATGGGCTTTGCAGGCGTTGAAGCTTTCGTATTGAATCTCGCCCTCCGTACCGCCGTCCAGTGTGTAGGCGTACTGGGCGCCAAAGTGTTCCACATCGAAGCCGGAAGCTCCAGTTCCAATTTCTTCGTCCGGGGTGAATGCGACAGCCAGAGGACCGTGAGGAATCTGTTCTTCATTTAAACGCTCGATCAGAGTGAGGATTTCTGCGATTCCTGCCTTGTCGTCTGCGCCAAGAACGGTAGTTCCGTCGGTGGTGATCAGAGTGCGCCCCTTCAGGCTGGGAAGATGCTTGAAGGTATCTGTGGAGAGTATGCGGCCGCTGTCACCCAGAGGGAGATCTTCGCCATCGTAATTTTCAGTAATCACCGGGACAATTTCATGGTCGCAGAAATCGGAAACTGTGTCCATGTGTGCGATAAATCCGATACAGGGCCTGTCTTCATAACCGAAAGTGGCAGGCAGTTTTCCATACACATAACAGTGTTTATCTACGTGTGCGTCTGTAATTCCCAGTGCCTTCATTTCCTCAACTAACAGGTTTGCCAGGTCGAACTGGCACAGGGAAGAGGGATGTTCAGCTGCTCCATCACAGCTTGGAGTTCTAATAACGGCATATTTTAATAATCTTTCATAAGCTTTCATCGAATCATGCTCCTTTCGTAAATTTTATTATACAATAAATAGGAAATAAATGATAGAATATAGCTTTGAAAAACAAGATATGCTACAATACTAAAAGATGCAATGATGCAAAAGGAGAAGATCATGAAATTTAGAGAGAGAGAATTTATTCCAGTGCTGCTTGGCGGTGATATTAATACCTACAGTGTGGCGCGGGCATTTTATGAACAATATCAGGTGAAGTCCTATGTATTTGGAAAGTATCAGACAGGACCAAGCTTTAATAGTCAGATTACCATTTATGAGGGAAATCCGGCAATTGATACCGATGATTATTTTCTGAATAAGATTACAGGCTTTGCTCAGGAGCATGCGGATAAGAAGATTCTGCTGATCGGATGCGGGGACAGCTATGTGGCTCTTGCCAGCAGGCATAAGGCAGAGCTGCCGTCCAATGTAATTGCCCCCTATATTGATTTTGATCTGATGGACAGCCTGCAGCAGAAGGAGCGCTTCTATGAGCTGTGTGAGAAGCATGGAGTGGATTATCCGAAGACCATCGTGTACAGGAAGGAGATGGGGCTTGATTTTCCCTGTGAATTTCCGTATCCGGTGATTTTAAAGCCGTCTAACAGTATTGCTTATTGGGAGCACCCTTTTGAGACCCAGAATAAGATTTACAAGATCAAAGACAGAAAAGAGCTGGAGAAGGTTATCACACAGATTTATGAAGCGGGGTATGATGATGATCTGATCATTCAGGACATGATTCCGGGCAATGATGAGTATATGCGTGTGCTCACATCCTATTCAGACCGCAATGGTAAGGTGAAGATGATGTGTCTTGGACATGTACTTTTGGAGGAGCATACACCTCACGGTCTCGGTAATCATGCGGTTATCATCACCGAACCGAACCAAGAGCTGATGGGACGGGTGAAGAATCTTCTGGAAGATCTTCATTATGTGGGATTTTCCAATTTTGATATTAAGTATGATATGCGGGACGGTACCTATCGTTTCTTTGAGATTAATACCAGACAGGGACGGAGTAATTATTATGTGACGGGTTCTGGTTTTAATGTGGCAAAATATTTTGTGGAGGATTATATTTACAGCCGGGAGCTTCCTTACGAGGAAGCCACAGAGGAACATCTGTGGATGACGGTTCCAAAGGGTGTGGCATATAAACATGTGAAGAATCCGGAGTATGTGGCGAAGATGAAGAAGCTTATATCCGAAGGCAGGATGGTGAATCCGGTGTTCAAAAAGGGAGATCTGAAACTGAACCGATTCCTTCGTATGGCAAAGACACACCTGAAACAGTACAAATATTTTGATACCTATTACAAATAGGGGGATTTTTATGGAGAAGATGAAAAACCGGAAGACGCTGGGGGTTATTGGAGGAATGGGTCCGGAGGCGACCAGCTATTATTATGAGAATGTAATTGCACATACGAAAGCGGACTGCGATCAGGAGCATATCGACATGGTGATTTTAAGCCATGCGACGATGCCGGATCGGACGGAGGCAATCATTTCCGGGGATAATAAGCATCTGATCAATATGCTGTGCAATGATGCAAGGACCTTGGAGACGCTGGGAGTGTCCAATATTGCGATCACCTGCAATACTTCACACTATTTTTATGATCACATTCAGAAGGCGGTAAAGATTCCTGTCATCAATATGATTGAGGAGAGTGCCTTCTATGCAGTCAGGGACTTTGAGAATGTGAAACGCGTGGGAATTATGGCGACAGATGGTACGATCAATTCCAAGATTTATCACAGGGCCTGCAGGAAGGCCGGGGTAACTCCGGTAAAGCCGTCTGTGGAGCGGCAGAAGGATGTAATGTCCTTAATTTACGATGATATTAAGGCGGGAAAGCCTGGAGACAGAAGGAAGTTTGACCGGGTAGTCAGCGAGTTTATGAGAAAAGGCTGCGACGTAATTATTCTGGCATGCACAGAGCTGTCGGTATTTAAGGGGAAACATGATGTGCCTTCCATCTGTCTGGATGCGATGGATGTGCTCGTAAAGGAATCCATCCTCCGTTCAGGTGCAGAGTACAAATAAGGGGAGAGAAAAATGGCTGAGATGAGATATTATACAATCAGAGAATATGAGAAACTGCTTCGGGACAGGGACATGCTCATAGAATGTGATCTTTGTGGAAAGGAGGATATGGTGATCCGGCTTCTCACCTATGATTCCAGAGAGGTGACAGCAGATACCATGTTTATTTGTAAAGGGGCGGCATTTAAGCCGGTATATCTGAGAAATTCCATAGAGCAGGGAGCGGTTTGCTATATCAGTGAGAAGAAATATGAACTGGAAAAGGATGTGCCCTATCTGCTGGTAAAGGATATCCGCAGGGCGATGTCAGTGCTTGCGAACTTCTTTTATAATAAGCCATGGGAGGATCTGACCCTTGTGGGTGTCGGCGGAACCAAAGGAAAATCTACTTCTGTATACTACATGAAAGCAGTGGTGGACGATTATCTGAAGGCACAGAATAAAAAGGACAGCGCGGTCATCTCTTCGATTGATATTTATGATGGCAGGTCAAAAGTGGAATCTCATATTACGACGCCGGAGGCGGTGGAGTTGCAGCGGCATTTCAGAAATGCGCTGGATTGCGGTATGGAGTATGCACAGATGGAAGTTTCTTCCCAGGCATTGAAGTATCACAGGGTAGATGATATGATGTTCGATGTGGGGATTTTTCTGAACATATCCGAGGACCACATCAGCCCGATTGAACATGCGGATTTTGAGGATTACCTTTCTTCTAAGATGCTGATGTTTGCCAAGACGAAGACGGCCGTTGTGAATCTGGATGCAGACTGTATTGAACGGATTCTGCAGGAGGCCCGTGCAGCAAAAGAGGTAATTACCTTCAGCACGAAGGACGATCAGGCAGATTATTACGCCTATAATATCCGCAAAGACGGGCAGAGCACCAGATTCATGGTAAGATGTGAGGCATTTGATGAGGAATTTGTGCTGACGATGCCGGGTCTGTTTAATGTGGAGAACGCATTGGGCGTCATTGCGGCGGCGGTAAAGATTGGTATCCCCCGGGAATATATTTACTCAGGACTTTTGCGGGCGCGCTCCAATGGTCGCATGGAGCTTTATGCGAGTGAGGATAAGAAGATTCTGGCTATTGTAGATTACGCGCACAATAAGCTGAGTTTTGAGAAACTATTTTCTTCCATGAAGGAGGAATATCCGGACTATGCAATTGTATCTATCTTCGGATGTCCGGGCAAGAAGGCGCTGGTCAGAAGAAGAGATCTGGGAACTGTGGCAGGACAGTATTCAAAGAAGGTTTATCTGGCAGCAGAGGATCCGGGGTATGAACCGGTAGAGGACATTTCCAGAGATATTGCCCAGTATGTGGAGGCACAGGGCTGCCCTTATGAGATGATTGAGGACAGAGGCGAGGCAATCAAAGCAGCAATTGAATCGGCAGAGGGCAAGACGCTTCTTCTGGTTACCGGTAAAGGCGGGGAGACCAGGCAGAAGTATGGAAGTGAATATCTGGATTGTCCGTCGGATGTGGAATACGTATTGAAATACTTATATGAATATAATAGGCGGTAAAAAGTTCTTTTAGGCACCAATAGAATTTGTCGCGAGAGCGCAAAGAATACATCATATGTAGAAGGAGGACAACAATTATGAAAAAGTTAGCAGCAGCGTTGGCGGGAGTGATGGTATTTTCTATGGCAGCCTGCGGTGGGGCAGAGGATTTTGATGCAACCGGCTATGTGCAGGGCGTGCTGGATGCTCAGTATCACGGCGAATATGCCGCTCATGCAGAGGATGTAGGCGAGAGTGAAGAGGATATCAAGAATGAGATTGAAGCAAGTAATCTGGAAGTGGCGCAGCAGGCATTGGCGCAGTCTGGTTTTACTGCAACCGATGAGGAGCTTCAGGAGTATATAGACCTGATTGAAGAGGGTTATAAGAAGATCGAGTATGAGGTAAAGGAAGCAGTTAAGGATGATAACGATAACTTTACGGTAGAGGTTGAGGTGACACCGGTTGGCCTTTTGGACAATCTGGAAGAGATTTTCACAGCCAAGCTTCAGGAAGCTGTTAATAATGGCGTAGATGAGAGCGGCTATATGGCAGTGTTCAATGAGTCTGTAAAAGAAAGTATCGATAAAGCAGAGACTCTGGAGCCACAGACCGTTACACTGAATGTAACCTATACAGAGGATGAAGATGGCAACCATGTATATGCAGTAAATGAGAGCGATCTGAACACACTGGATTTGATCGCAACCAACCAGCAGTAAGATATTCTGGAAACAGAGCAAAAAAGGGAAGAGTCCGGCAGATGCGGACAGCTTCCCTTTTTTACGTCATGGAAATCCTCTTAAATCAAGACTCTGAGTCGAAGTCTAAGGCGCTGCTTAAGCCGTTTATAATCAGATTGGCACCCAATTCCGCAAATTCTTCAATCGGAAGCGGCTTTCCGTTGGTGTACCAGTAGGAAAATAAATAATTGGTGGCTCCAAAGGTATAGGCCTGTACAATTTCCGGATGCTTCAGCTCGGGCCAGATTTCTTTGAAATTCGTAGACATGATTTCTTTTCTTGTAAATTCTCCGTAAATGGTCTCCAAATCTTTTCGGGAAAAAAAGGTATAAATAAAATCGATTTCCTTTGCCCAGAAGAGAAAATTGTTTTTAAAAAATGTATGAAAATCTTTATTCTCTATGGAAGGCCTGAAGTAGTCCAAACTGGCCGAAATCAGTTGATTTTGCATATCCAGAATCAAATCTTCGATATGGTTGTAGTGGTGGTAGAAGGTCTTTCTGTTAATTCCGACTCTCTCCGTTAATTTTTTGATTGTAATCTGTGAAAGATCCATCTCCGTGAGCATGTTCTTGAATGTCTGAAGAATGGCGTCTCTGGTTTTCCTGCTTCTTGGATCTAAGGTCTGACCGGACATGTGTTACTCCTTTTAATCGCTGGATTTGTTACCCAGTTTCTGCAAAAGTGTGGTAAATACCCCATTTCTGAATTATCTGGCAATTGTATTATAACTTAGTTAAATTATAATCAATATTAGGAGAATATTCAAGAAGTATGTCTGATTATGTTGGACGTGAGACAAATGAGGAGGTAGAAAAATGCAGGAAAATGTATACTGTAGACTGGCTAACGTGATTGACAATATGCCGGCTGATGCGGATGGCGGAAGAGTGTTTGATGATTCTTATGTCAAAATCTTACGAACGCTTCTTACGGAACGCCAGGCGGAAATCTGCGCTCTGGTGCCAAAACGGTATGTGGCGGGAAAAGAGATTGC
This sequence comes from Eubacteriales bacterium, assembly GCA_030524585.1. Lineage (GTDB taxonomy): Bacteria > Bacillota > Clostridia > Lachnospirales > Lachnospiraceae > Claveliimonas. The sequence goes on along the minus strand of JAUNGJ010000027.1, from coordinate 20,537 downwards.
CGAGGCTATGAAGGTTCCTTTGGAAGAAATCAGTGAGGATCTTAATAAGTCGGCCATGCGGGGCGTGCTCTACGTAGCGACGGTGGACGGAGAGGATATGTTCAAGCTGGCGAACTGGGCGCCGGGAATCATGGAGCACTGTATGCTGGCGCCGGAGTATGACTTTGACATCAAGGTGGTGGCAGAGGCCTTCCACGAGCAGTCGGATCCGTCCATTATGCTGCCGATGATGGCAAGCTTTGACAAGGCGAAGGGTTCGCTTCGGGCAATTCCGATTAAGCGCTCAATCAAGGCGGAGACCAAGACCGTATCCCACGAGGAGCTTGAAACGTATCTGAATCAGAGCGACATTTACTCGGTGGCAGACTGTGCCTGCAGAAAATGTGAATCGATGTTGGGAAATCCATGCGAGCACCCTTATAAGGACATCTGTATTCAGATTGGCGCGGAAGCAGAATACTATATCCGCACAGGGCGTGCAAGGCGGGTAAGCCGCGAAGAGGTGGAGGCTATTCTGCTGAAAGCGGAAGAGCTTGGATTGGTACACGAAGTGTTTAACAACGAAGGAATCAATCATTCTACCTTTATCTGTAACTGCTGCGGATGCTCCTGCGGCGTGCTCAGAAGAGAAAAATGGTTCCGGACGCCGGACTTCTCCCGTTCCAACTTCGTTGCGGAAGTGAATCCCGAGAACTGCGTGGCCTGCGGAGCCTGTACGGAAACATGCAGTATGAATGCGATCCGTCTCGGAAATGAGTTCTGCAACGTGGAGGATCAGGTTGCCAAGCTGACGCATCATCCGGCAGACAGCAACTGGACGCTGGATGATATGGATGCGGACCACAGGGTTCACAAGATGGTCGGATCCAAAGGTACAAGCCCGTGTAAAACCAAGTGTCCTGCCCATATTTCGGTTCAGGGATATATCCGCAAAGCGGCACAGGGCAAATACGATGAAGCCCTGAAGGTAATCAAGAGAGAGAATCCGTTCCCGGCAGTATGCGGACGCGTCTGTCCGCACGGCTGCGAGGATGAGTGTACCCGTGCGAGAGTAGACGAAGCAGTAGCGATTGATGATATTAAGAAATTTATTGCGGACAAAGAGCTTCAGGCCGAGCACCGGTTCATCCCTGAAATCAAAGCGCATTACGAAGAGAAGGTCGCTGTAATCGGCGCCGGTCCCGCAGGTATGACGGCGGCATATTATCTGGCGGCAGAAGGGTATCCGGTTACCGTATTTGAGCGCAACGTGGCGCCCGGCGGTATGTTAAAGTTTGGCATTCCTTCCTTCCGTCTTGAGAAAGACATTATTGATGCGGAAATCGATGTTCTGCGCCAGTTGGGCGTTGAATTTAAGTGCGGCGTTGACGTTGGAGAAGACGTTACTATCGCAGAACTGCGGGAGCAGGGCTACAAAGCCTTCTATGTGGCAATCGGCGCACAAAACGGCAGGAAGCTGAAAGTGGAAGGTGAAGAGCTTGCGGGAGTAAAGAGCGGTATTGATTTCCTGCGCTCTGTAAATCTCGGAGACCTTGCGGAAATTGAAGGAGACACGGTAGTGGTCGGCGGCGGTAATGTGGCGCTTGACGTTGCCCGGGCAGCGCTTCGCCTCGGCAACCGAAACGTTCAGATGTTCTGCCTTGAATCGGAAAATGAAATGAATGCCTCCGCAGACGAGAAGGAAGAATCTCTGGAAGAAGGCATTGTCATCAACAATGGCTGGGGACCGAAACGTATCCTCGGCGAAAATGGCAGGGTTACAGGCGTTGAATTTATGCGCTGTGTATCCGTGTTCAATGAAGAAGGAAGATTCGCTCCGAAATATGATGAGCAGGATACGATGATCGTGCCGTGTTCAAATGTATACGCAGCCATCGGACAGTCGGTGGACTGGGGAAGGCTCTTGGCAGACACAAAGGCGGATACAAACGGAGCGCCGTTTGTTAAGGTGGCGGACATTACTTACCAGACCGGAGAGGAAGACATCTTTGCAGGCGGAGACTGTGCAATCGGACCGAAATTTGTAATTGATGCGATCGCAACAGGAAAAGCGGGTGCGGTTACGATTCACCGGTACCTGCGCGGTTACGGTCTGACCTCACGCAGAGAGAGAGATTACTATGCATTTAATAAAGATACCAGTGACTACAGCGGATACGATAAGATGGTAAGACAGCGTCCGCGCCATGCAGACGTGAAGGAAGCAGTCGGCACGATGAGCGATACCCGTGCTACCTTTACGGAAGAGCAGTTGAAGAAGGAAGCACAGCGCTGTCTTGGCTGCGGAGTGGCAGTTGTGGATCCTTATATGTGTATCGGATGCGGCCTCTGCGCTACAAAATGTGAATTTGAAGGGGTGAAGCTGAAAAAGGTATATGATGCCACACCTTCCGAGACTCCGGAGAGCTTCGTTTCCGATATGATGACCTATATGGGAGAGAGAGCGGCCCGGATTGCAGCAAAAGAAGGCGGAGAAGGAAAAGCAACGCACAGTGATGTGGATATCAGTTCCTATGTATCTATGTAAGCTGCCGACGGTATGATTTTTGCGGATTGCCGGAAAAGCGGCAGTCCGCGCTGATGATGAAGAAATGTAAAGGTGGGAAGCAAATGCATGAAATGGGAGTCGTGTTCAGTGTGGTAAGAGCAGTGGAGAGCTATGCGGCGGAAAATAATATCTCGGAGGTCCAGGGCGTTGTGATGGAAATCGGAGAGGTTTCAAGTGTAATTCCGCATTATTTCGCGTCGTGCTGGGAGCCGGCGATTGCAAGCTCAAAATGTATGATGAACGCAAAGCTTGAGATAGAAATGATACCGGGAATCGCCCGCTGCTTAAAATGCGGGGAAGAATTTAATATCGAAAAGGGCCAGGGGAAGTGCGAGAAGTGCGGCAGCGACTTGTGGCAGACAATTTCCGGAAGAGATGTCATGATAAAGGAAATATATGTATAACCGGGAGGAAGACCAATGGATGATGTAAGAGTGATTCAGATTAAAGAAAGTGTTTTCGCAGATAACAATAAGGATGCGGACAGACTGAGAGAGCAGTTAAAGGCAGAAAAAACATTTCTGCTGAATCTCATGTCTTCGCCGGGATCCGGAAAGACAACAACGCTCCTTGCACTGGCAAAGGAGCTGGAAGGAAAACTGAAATGGGGCGTTATGGAGGCGGACATCGATTCATCCGTAGATGCGGAGACCATGTTAAAAGCAGGGGTTCCGTCCATTCAGCTTCACACGGGCGGTATGTGCCATCTGGATGCGGATATGACAAGGCAGGGCATCCATGAATTTGGAACGAAGGATCTGGATCTTGTGATACTGGAAAATGTAGGAAATCTGGTGTGTCCGGCAGAATTTGACACCGGAGCGGTCAAGAATATGACAATCCTTTCCGTGCCGGAAGGACACGACAAACCGCTGAAGTATCCTCTGATGTATGAGACCTGCGATCTGCTGGTTGTGAATAAAATCGATGTTATGGAATACTTTGACTTTGACAAAGAAAAAGTAGTCGAATACGCAAAAAGACGCAATCCGGAGATTGAGATTATCTTTCTGTCTGCAAAGACGGGAGAAGGGGTTGAAAAGCTGGCAGACTGGATATTAAAGAACACAAAAGCATGGATTGAGGGGTAATTACCTGAGACGTAAAACCGGGGCCGTTGCAAAGGCAGAGAAATATTCTGTCTTTGCAACGGTTCTTTTTTGCTGGCAGTTTAACGCTGTTTTTGGCAGATGGAAACAGTTGACGCTTCCCCTCATTTGTGTGAAAATAATAAATAAAGCTTTTGCGTGAGGAGCTGTCAGAATGAAGCTTTCCAAACTTCTAAGACAGGTTACCTATCGAGTAATCAAAGGCACAGAAGATACAGACATCCGGGCGGTGCGGTGTGATTCCAGGCTGGTGGAGCCGGGAGATGTGTTCGTGTGTATCCGGGGATATGAGACGGACGGACACCGGTTTCTTTCAGAAGCCATCCGGAAGGGAGCGGCGGCTGTGGTTGTTCAGGAGAACTGTCCGGGGTGTCAGGAGCAGGGCGCATGTCCCGGCTGCCGGAGGATGGCAGAGGAAATCACGGCCCTAGCGGTGGCGGATACCAGAAGGGCGCTGGCCCTTATGGCAGCGTCCTATTACGGACATCCGGCAAAGGAGCTGCGGGTCATTGGAATTACGGGAACCAAGGGCAAGACTACAACAGCCTATATGATTCGGGCGGGGCTGGCTGCGGCAGGCGTTCGGACCGGATTCATCGGCACGGTGCAGATTGATACCGGGAAGCGCATCTTTACCTGCGGGAATACAACGCCGGAATCGTTACAGATTCAGGCATATCTAAGGGAAATGGCAGATTCCGGGTGCGACAGTGTGGTGATGGAGGTGTCCTCCCAGGCATTAAAGCTTCACCGCACGGACGGAATCCGGTTTTGTGCAGGTATTTTCACGAATCTCGGAAGGGATCATATCGGTCCGGGAGAGCATGCGGATATGGAAGAATACCTGCAGTGCAAACGGCGGCTGTTTTTTCAATGTGATACGGCAATCGGAAATGGGGACGATGAGCATCTGGCAGAAATCTGGCAGGGGAGCTCCTGCAGAAAAATCACCTACGGGACTCTTGAAAAAACGTCCGCGGCAGAGTATCTGGCGTCAGAGATTCAGTGCACAGATGAGGGGAACCGTCTGGGAATCACCTGTCAGGTGCAGGGAGGCGCTGGCGGAAGGCTCAGGCTTTCCATGCCGGGAAGATTCAACGTATCCAACGGACTTGCGGCAATCGCGGCGTTAAAAGTTTTAGACGTGCCGGAGCAGGTGATTTTCGGGGCGCTGGAAACGGTTTCGGTGCCGGGAAGGATGGAGGCAGTGTCAGAACTTGCGGACTGCCGGATTTTCATCGATTATGCACACAATGCCATGAGTCTTCAAAAAAGTCTTGAGACACTGCGGGAATACAGACCGGGGCGTCTGGTCGTCGTATTTGGATGCGGCGGAAACCGTTCCAGAGAGCGGAGATTTACTATGGGAGAGACGGCGGGAATCTATGCTGACTTTACCATTATCACGACGGATAATCCGAGGTTTGAGGCGCCCGGCGCGATTATAAAGGATATTGAGCGGGGAATTAAAAAGACGAAAGGCGATTACAGAATCATCGCGGACCGTCAGGAGGCAGTGGCTTATGCGGTCAGGAGACGAAGGCCGCGAGATGTGATTCTGATTGCAGGGAAAGGTCATGAGACCTATCAGGAGATACGGGGAGTAAGATACCCTATGGATGACAGAGAACTGGTGAGAAAATGTACGCAGATATTATCATAGATATTACCCATGAAAAATTAGATAAAGTCTTTCAATACATCATTCCGGAGCACTTAAAAGACAGTCTGGAAATCGGAATGGAAGTGGTGGTGCCCTTTGGACGGGCGGACAAAGAAACCCACGGCTATGTGGTGGGATTTTCCGAGGAGGCAGGCTATGCGCCGGAGAAGATGAAGTCTGTGCTGCGGGCAGCAGAAGGGAAAATGGCGATTGAAGCCAGACTGGTAAAGCTTGCGGCATGGATGCGCGAGGCCTATGGCGGCACCATGATACAGGCGCTGAAAACAGTCCTTCCGATTAAGCGCAGGGAAAACGAACAGCAGAAGCGCAGAATCAGACTTCTTCTAAGTGAGGAAGAAGGAAAAGAGCGGCTGGACTATTATCTGGAAAAGAGTCAGAAGGCAAGGGCAAGGCTGCTTGCGGCGCTTTTGGATGACGGGGAGCTGGACTATGCTCTTGTGACGAAGAAGCTTCACATCACGGCGGCGGTGATACGGGCATTGGAAGAGCAGGGAGTTTTAACCGTAGAGTCGGAGCGGGTATATAGAAATCCAAGAATACACAAGGAAGATAAGGTCGAAGTGCTTTGCTATACAAAGGAGCAGGAAGCGGCGATTCGTATGTTTACAGAGGATTATGAGAAGAAGCGGTATCGGACGTATCTTGTACACGGAGTGACCGGAAGCGGCAAGACCGCAGTCTATATGGAAATGATTCAGAAGGCAGTGGATGCGGGAAGGCAGGCGATTGTGCTGATTCCGGAGATTGCACTGACCTATCAGACCGTGATGCGTTTTTACCGGAGATTTGGCGAGCGGGTATCCATTATGAACTCCAGAATGTCTGCCGGGGAGCGCTATGACCAGATGCAGCGTGCGGCTGCCGGAGAACTGGATGTGATGATAGGGCCGAGGTCGGCGCTGTTTACTCCGTTTCCGAGTCTCGGTCTGATCGTAATAGATGAGGAGCATGAAAATACCTACAAAAGTGAGCAGGTGCCACGGTATCACGCAAGGGAGACGGCCATTCACAGGGCAGAGCTTGAGCAGGCAAGCGTGGTGCTTGGCTCTGCAACGCCGTCTCTGGAGAGCTATTACAGATGCCGGAGGGGAGACTATAAACTGATTGCGCTTACAAAGCGGGCCGCAGGCCAGTCTCTTCCGGCGGTATATACAGCCGATATGCGCAAAGAGCTGGCCCGGGGGAACCGTTCCATATTCAGCGATGTTCTCAGGGAGAAGCTTCGGGAAAGGCTGGAAAAAGGGCAGCAGAGTATGCTGTTTTTAAATCGGCGGGGATATGCGGGATTTATCGCCTGCCGTTCCTGCGGATATGTGGTAAAGTGTCCGCATTGTGACGTGTCCCTTTCTGTGCATAATAATGGTAAATTAATCTGTCATTACTGCGGGCATGAGGAGCAGGAGGTAAGGGTATGTCCGTCCTGCGGCTCGAAGCATATCGGAGGCTTTAAGGCCGGAACCCAGCAGATTGAGGAGCTGGTAAAGAAGGAATTTCCGGAGGCAAGAGTCCTTCGGATGGATATGGATACCACCAGACAGAAGGACGGGCATGAGAAGATTCTTTCCGCATTCGCCCATGAGGAAGCTGATATTCTGGTGGGAACCCAGATGATCGTAAAGGGACATGATTTTCCGGGGGTGACGCTGGTAGGGATTCTGGCGGCGGATATGTCCTTGTATTCCGGTGATTACCGGGCAGGAGAGCGAACCTTCCAGCTTCTGGTGCAGGCTGCGGGAAGAGCCGGAAGAGGCAGAGAAGAGGGCGAGGTTGTGATTCAGACCTACAATCCGGAGCACTATAGCATTGAGACGGCTAAAAGACAAGATTATGAGGCGTTTTACCGGGAAGAAATAGGCTTTCGGGAGCTGATGGGCTATCCGCCCGCAGAGAATCTTCTTGCCGTGCTGATGACGGGAAAGGATGAGAACCATCTTGAGACGGCGGCAGAATATCTGAAGGCTTATGCAGTCCGTGTAGGGGGAGAAATGCTGGAGGTTATCGGGCCTGCCACACCATATGTCGGGAAGGTCAGTGATGTTTACCGAAAGATTCTCTACCTAAAATGTCCGAAGTATGGTATGCTGATAAAAGCGAAAAATTATATGGAGCGCTATATTCAGGCAAATTCGGGGTTCCAGACGCTGCGGATTCAGTTTGATTTTAATCCAATGAATATATTTTAACTGTAACTGTATTTTCCGGTGATGGAAAATACGGGAGATGTAAATCATATAACAGAGAGGAGACGGGTATAATGGCACTGAGAGAGATACGAGTAATGGGAGATGAGGTTCTTACCAAGACCTGCAAGGAAGTGACGAAGATGACTCTTCGCACAAAGATTCTGATTCATGATATGCTGGATACGATGTACGATGCAATGGGAGTGGGGCTTGCGGCTCCGCAGGTAGGCGTTTTAAAGCGAATCGTAGTAATCGATGTGGGAGAAGGGCCGATTGTTCTGGTAAATCCCGAGATTATAGAAACGTCCGGAGAGCAGACCGGCGATGAGGGATGCTTGAGTGTTCCGGGGAAGGCCGGCACGGTGACACGTCCCCAGTATGTGAAGGTAAAGGCGCTGAATGAGGAGATGGAGCCGGTGATTCTGGAAGGGGAAGACCTGCTTGCGCGTGCATTCTGCCACGAAATCGATCATCTGGACGGGCATCTGTATGTGGAGCTGGCAGAGGACGGACTTCACGAAGTGCAGTATGAGGAGGAAGAATAGATGAAAGTAATTTTCATGGGAACGCCGGATTTTTCGGTGGGAACGCTGGAGGCGCTGATAGAAGCCGGACACGAGGTGGTGCTTGCGGTCACACAGCCGGACAAACCAAAGGGAAGAGGCAAGGAGGTTCAGTTTCCGCCTGTAAAGGAAACTGCCCTGGCGCATGGGATTCCGGTGTTTCAGCCAAGACGGGTCAGAGAAGCGGAATGCATCGATAACCTTCGCAAATATGAGGCGGACGTAATCGTAGTGATTGCATTCGGACAGATCCTGCCGAAGGAAATTCTGGAAATGACAAGATTCGGATGCATCAATGTACATGCCTCTCTGCTTCCGAAGTACCGCGGCGCGGCGCCGATTCAGTGGGCGGTTATTAACGGTGAGAAGGTCAGCGGTGTGACTACCATGCAGATGGACGAAGGTCTGGACACCGGAGATATGATTCAAAAAACCGAAGTGGTTCTGGATGAGAAGGAAACCGGAGGAAGCCTTCACGATAAGCTGGCCGCAGCAGGGGCGGCGCTCTGTGTGGAAACATTAAAGGCGGTTGAAGACGGCACCGCCACATTTACCGGGCAGGGCGAAAGTCCGACCGAATACGCGAGAATGCTGGATAAGAAGTTAGGAGATATCGACTGGTCTATGCAGGCGGCAGAAATCGAGCGCTTAATCAGAGGCTTAAATCCGTGGCCGAGCGCGTATACCACCTGGAATGGCAAGGTAATGAAGCTTTGGGAAGCCGATGTGGTGGAGGAGGATTCCGAACTGGCTCCGGGAACGGTTGCGAAGGTTACGAAGGAGGCATTTTATGTGCAGACCGGAAAAGGGATGCTGAAGGTCGGCGTTCTTCAAATTCCCGGAAAGAAACGTATGGAGGCCGCCGCGTTTTTGCGGGGCTATCAGGTGGAGCCGGGAACGGTTCTCGGATAAAATCTAAAATTTATGTGAAAAACAGGTTTTTAACCTGTTTTTCGATTATAATAAGAGTATTCACATAAATTAGGAGGGAGAACGATGTATTACGGATATGGTTTTGGAATAGATCCTACGTATCTATTAGTCTTAATTGGTGTGGTTATCTGTATGGCCGCATCATCAAAGATGAATACAACATTTAGAAAATATGCCCATGTGCGCAGTCACAATGGACTGACCGGGCGGGAAGCTGCCGAGAGAATCTTAAGAAGTCAGGGAATCTATGATGTGAGAGTGGATCGGGTTGCGGGAAATCTTACGGATCATTACGATCCGCGAAACAAGGTGCTTCGCCTGTCGGACGCCACATATAATTCCACATCGGTTGCGGCAATCGGAGTTGCAGCTCATGAGTGCGGGCACGCACTGCAGCACGCAAAAGGCTATGCGCCGCTATCCATCCGGGGCGCGCTGGTTCCGGTGGCGAACTTTGGAAGCTCCATTGCATGGCCGCTGATTCTTATCGGCCTTTTTATGAATGGCAGTATGTCTGTCATGCTGTTAAATCTGGGAATCTTTGCGTTTTCTCTTGCAGTGCTGTTCCAGATTGTGACGCTTCCGGTGGAATTTAATGCTTCCGGCAGAGCGTTAAAGCTTTTGGGAAGTAACGGAATGCTCTATGAGTCAGAGGTGGCAGATGTAAGAAAGGTGCTGACAGCGGCAGCGCTTACCTATGTGGCAGGTGCGGCGTCTGCAATTCTGCAGCTTCTCAGAATCCTGATTCTGACGGGAGGAAGACGAAGAGACGATTAAGAGGGAATGGCAATGGCAAATGCGGTAAATGACCGGGAGCTGATTATGGAGATTCTGCTTGCGGTAACAAAAGATGGGGAATACAGTCATATTGCGCTTAGAAATGTACTGGAAAATTACCAGTATCTGGATAAATCTGAGCGCGCATTTATAACGAGAGTAACCGAGGGAACGCTGGAGCACATGATTGAGATTGACTATATCATCAACCAGTTTTCCAAGGTAAAGGTAAATAAAATGAAACCGGTGATCCGGACGATTATCAGGAGTGCGGTCTATCAGTTAAAGTATATGGACAGCGTTCCTGATTCCGCGGTCTGCAACGAGGCGGTAAAGCTGGCTGCCAAGAGAGGCTTTGGGGGACTGAAAGGATTTGTAAACGGAGTGCTGCGAAGTATCAGCCGGAATATAGAGCAGGTGAAATATCCGGATAAGGCAGACAGGCTTCGGTGGCTTTCGGTTACCTATTCCATGCCGGAGTGGATACTTTCCCAGTGGCTGAAGGAATACGACCAGCAGACGGTAGAAGGAATGCTGAAGGATTTCCTGCGGGAGAAGCCGACAGCTATCCGCTGTAATCTGAGCAGGATCAGCAGAGATGAACTTGCGGCTGAGCTTGAGAGGGAAGGAATCAGGGTCTGTCTGCATCCGACACTTCCCTGCGCGCTGTCAATATCCGGATATGATTATCTGGGGGCAGTAGAAAGCTTTCAGAAGGGTTATTTTCAGGTGCAGGATGTGAGCTCTATGGAAGTCGCGGAATGGGCAGCGCCGAAGAAGGGCGATTATATCATCGACGTGTGCGCGGCGCCGGGAGGAAAGGCTCTGCATATGGCAGATAAGCTTGAAGGAACAGGACATGTGGAGGCAAGAGACCTGACCGAATACAAGATAGAACTTATCCGGGATAATATCAGAAGAAGTGGTATGGACAATATCAGTGCCGTGTGTCAGGACGCCACGGTCTTTGCGGAGGAGTCTGCAGGCAGGGCAGATATTGTGATTGCAGATCTTCCGTGTTCCGGGCTGGGAGTTCTGGGACGGAAGACAGACCTGAAATACAAGATGACGCCGCAGACGCAGGAAAGTCTTGTGAAGCTTCAGAGAGAGATACTGTCAGTAGTAAATCAGTATGTAAAGCCTGGCGGAAAGCTTCTGTACAGTACATGTACGATTCATAAAAGTGAAAATGAAGAGAATGCCCGGTGGTTTGCGAAAACGTTTCCGGAATTTAAGCTGGCAAGGGAGAAACAGTTCCTTCCGGGAGTTGATGAAAGCGACGGCTTTTATATCGCAGAATTTCGGAGAATAAAACCTGTGGCGGAAGAGGGAGTATAGATGGATAAAAAAGATATACGTTCATATACATATAGTGAACTGCAGGAAGAGATGGCAGGTCTTGGGGAGAAGGCATTCCGTGCAAAACAGATTTATGAGTGGCTTCATGTGAAGCTTGTTGACCGGTTCGATGAGATGACGAATCTGTCCAAAAGTCTGCGGCAGCGGCTGGAGGAAGAATACGAGATCCGGAAGGTATCGATGCTGGAGCGTCAGATCTCAAATCTGGACCCTACTGAAAAATTTTTGTTTGAATTACGGGATGGAAATGTGGTGGAGAGTGTCCTTATGAAATATAATTATGGAAATTCCGTATGCATTTCTTCCCAGGTGGGATGCCGGATGGGGTGCAGATTCTGTGCATCGACCATAGGGGGATTGGTAAGAAACCTAAACACCTCTGAGATGCTGGGGCAGATTTACCAGATACAGAAGATCAGCGGGGAACGGGTATCCAATATTGTAGTCATGGGAACCGGGGAGCCGCTGGATAATTATGAGAATTTTGTGAGATTCATCCATATGGTCAGCGATGAGCACGGGCTTCATATCAGCCAGCGGAACATTACAGCTTCTACCTGCGGAATTGTTCCAAACATGAGAAAGCTTGCAGAGGAAGGGCTTCAGATTACCCTTGCACTCTCGCTTCATGGCTCCGATCAGGAGAAGCGGAAAAGGCTGATGCCGGTGGCAAACCGTTATGATCTGTCAAAGGTACTGGAAGCCTGTGATTATTATTTCCGAAAAACAGGGCGGAGGGTCACCTTTGAGTATAGTTTGGTTCAGGGCGTGAATGATTCCCCGGAAGATGCAAAAGAGCTGGCAGCGATGCTGAAGAATCGAAACTGTCACATGAATCTGATTCCGGTGAACCCGATCAGGGAGAGAGAGTTTCAGAAGCCAAGCCGTAAAAATGCAATTGAATTCAAAAATAAACTTGAACATGACGGAATTAATGTTACAATAAGAAGGGAAAGAGGCTCTGATATTGACGGGGCCTGTGGACAATTAAGACGACGTCATATAACTTCCAAGAAGGAGAATTAGATGAAATATTATGCGATGACTGATGTCGGAAGACGACGTGAGATTAATCAGGACTATGTATATGCGACTGACCAGCCGGTCGGTCCTTTTCCGAACCTGCTTGTGGTTGCCGATGGAATGGGTGGACATAAGGCAGGTGACTTTGCGTCTAAATATACTGTGGAAGTTGTAAAGAAGGAGCTTGAGGCGAGTAAAAGCGGCAAGCCCGAGACAATTTTGAATAGAATCATCCAGGTGGCGAACCGTAAGCTGATTGAAGCAGCGAGCAGAGATGTGAAGCTGGAAGGCATGGGTACGACTCTGGTGGCTGCTACAGTGATTGGAAACACTCTGTATTTTGCGAATATTGGTGACAGCCGTCTGTATCTGATTGATGATAATATCAGGCAGCTGTCAAAGGATCATTCCCTGGTGGAAGAGATGGTGAGACTTGGCGGAATCAAGGCTGAGGACGCAAGGAATCATCCGGATAAGAATATTATTACAAGAGCTATGGGGGTAAAGTCAGAGGCAGAGGCTGACTTTTATGAATTCCGCATCAAAAGGGGAGATGTGATTTTGATGTGTACGGATGGGCTCAGCAATATGGTAGAGGATGAAGATATGTTTGGACTAATTAAGGGGTCACGAGATATCGTGGAAGCAGTTCAGATGCTGATCGACAGAGCCAACAGCAACGGTGGAAGGGATAATATCGGGGTTGTACTTGCTGAACCTATTGCAAGTGAGGAGAGTATATGGTGAAAGACGGTATTTATTTAGGAAAAAGATATGAGGTATTGAGTAAGATTGGTACAGGCGGTATGGCGGATGTCTATAAGGGAAAGGATCACATGCTGAACCGCTATGTGGCAATCAAGGTGTTGAAGAGAGAATTTCGTGAAGATTCTACATTTGTAAAGAAGTTCCGGTCAGAGGCCCAGGCGGCGGCAGGACTTATGCACCCAAACATCGTGAATGTGTACGATGTGGGGGAAGACCGCGGCCTGTACTATATGGTTATGGAGCTTGTAGAGGGAATTACGTTAAAAGAATATATTGACAAGAAGGAAGGATTATCTCCAAAGGAGGTAATCAGTATTGCCATTCAGATGTGTAATGGTATCGAGGCGGCTCATGAACGGCAGATTGTGCATCGGGATATTAAGCCGCATAATGTGATGATCTCCAAGGATGGAAAGGTCAAGGTGACGGACTTTGGTATTGCAAAGGCAACCACATCCACAACGGTCAGCACATCGGCCATGGGATCTGTGCACTATACTTCGCCGGAGCAGGCAAGGGGCGGATATGTGGATACCAAGAGTGACATTTATTCTATTGGTATTACGCTCTATGAGATGGTAACCGGTCAGGTCCCATTTAACGGAGAGACAGCGGTTGAGGTTGCGGTCAAGCACCTGCAGGATGAGATCACACCGCCGTCAGAACTGGTGCCGGATATTCCGTATAGTCTGGAGCAGATCATATTAAAATGTACGCAGAAGAATTCGGAGAGACGTTATGATTGTATGGAGAGCCTGATTCGGGATCTGAAGCACTCGCTGGTAGATCCGGACGGGGATTTCGTGCGGATCGCACCGCTGAACAATGCGGATACGGTGATTATTACGGAAGATGATCTGAATGATATCCGGGGCGCCTATGTAGAGGATGATCAGGATGATGAATATGATGATGACGACGCCTATGATGACGAATACGATGATGAATATGACGACGAGTATGATGATTATGAGGACAGAAAGAGAAAAAGCAGGGACAGCGATGAAGTGAATCCCCGTATGAATAAGATCATGAAGATTCTCACCATCGTTGTCGCGGTCCTGATAGTGATTGTTCTTGGTGTCGTAGTAGGACGGGCAGCAGGAGTGCTGAAGTTTGATTCGGGAATATTTGCGATTGATTCAGAAGATAAGATCAAGGTTCCGAATCTGGTAGGTAAGACCGAAGGCGAGGCCATGGAGCTTCTGGAGGATGCAGGATTAAAATGCAAAGTTAAGGCCAGACGGGAGTCTAAGAAATACGATGAAGGCTATGTGATCGAGCAGGACCCGGCAGAGGGAAAACGTGTAAAGAAAGGCACGGAGATTGAGATTGTAGTAAGCTCCGGACGTACTTCAGAGGAAAAAGAGATTCCGGATGTATCCGGGAAGGATGAAGAAGCTGCCCAGAAGGCGTTGGAGGATCAGGGCTTTACGAAGATAACTTCCGAGGCAGTATACAGTGATGAGGAACAGGGTACCGTTATCGGAACAGATCCGGCAGCAGGTACGAAGGTATCCAAGGATACACAGATTACCATGAAGGTAAGCAAAGGTTCTGAGAAGATTGCAGTGCCGAATGTTGTAGGCAAATCAGAGAATGATGCGAAGAGTGAGATAAAAGCTGCAGGCTTGGATATTTCAACCGTTGATACGGAATACAGCGAGAGCTATGGGGCAGGTCTGGTAATCAGACAGGATCCTTCCGGTGGCAAGGTGCAGAAGGGAACCAGTGTGAGCCTGGTAGTAAGCCTCGGAAAGAAGCCGGAGGATAAACCAACGGTTCCGAATGTGGTTGGCGCTACGGAGAGCAATGCAAGACAGATGATTACAAATGCAGGTCTTGTCTCAGATGTTAAATATGAGTCCAGTGACAGCGTACCGGCCGGCTGCGTCATTAGCTGCAACCCGGGCGTGGGAGCAGAGGTATCCAAGGGTTCATCGGTGAGTCTGGTTATCAGCACCGGCTCGTCAGCAGTTCAGGAACCGGAGGATGGACAGTAATCTATGCAGGGAAAGATTGTGAAAGGTATTGCCGGATTCTACTACGTTCACGTAGCAGAATTCGGTATTTACGAATGTAAAGCAAAAGGAATCTTCCGCAAAGAAGGTGTGAAGCCTCTGGTTGGAGATAACGTGGAGGTTGACATTTTAAGTGATGAAAATAAGGAGGGGAACATCCGCGAGATTCTTCCCAGAAAGAATGATCTGATCCGGCCGGCTGTTGCGAATGTGGATCAGGCGCTGGTGGTATTTGCAGTGAAGAAGCCAAAACCGCACTTTAACCTTCTGGACCGTTTTCTGATTATGATGGAAAGCAAGAAGATACCGGTGATTTTGTGCTTTAATAAGCAGGATATTGCAAAAGAGGAGGAACTGGAAAGTATCCGCGAGATATATGCGCCTTCCGGCTATCAGCTTCTGTTTGTAAGTGCCCGGATGGAGGAGCAGATCGATGAGATAAAGAAGCTTCTTAAGGGAAAGACAACGACGGTTGCCGGACCATCTGGCGTGGGGAAATCCTCGCTGATCAACTGCCTTCAGAGAGAGGTGGAGATGGAGACTGGGGCCATCAGCAGTAAGATTGACCGTGGAAAGCATACCACCAGGCACTCAGAGCTTATTACGGTCGATTGGGATACCTATATTATGGATACACCGGGGTTTAGTTCCCTGTATACCAATGATTTTGAAAAAGAAGAATTGAAGTATTATTTTCCCGAATTTGAACCATATGAGGGAAGCTGCAGATTTAACGGCTGTGATCATGTGCATGAGCCGGATTGCGCAGTAAAACAGGCTCTTTCGGAAGGAAAGATTCATTCCGTCAGATACCAGAATTATCTGGAGATATATAAAGAATTAAAAGAAAAAAGGAGATACTAGTGATGAAGTATGTGATAGCACCCTCAATACTTTCGGCAGATTTTACACAGCTTGGAAAAGAAATAAAACTGACGGAAGAGAATGGAGCAGCTTATTTACATTTTGATGTTATGGATGGAATGTTTGTCCCCAATATATCATTCGGAATACCGGTCATGAAATCCATAAAGAAGGCGACGGGGCAGATCATGGATGCACATTTGATGGTGCAGGATCCAATTCGTTACGTAGAGGCTTTTAAGGATGCGGGGGCAGATCTTATTACCGTTCATCTTGAAGCATGTCCGGATGTAAGAAAGACGCTGGTCAAAATCAAAGAGCTGGGGCTTATGGCAGGTCTCTCTATCTGTCCGGATACGCCAGTGGAAGCAGTGCGCGAATATCTGGAAATTGTAGATATGATTCTTGTTATGTCTGTATATCCGGGAGCCGGCGGACAGAAATTCATGCCGGAAGCCCTGGGCCGTATCCGGGAAATTCGCCGTATGATCGAAGAATCAGGACGTGATATTGATATTCAGGTAGATGGCGGAATCAAACTGGATAATGTACGTGAAGTTTTAGAGGCCGGAGCCAATATTTTTGTGGCAGGTTCGGCTGTATTTGGCGGAGATATTGCAGAGAATACCAGAAGATATATGGAGATATTTAGAGAGTATGAGTAAGTGTGCAGTGATCATCAGTGGAGGAACTCTGGATGAGACATTGACGCTGAAAGTATTACAGGAGATGGAACATCCATGGGTGATTGGAGTAGACCGGGGCGTAGAGTTTCTGTATCGGCACGAAATTCTGCCAAGTTATATTGTGGGAGATTTTGACAGTCTTCCGGATGAGATGGTGTCGTATTATAAAGAACGGGGAGATGTACCGATTCGGGAGTTCAATCCGGTGAAGGATGCTTCCGATACGGAGATTGCAGTACGGCTTGGGATGACTCTGGGCTGTGGCAGGCTTATTATTCTGGGAGCAACGGGGGGACGGATTGATCATTTGTGGGCGAATGTACAGACATTGATGATTCCCTTCAAGGCAGGCGTGGAAGCAGAGATACTGGACCCGCAGAATCGTATCCGGCTGATTGGAGGCGAGACACATCTGACCCGAGAGAATGCATATGGTCCTTATTTCAGTGTGTTCCCACTGGGAGAGATCATATATGGATTTAATATTCGAGGGGCGAAATACCCTCTTAAAGATCATATGCTGACGCCGTATGACAGTCTGTGTGTAAGCAATGAGATTGCGGCGGAGGAAGCAGTGATCGATTATTCCGGAGGAGTGGTAATTCTTATGGAGACGCGTGACCGAGAGTCCCTGTGATATAGTATTGTTTTGTGGAAAGAATCCTGATTAAGTTCGGGGTTCTTTTTTTTGCGTTATCCGCAGACGGCGGGATATAGATACGGTTTTTTAGTATGGTACCTTGACATAAAAGTTTCTGTTATAGTATACTGATCTTGGATAAATAATTAGCTACCTAAATAAAATTGAGGTGTAAAAGAGATATAAGGAGGAACAAGGATGAATCGCGGAAGAAAGCGAAAAGAAGAGTCTGGCCGGATGAGTCGGGAGCAGCATCGAAAAGGTAATCGTGGCGGGCATAATGGAAAGCGTCATGGAGAAGGCTATTTAGCTTTGGCAGAGCCGGAAGGTACCTATCTGTTATTTGTTGGTTCTCGTTCCTGCAGTCGTCATAAAGGAACAGAAAAACTTCAGCTGCAAAGAGAAGGAAAATTAAGCTTTCTGTGTCTGGATGAAATTGACTGGATCAGCGGCGGGTATCTGGACATGATTACGGAAGCGGCGGAAGAAATTATTGAGACAAAAAAACCGAAGCATCTGATAATATTCGGTGGCTGTCAGATTGAACTACTATCAACGGATTATCAGGCCCTGACGAAGGAATTATCAGAACGTTATCAGATAGATGTTCAGTTTCATAAAGGGTGCCATCTGACAGGATATGGAAATGATTTGAAAGAATAGGAGAGATTATGCGGAAACTGTGGAATATACTGCCGCCTCTTATGGCGGATAATTTTGGATTTATAGAAATGATCAGACAGACCGAGGGTATCGGAATCATTGATGATTGTGGAGCATACCGTCTTGGCCGAGAGCGGCGGGGAGGTCCGGATACCAGAGTCTGCCATACGGAAATCAACTCAGATGATGTGGTGACAGGTACACGGCAGAAGGTGCTGGATGCCTTTGAAAAGGCCAGGATGCGCTATGATGTTCGGTTTGCATTCTTAAGTGCGGGTCCATGTTCGGCAATGATAGGAACCGATCTGGAGGAAGCGGCCGGGCAGATTGCAAAAGAGAGCGGTATTCCGGTAAAAGCGCTGAAGCTGTCCGGGCATAAGACCTATGATGAAGGAATCGCGGAAACCCTGTGTGGTATGACAGAGCTTTTGTGCAGAGAGCAGGAGCCTGTGGAAAACAGTGTGAATTTGCTGGGAGCCAATACCTTTGATTGGCAGGAAAAAATGCCGGAGCAGATTCGGGGATGGTTTGAAGAGCGGGGTATCCGCGTAATTGCCAACCTGGGTGGAAAAGAAGTAGTAGAGAATATAGAGAAGATGCCGGCGGCATCGGTGAATGTAGTATTAACGGTGTCCGGTCTGAAGGCTGCGGAATATTTATACCGTCAATACGGAACGCCCTATCTGGCGGCGGCTCCTTTTGGTGAAAGATGGTGCGGGCAGCTGATGGAATGCATTTGGGAAGGGAAACAGATGGAGCCTCGCGTTTCTTACGATGGAGAAGCGGATGTACTGATTGTAGGAGAACAGCTTATGGCAAATGCCGTACGTGAGACTCTGAACAGAGAATATGGAATAGAAGGCGTACAGGTTGCTACCTTTTATAAGCTTTCCAAAAAACTGGCAGCTCCAGGGGATGTAAGAATACGGGATGAAGAAGATGCAAAGAAACTTCTTGGAAATGACAGGTTCCGGATGATCATTGCAGATCCGCTTCTTAGGACAATGGCTCCAGGACAGGTTAAGTGGGTGGATCTTCCACACAAGGTACTGTCGCTGTATGGAGAAACAGAGAAATTACCATCCCTGTTTGGAAGAGGGCTGAATAGATGGCTGGAAGAGAAGGGAGAGATTTGATGAGACAGATTGCAATTTACGGAAAAGGTGGTATTGGGAAATCGACAACGACACAGAATCTTGCGGCTGCATTAGCGGAGCTTGGAAAAAAACTGATGCTGATTGGGTGTGATCCGAAGGCGGATTCTACCCGTCTGATCCTTGGAGAGCTTGCTAAGACAACGGTGCTGGATACGATGCGTCATACGGATGAAGATGATATGGAGCTGGAGCAGTTTCTGTTTGAGGGATACAGAGGAATCAAAGCGGTAGAGTCCGGCGGGCCGGAACCGGGAGTTGGATGTGCCGGCAGAGGAATCGTTGCGTCCATCAATATGCTGGAAAATCTGGGAGCTTATACCAGCGACCTGGATTATGTGCTCTATGATGTTTTGGGAGACGTGGTGTGCGGTGGCTTTGCTATGCCAATCCGGGAAGGTAAGGCACAGGAAATTTATATTGTCTGTTCCGGAGAAATGATGTCGCTTTATGCGGCAAACAATATCTGTAAGGGAATCCAGCGTTATGCTGCAGCGGGAAAGACGAAGCTGGGGGGATTGATCTGCAACTCACGTCTGGTGGACAATGAGCGCGCGCTTGTAGAAGAGTTTGCAGGAAAACTCAATACGAGGCTTCTTTATTTTCTTCCCAGGGATAATATGGTGCAGCGGGCAGAGTGCAAGCGAAAAACGGTCATTGAATTTGATCCGGATTGCGCGCAGGCGCAGGAGTACCGAAGGCTGGCAGATGCCATTGAGGACAATACCATGTTCACAGTTCCGACGCCGATTTCTGTAGACGAACTGGAAAGATTAATGATGAAATATGCGGAGATATAATAAAATCAGAAGCAAATAGTTAGGTACATTGACAGCTGGAGGCATATGAAGTATGATACTATCAGGAGGATATTTATATATGGCAGAGATGATGGATGAAGAACTGGTTAAAAAAATGATTATCTGCTCAAGATATGTGAGACATTACCGGCACAAAAATATTGCTCAGGACAGAGTGATCGAGCTGCTTGGTAATAATGGTTCAAAGATGTCGCAGAAAGAGATTCAGAACAGGCTGGGAATCCGTGCGGCATCTGTCAGCGAGCTGGTTTCCAAGCTTGACAACCGCGGTATGGTTGTGAAGGAAAAGAGTGAGGAGGACCGGAGAGCCTTCAATATTGTGCTGACAGAAAAGGGCAAAAAGGAATTTGAAGAGATTATCAATTCCGATGATGAGTACAAGGGTCTTTTTTCCGTACTCAGCGAAGAAGAATGTGTTGCCCTGAACAATATTCTTGAGAAATTAGGAAATGACTGGCTGAATAAGGAGCCGGATATTCTGGAAAATCAGCATCGCCGCGGAGCCAAGATCGTGAAGGACGAGCATGGAAAATTCGATGTGACTCTGTAGGCTTAAGTCTTCTAAGTGCATAGGTGTAAATGCACAAAAACTTCATAGTGGATTCGTGCAAAACAACGAAAAGTAATTAGGTACCTTGATTTATTTTGTAAAATATTATATGATGAATACAAGACAAAAGCAAGGCACCTAATTATTTGCACTTAAGAAGGAGGAAAGTAGAAAATGCTAGTTACAATGAA
>JAUNGJ010000026.1 GCA_030524585.1 Eubacteriales bacterium | reverse complement strand
CGCACCATCCATCAATAAAATGCTCTCTTTTAACTTATCAGTAAAATTCATAATTATGCTCCTGTTCCTGCTGACTTCGTGAGTATTATAGCATAGATTATCTTCTTTCTCTATATATAACTGCTTTTCCAAATTATGTTGAACAACTTGCAAAGGTATCGGAAAATTACATGACAACCATTCTTTTTCTGCTTCATATACCGCTATATTATCAAAATATTTGTGTCCACCAATGTGATCCCAATGGACATGCGTAGTAACCACTGTAATCGGTAGCTTTGTCAATCTATCTACTATCTGTTTGATATTGGAAACGCCTAATCCTGTATCAATTAAAACGGCACTTTTTTCTCCGCATAATAGATAGCAGTGTGTTTCTTCCCAGTGCTTATATTCGCTGATAGCAAATGTTTCACAATCAATTTCTTCAACAGTGAACCAACTTTCCATTTCATATTACCTCAACCACTGATGATTCTTTTTGAGAACATCTAAACAGACTAAATAACACCAGTGTTATCAAAAGTATTCTAATTATTTTTTCATAGTTTCTTCTCCGTAAACTGGAATCTGTCAGATTCGTTTCAAACAATCTGTTATTTCATTTTCATTAACTTGTTTCGCGTCTCTTTATCAAATTTTTCAAGTGCATAGCGATACGCCACTCGTGGCATTCGCTCATAATTTTCAATTAAATACTCCATAACACAACGTTGATCTATTTGTGACAAAGATTTCAACATCCAACCATATCCTTTTAAAACCAAATCATGCTCATCCAACATCAGCCTATTCGCTATCTCCAACGGTTCAATACCATTGTAATCATTTTTTTTAATAGCTGGAATCAGAATGACCGCAGAAGCCCTTCTCACCCAAAAATCATGATCATTTGTCCACAGAATAACCTTCGCAAATAAAGATTTATCCTGCCTGAGTAATTCACCAAATGCATGCGTACAAAAATCATCACAATCTCCCCAGCCGCTGACATAATCTTTCAGCCATCGAAAGAAAACATCATACGTTGACTCACCATATTGATTTTTAACCCGATATGCAAAATCATATGCAATCACCCCTAATGCCCATGTACGCTGATTCAACAATTCTTCGCACAACCCCAATATATGTTCAATACTTTTATCATTAATTGATTTGAATAATTTGGATGATAGCTTTCTAATGTCCCCAGTAACAACATGTTTCCCATTTGGAGCATTTTTTTCTAACTCTTGTATTTTAGTGATAGCCTCCTTAACAATTCTGTCCATACAATCCCCCTGTCATTTCATTCTTCTTTATAACCGCCTGTGATTTCTATAGGATTTCCGTCAGGGTCCATAAAAGTAAAATACCAGTACGGCGAAAAAACATGAATGAAACGGATTTCTGTCAACTGCTCTGCGATTCCTAATTCTTTTATGCGATTATATTCTGCTTTTAAATCCTCAACTCCTAAGTTAATGAATACCTTACGGGAATTTGCATTATCCGCAATCCCTCTTTGATTATCATATATCTCCCAATAATCTCCTTTTGTTATTACCTGATTGCTATTTTCATCATCATAATAACCATTCATCAGGCAAAGATTCAACCCTTCACTATGAAACATAGCAAATCGTTTTCCGTTTGTGGCACTTACCTTCATGTCGAATACTTTTTCATAAAATGAAACTGACTTATCAAAGTCTTTCACAATTAAATAAACTGAACCATATCTCATACTTATCCCTTTCAAATTCCGATTTGTTCATCTCGCCCAAACTGGAAGTTATATGTTTTCCATAATCAATTCTTTGCACTTCCATTCTTCACCTAGAATACAATATTTTTCCGTTGTATCAAGAACTACCTCGCTAAAACCGACTGCTTTATAACAGTAATAAGCTGGAAGATTATTTTCAAAAACACCCAATGACGCTTTTCTTGCCCCATATATTTCAAACACAAATTTTAGACCTAACTGGAGCATAGATTTTCCATAGCCTTTTCCTCTTTTGTGAGGATTTACAATAACAAATCCAAAGCGTAATTCATCCAATGATTCATCAGGGTTTCGTAGCGTAAAAAATCCAATGATTCCCGTTTCGTCAAATGCAGTAAACGGCATTAGAGATTCAACAAAACAAAATTCATTTTGCGTTATAGGATAACTGCCAAGTATACCTGCTGTCCATTGATAAAATGCTTTTTCGTCTTGACACCACGATAGTATTGTATCTACATCCGAATCTTTATATGGTCTTATTCTAATCATATGCTTTTCCTCACAAATTTTCATTTTTCTATCTAACTTTCTAAAAACGCTGTGTTTGCAAACGAAATACAATCATCCTGCCGTCCTGCCGAGTTCTCTTTCATAACTTTCTTGCTTTAAATACAACCGAAATAGGGATCATTTTCGCTTTTTTTGCTTTGTCGCTGATATCGCCTTCGGCCTGCATCGTCGCCTCATCGGTCTGCTCAACCATTTGCTCGATTACAAATCCCGCTTTCGCCAAAGCGTTAACATAGGTGGATATTTTCCGGTTACACAGCAAGATCTCACTGCCGTCCACCGGCATTCTGAAGTAGGATTCATCAAAATAACTTTTGTTCATCACTAAAGCGTTATTCTCAATCACATCTTTCCGTTCATCACAGGACCATGCGATGCAATAATTCAGTGTATGATGCCAACTGAAAATGAAGATACCGTCTTTTTTAAGGTATGAAGCAATCTTCTGGAAAGTACCGTCCAGATTAGTCGTCCAACCAATCCCATAAATCGAATATACGAAATCAAAATAATCTTTGGGAATATCCATCTCCTCTTCCATCGGGGAGCAGATGAGATTGGCAGTATAACCGTTTTCACTCAAATATCGTTTGGCATTTTCCAGTTGCTTATGAGAAAGATCTACGCCCCATAATTCGCCGGCATTTCTGTCCAGATGATACTTCAGTGAATGACCGCTGCCACAGCAAATTTCAAGCATTTTCTTGCCTGTAACATCACCAAACAGGTGCAATTCATTCTCGGTTACAAAGTGTACTCCATATGTAGGAAGCGCCGTAGTCCCAAACCACAGATCAGCATACGTATCCCAATAATCCTTATTTGTTTTTAATATTTCATCTCTGCGCATTTTTATTTTCCCCTTTTTTATTCAGTTCATCAGCAATCCTCGCCGCTGTTGTACTCTTTCCACTAACTGGAAGCTCTTCTACTATGATTAAAAGTGTTTATCACACCTCACAGAACTTTGCGTGTATGCATGTGTAAATATATTATACTGGAGGATTTCAAAGTGGACAAGTACATATTAATGAACGAAACGGATGTGGTATGGCAACTATGATCGCAACGAACTATCTTACCAGACCTGCTCTGTGAAATGGGATCATCAGATAAAACCCGTCTGCCACATCATACGATTCCTTCACAATCTCCATATATAAAACACTGGATTCCAGGCCACTTTTTCGCTATAATATAAAAGATAGTCGGCGAATCCGTATTCGGACACCGTTTCGCCGCACAATGAGAGGAGGGACATTTATGCCGATAGGTGTAATTGCTAATGTACTTGCCGTAGCCATAGGCGGCATCCTGGGCGCCGTAGCCGGGGAAAAGCTTCCGGACAAGTTTAAAAATGACCTGAATCTGGTATTTGGTTCATGTGCCATGTGTATCGGAATCAGTTCAATCGTATTAATGAAGAATATGCCAGCTGTTATTTTTGCAGCAGTTATCGGAAGCAGTATCGGTCTTCTGACCAATCTTGGCGATAAGATCAACAGCGCCGCTTTACTATTAGAAAAACCGATATCCAAATTATTTAAAGGGACTAACCGAAAGATGCCGGAATCCGAATTTCAGGCGCTGCTGGTCACTGCCCTTGTACTGTTCTGTGCAAGCGGAACCGGTATTTACGGATGTCTGGATTCTGGTATGACCGGAGACCACAGCATTCTGATCTCCAAATCCATTCTGGATTTATTTACTGCTCTGGTATTCGCATGCAGTCTGGGGTATGTAACATCCATTATTGCCATACCGCAGTTTATTATCTTTTTGATTTTATTCATGTGTGCTAAGATGATCTTTCCGCTTACCACGCCGGACATGATCGCAGATTTCAAGGCCTGCGGCGGTATCCTGATGATTGCCACCGGCTTTCGGATCGCCAAGATCAAGATGTTTCCAATTGCGGACATGCTTCCGGCTATGGTTCTGGTCATGCCTCTAAGCTGGTTCTGGACAAGCTATATCCTGCCACTGGTTTCATAGGGACATAAAAATACATATCTGCATACAAAAACAGAGCTGATGCAAAAGTACGTATACTCCCGCATCAGCTCTGTTATGATCTGTTCTTCTTAGGACTTTTCCTCATCTGCCAATACCCGCTGCAAATGCATAGCCAAATATCCGATCTCTGCTTCTGTAAATACACAGTGCAGCTTCTTCCCCAGCTGGTCGCAGACGGTTCTTGCCATCTCAAATTCCCTTGGAAATTTAAACTCCATATAATCATTCATATTGAGCTTAATATCCTCCCCGGCTAGTCCTCTGGCAACCATATAACGGATATGATTCATCAGACGATTGTAGGACAGCGACATGATATTCAGCTTCTTGCCAAGTACCTTTTCTACATAGGACACACAATCCCGGACCGCCTGTGCCATCTGCATGGCCTGTGACAGCTCTTCCTTCTCGATTGCGGTATGTACATGCAGCGCTACATATCCTACTTCATCCTCATCAATATCGATTCCCATTCTGCTTTTCAGGATGGGGACGATACATAGTGCCACCTTATATTCTGTGTGAAACAGAAGTCTGATATCATCCGTCAAAGGATTGCTGATGGCTTCATGGTTGCGGATTCGCTTAATCGCGTATTCGATATGATCCGCCATCGGGAAAAGTATATTACGGTCAATCCTTTCAAATTCCTTCTCCGCTTCCTGCAAAACAATATTGGCAATTTCCAGGCATTCCGGCGCTATGCTTGCGACCAGCTCCCTGGCGTTTCCCCTCTTTGTTGTCTCCTTCAGGGAATAGACGGAAGCTTTCTGTGGCAGCTCAATACGCTCAGCCACCTTTCTGCCAAAGCCAATACCCCTTGCCATAATCAGATATTCCTGATTGTCGTCCACCGACACAGCAATAACTGTATTATGATTCAACACTTTACTAATTCTGTACATACCTTTCCCAACCTCATATTGTGTCTTATTCGTAGATATCTACCGCAAATAAGGCCTCTCCTTTCTCAATCTCGCCTTCCTTTAAGAGACGAACCTTCTGATTCTCCGTTAACTCTGTGCAAAGAATCGGAGACATCATAGATGGTGCATTCGCATTCAGATACTCCAGGTCAAGTTTCAAAAGCGGATCGCCCTTCTTTACCTTCGCACCCTGCTCTGTAAGAACTTCAAATCCCTTTCCTTCCAGTTTCACAGTATCAACACCCATGTGAATCAATACGCTGATTCCATTATCCATGGTAAATCCAACTGCATGTTTTGTATCAAATACAAAGATAACGGAACCATCCTCCGGCGCGCACACAATCGGGTCCGTAGGAGTTACTGCGGCGCCGTCACCCATCAGACGGCCTGCAAACGCCTCATCCGGCACCTTGGAAAGATCTGCAGCGATTCCCTTAACCGGGCTTCCTACCAGGATAGATTTAGCCACTTTCTTATCCTCTGTGGATTTTGCCTCAGAAGCTTTTGCTGTCTCCGTCTCTGCCGGCGCACTCTCAGCTTCATCCGCATACTCATCCGGCGCTGTGTCCAAATAATCTTCCAGATTGGACTTGATAACTGCAACCTGCGGTCCATAAATAACCTGGACGCCATTTCCTTTGTGAATAACGCCGGATGCTCCGGTTGATTTCAGCAGCGCGTCATTGACTCTTGCGGAATCATGAACGGTGCAGCGAAGTCTGGTTGCACAGCAATCCACATCGGAAATGTTCTTCTTTCCGCCAAGTCCCAAACAAATCTGTCTGGACACTTCATCCTCGGCAGAAGCTGCCGCGCCACTGTTTCCGCCCTTCTTCTTAGCATCCACATCACTTCTTCTGTACAGCTTAACCTCTTCACTGTCATCGCGTCCCGGCGTTTTCAGATCCATCTTCTTAATCAGGAAACTGAACAGGAAATAGTATACAACAAAGTAAACAATACCAACAATTACGATCCAAATCCAGTTCGTCTTTGCATTGCCCTGAAGAATACCGAACAGGAACATATCGATAAATCCACCGGAGAATGTCATACCGACGCCAACCTTGAAGATATGCATCAGCATATAGGCTGCTCCGGCAAATACGCAGTGAATTCCATAAAGCAACGGAGCTACAAACAGGAATGTAAATTCAATAGGCTCCGTAATACCAGTCAGCATAGAAGTAAGTGCTGCTGACATAAGCAGACCGCCGACAGCCTGTCTCTTCTCAGGCTTCGCAGTACGGTACATTGCAAGAGCTGCTCCCGGAAGTCCAAAAATCATAAGTGGGAACTTACCGGACATAAATCTGGTTGCGGATACTGCAAACTTGGTCGTGTTCGGATCTGCAAGCTGTGCAAAGAAAATGTTCTGTGCTCCCTCGACCATCTGTCCTGCAACCTCCATGCTTCCGCCCAGACCTGTCTGCCAGAATGGAAGATAGAACACATGGTGAAGTCCGAACGGGATCAGCAGACGCTCCATAAAACCATATATCCAGGTTCCTGCATATCCGGAGCTCAGAACCACATTACCTACCGCATAGATACCGCTCTGGATCACCGGCCAGATAAAGAACATCAGAATACCAACAATTGTATAAACAACCGCTGAGATAATCGGTACAAATCTGGTTCCTCCAAAGAAGGACAGCACCTGGGGAAGCTGGATTTTGTAAAACTTATTGTGAAGCGCCGCAACACCAAGTCCTACGATAATACCGCCAAACACACCCATCTGAAGGGATGTGATACCACATACAGAAGCAGTTGCTCCGCTCAGCATCTGATCAGCCCCGCCGTTGATCGTAATCATCGCACTGATGGATGCGTGCATGATAAAGAAGGAAATCGCCGCCGCAAGAGCCGCAACCTCTTTCTCTTTCTTTGCCATACCGATCGCAACACCCATTGCAAAAATAATCGGCAGATTTGCAAACACAATATTACCTGCATCATTCATAACCTGAAAAATCGCATTGAACACCGTACCAGGTCCCATAACATCAAGAAGACCATAAGTAGCCAGCATAGTCTCATTGGAAAATGATCCGCCGACTCCCAGCAGAAGACCCGCTACCGGAAGGATTGCGATTGGGAGCATAAAGCTTCGTCCCACACGTTGTAAAACTCCAAAAATCTTATCTTTCATTTCTCTTTCTCCTTTTTTAGATTTTTGAATTTATACAGGCAGTGATGCGCATTCCCTTCTTTGAAATCAGGAGTGTTTCCCAATATGATAAAAAAAGGCACTAACCCACATAAACTCTCAATAAGACTTATGTATAGTTAATGCCTCGTTCATCACAAGTAACATACTATCTATTAACAACACTACCATGCACTTGCCAATGCTGTCAAGACTTTTTTTAATTACCTGTCAAATTTTAATCTTTCAGATTTTTAAATATCAGATTTATTGAATAGATTATTGAATGGAAATAACCTTGTAATCCTGATCCTCTACGGTTTTCTTCAGCACATCGTCTGCAATTTCTCCGTTTAAAGTTACGACTGCGCTTCCTGCCTCATGGCTTACTTCTGCAGATTCCACCTGTGCAAGGGCCTCAAGAACCTTCTTTACTCTTGCCTCACAGTGTCCGCACATCATTCCCTCAATCTTCATTGTCTTTGTCATTGCCTGATTTCCTTCCTTTCCTGATTGTTCCTTATAATGTTTTATATTTGCAGGCTTTACCTTCTTGTCCCGTCTGGCATCATACAGCTTACAGAAATTCAGCCTCAACGCATTCGAAACTACGCAAAAACTTGAGAGACTCATAGCTGCCGCGCCAAACATCGGATTTAAGGTTAAGCCAAAATGCACAAATACTCCTGCCGCCAGCGGAATTCCGATAATATTATAGATAAACGCCCAGAACAGATTTTCATGAATATTCCGGAGTGTTGCCCGACTCAGCCGAATCGCTGCCGGCACGTCACTTAAGGTACTCTTCATCAGCACCACATCCGCCGCATCCACAGCCACGTCCGCACCGGCGCCAATGGCGATTCCCATATCCGCCCTGGTAAGCGCCGGGGCATCATTGATTCCATCGCCCACCATGGCGGTCTTTCCCTGCTCTTTCAGCCTGCGGATCACATTCTCTTTTCCGTCCGGAAGCACACCTGCGATCACTTCATCCACTCCCGCCTGACGGCCAATGGCCTTTGCGGTGCGCTCATTATCTCCGGTCAGCATCACCACATGGATTCCCATGCCCTGAAGCTGTTTTACCGCTTCTCTGCTGTCCTCCTTAATGGTATCCGCAACTGCGATAATACCGATCAATTGATCTTCTCTCATAAACAGCAGCGGCGTCTTACCGTTTTCCGCCAGGGCTTCCGCTTTCTCTTTCATTTCCCTGGAAAGGGCAGTCTTACTTCCGATAAATGCCATACTTCCGCCAAGAAGTATCTGACCGTCCAGCACGGCGGAAAGTCCGTTGCCGGGCAGGGCAGTAAAATCCGTCACTTCTTCGGATGGCATCGATAATTCTTTTCCTTTTTTCAGAATTGCCTTTGCAAGAGGATGCTCACTCTTTGCCTCCAGTGCAAGAGCCATCCGGATCAGTTCCGCTTCTGTCACTCCGGAAGCAGGCAGTACATCCGTCACCTCCGGTTCGCCGCTGGTAATAGTTCCGGTCTTATCCAGTGCGACGATCTGCACTTTTCCGGTCTCCTCAAGAGACACTGCCGTCTTAAACAGGATACCATTCTTAGCGCCAAGTCCATTTCCCACCATGATAGCAACCGGAGTCGCAAGTCCCAGCGCACACGGACAGCTGATGACCAGAACGGAAATACCTCTTGCCAGCGCATAAGCAAATTCCCTGCCAAGCAGCAGCCAGATGATGGTCGTCACCACTGCAATGGTGATCACAATCGGTACAAACACGCCGGAAACCCGGTCTGCGATCTTAGCGATCGGCGCCTTGGTGGCCGCTGCGTCGCTGACCATTTTAATAATCTGGGACAGCGTCGTATCTTCTCCGACCCGTGAGGCTTCACAGCGAATAAATCCCGATTGGTTTATAGTTGCCGCCGACACCAGATCTCCTGCCGCTTTGTCTACCGGGATACTCTCACCGGTCAGCGCCGCCTCATTTACTGCGCTGGAACCTTCTAAGACAATACCGTCTACGGGTATATTCTCGCCGGGACGGACTACAAAGATATCTCCTTTTCGCACCTGCTCGATCGGCACCGTAACCTCCCTGCCCTCCCGAACGAGAACTGCTGTCTTCGGCGCCAGCTTCATAAGACTTTTCAGAGCGTCCGTAGTCTTTCCCTTGGATCTGGCTTCCAGCATCTTGCCCACCGTAATCAGCGTAAGAATCATGGCCGCCGATTCAAAATAGAATTCATCCATATATTTCATGACGCCGTCCATATCCATATTCACCTGGGCATCTGTCATCAGAAACAGCGCAAATACACTCCACACAAAAGAAGCCATAGAGCCAAGGGCAACCAGTGTATCCATATTGGGGGCCCGATGCCACAGGCTCTTAAAACCATTTACGAAAAATTTCTGGTTGATCACCATAATGATTCCGGCCAGGACAAGCTGCAAAAGCCCCATCGCCACATGGTTTCCTTCAAACCATGCAGGAATCGGCCAGGACCACATCATATGCCCCATGGAAAAATACATAAGCACTATCAGGAATCCAAGAGACGCGATCAGCCGCCGCTTTAATACCGGAGTCTCCCTGTCCTTAAGCGAATCTTCCCCGGCGCTCTGCCCCGGCGCCGCTGTGTGCTCTCCCTTTACGGAAGCTCCATATCCGGCCTCCTCTACTGCAGAAATAATACTCTGTACCGATGCATCGCCTTCCACTCCCATGGAATTTGTCAACAGGCTGACGGAGCAGGACGTAACCCCCGGCACCCTGGAAACCGCTTTTTCCACGCGGGCACTGCAGGCCGCACAGCTCATGCCTGTTACTGTATATTGTTTCATAAGCAATCCCTCCAATATCTTTTAGATACTATCTCATTAGCTTCTGAATTGTCGCAACCAGCTCATCGATCACTTCATCCTTACCTTCCCGGATGTCCCTCGCCACACAGGTGTGAATATGACTGGCAAGCAGCTCTTTATTAAATGCATGCATGGCTGCATTCACTGCCGATGATTGAATCAGAATATCGTTACAGTAAGCATCATTCTCAATCATGGTCTGCAGTCCCCGCACCTGGCCTTCGATTCTCCGAAGCCGGTTCAGAAGCTTCCTTCGCTGTTCCTCCGGACGCTCCGTGGTCTTTGAACAACAACACTTCTTTTCCTCTTCCATATCTAAATTCTCCCATATCTACTCAATTATGCATATCACTCGTTCCGAAGTCCGCCGGGCCTGCCGCTGGCAGCTTCCTTCGGATACCTGAAAGCACCGATACCCCATCGGGGTATATATGTACTATATACCTGGATGGGGTATTTGTCAATATGCATTATCTGCCATTTTTTATCATTTTCCGGTCTTTACCTGCAATTCTTCATGGTGACTCCCTCGCCGGCCAATCCTTCAAAATCCTTCACAAAGGCATCCACTGCCGCCGTAATCGCCACATTGTTTACAAAACCGTCAATGACTGCCGGGGCCACCGTCGCCGCTGCCACGCCATATTTGCACAGTTCCAGCACCTGCTGGGAATTTTTAAAGCTGGCTGCAAGTATTCCCGTCTCGTAATGATTTACTTCAAAGATATCCTGGATCTCTTTCGCCACACGGATCCCATCATATCCCATATTATCAATTCGATTGATATAAGGAGCCGCATAGGACGCACCGCTCCTGGCCGCCAGATATGCCTGCATCGGCGTATAGATCGCAGTACCCGTAATCCGGATCCCCTCTTTCCTCAATGCTTTCATTGCCCGAAATCCTTCCGGAATACATGGAATCTTTACAAAGGTTGCCTCGCCAAGCTCTTTTATGATCGCACGGGCATCCTCCGCCATTCCTTCCGCTTCTTTGGCCGTCACCTGCACATGAAGGTCCGCATCTTTCCCAATAAATGCACGGATTTCCTTCAGTACTTCGTATGGCTGTTTCCCGGTTTTCGCCAAAATCGACGGATTTGTGGTCACTCCGTCAATCGGATACAAGTCATATAATCTGCGGATATCATTCATATTTGCATCATCAATTAATAGTCTCATGTTCTTCGCTTCCTTATCCTAAAAATTCTATAGACTTCCACGACAACTATTATAGCAAAGCCTCCCGCAAATAACCAGACCACAATGAGCGATTTCTTTCATCGCATCTCCTCCACATTTCGTCTAAACCCAATATAGGTCACCACATAGTACACGAGGTAGATCCCGAAAAATAACGCAATGCTTTTGATAAAGAACGTTCCGGACGGAACAGGAACTCCCGTCATCACTACGAATCCCTTACTCATAGACAGGATCATCTTACCGCTGATAACGATGGCAAACAGCGCCGGGCAGAGATAGTAGGCCGCAAGCTGCTTTAAAATCATATGACGGATCTCCCTGCGTTCCAGACCCAGCTTGGCCAGCACGTCATACCGGAATTTATATTTTGCCGAATCACTTAGCTGCTGTACTGACAGCACCGTCACCGCCACACATACGAATACCAATCCGATATAGAACAGAGGAATGATCAAAGACGCCAGCATATATTTCACCTCCGGGATCAGGTTGTCTCTCACCAGATTGTCCGCAGTATAAGAAATGATATTATCTGAGCCGCAGCAGCTGTTTCCTGCCAGCTCCGGTACTGCATGACCAACAAAATCCCGTTCGCCCTCCTCGGTCAGATCATCCAGCTTTCTACAAAGGTCTCCCGGCGCGTCTCCCCTGATGTCCGCTGCCAGTTCTGAATAATAGGGCTGCATCCTTCCCAGCACTTCATCCGGAACTATAATCACATAGTCGCCGCCGTTATGGCCGTCCTGTGAAAAAGGATCGGAACAGATTCCGGCACAGGAAAGGTATCCTTTCCCGGAGGCGTCCGCAATCTTCAAATCCTTTCCTATATCCTTCACCTCATCCGCAAGCCTTGGTTTAATCTGTACCAGGTATTCTCCGGCTCCCAGAACCGCCTTCTCACGCCCCAGCATCTGCCGGAGATGATTATAGTCCGAAAGTCCCATATAGGTATCGTAGGTACAATATGTGCCGCCAGATTTCAACTCCTCTTCAATTTCCGCCATATCAGGACTTCCGTCCTCATTCCGGTACATGGCTCCCCAGGCTCTTAAATGGGTCAGCATCCAGGTATTCACCTGGTTCTCCTGGTCCGTATAAATATGATATGGATAAATGTCCAGTGGTTCCGTATTCTCTTTCAACACCGCGATCTCGTCTGCAAAATCATCCTGCACCTGGGAACTGTACACCTGCACGTCGAAAGGGAACTTGTCATCCAGCACCGTATTTTCGTAGTCACTGAACATCAGGGCAACCGACGCTCCCATCAGCGCAATGGTAAACAACGCGGTCAGCGTTCCCATGGTAAACTGCATCGTCCGCACCTTAGAGGCAAACTGTCTCAGGAGAAACAAATTCTGCCCCCGGTAGATTCCGTTTCCCTTCTTTCTCACATAGCAGATGATCCACGCGGAGATCCCCATGTAAAAAAGATAGATGGTGAGCACCAGCCCTATCAGGAAGAGGGCGATCTCCCCTGCATTATTCATCATTGAAAAGATGGTCCAGAATGCAAAGATGAACAAAACAGACAGCGGAAACAGGATACGCTTGGCGCCCTCCCGCTTTTCCTTTATTTCCTCATTCCGCCTCTTTGCATTCATCAGATCATGAATATTCATTTTTTTAAACTTCCGTTTACAGCGAAATAATGCCAGCAGATAACATCCCATATAGCAGAGCACCGTCATCAGTATCGTCCACTTATTCAAAGAAACACTCAGATGATACTCCATCCTTACCATGGCAAACATGACCGCCATAAGCACCTGCTGAACCAGAAGGCCAAACAGAATCCCAAGGAGAAACGAAGCGCCGCCCAGCAGAAGATTTTCCCGCATATAAAGCCTGGAAACCGTTTTTTTCTTCATACCAAGCAGAAGATAGATTCCAAATTCACTGCTTCGCTTTTCCAGCATGAATTTCACCATGTAGTTGATCAGCCAGGCCACGATCAGTACAATAAAAAATGTGGCAAGCCCTATCATCATCTCCATCATGCCTTCCAGTTCAAAATACCCGGTCAGGACATTCTGGAAAATCAGACTGTTAAATGCATACATCAGCGCCGTTACCACCGTCATGGTAAGAATATAGACCAGATAATCTCTGGCAGACCGCTTCATATTACGCCATGCAAGTTTACCGAGCATCGGACAGCTCACCTCCCGTCAAAGACAGCACATCCAGAATTTCCTGCAAGAATACTTTCCTGCTTTTCTGTCCTCTTACCAGCTCATGGAATATCCTGCCGTCCTTCAGAAACAGAATACGGCTGCAATAGCTTGCAGAAAAGGCGTCGTGGGTCACCATCAGAATGGTAGCCCCCATAGTCCGGTTCAAATTCGTAAAGGTCTCCAACAGAATCTGTGCGGAGCGGGAATCCAGCGCTCCGGTGGGCTCATCTGCCAGAAGAAGCTTCGGATGATTCACCATAGCTCTTGCACAGGCGCAGCGCTGTTTCTGCCCTCCTGAGACCTGATAGGGAAACTTCTCTCTGACATCCCCGATTCCCAGCAAACGCAGCATCTGCTCACATTCCTCCTGTATCTGCTTCTTCTTTCCGCCCTGCAAGGTCAGCGCAAGAATAATATTCTCTTCAATGGTCAAAGTATCCAAAAGGTTGTACTCCTGAAACACAAATCCCAGGTTGCTCTTACGAAATTCTGATAATGCATCCTCCTTAAGCTCCGTAATATCCGTATCCTCATAATAAATATGTCCCGCAGTCACACGGTCAATCGTGGCAAGCATATTCAGAAGCGTCGTCTTTCCCGAACCGGAGGCTCCCATCACGCCCACGAACTCTCCTTTTTCCACGGAAAAGCTAACCCGGTCCACCGCCTTCGTTACATTGGAACCATTGCCATAATATTTTTCCACATCACATACCCTGATATAATTGCTCATCTCCATCACTCCTACCTTAGTATCTTTTTGTTACAGTGTGATTTTACTATCTGTGCCTTTTTCTTTGTATAAAAGTAGATTGAAGTTATCTTACATTTTCGAAAGATAACTTCAATCTGTCCGTTTTATTCTCTGCTTATATAATTGCTGACCGGAAATTCCAGCATCATTTTCGTGCCCTGTCCATATTCGGATTCTGCCCTGATGCCGATTCCTAATTTCTCACAGAGTTTTCTGCACAAATACAGCCCCATGCCCGTTGACCGCTCATGGTTTCTTCCATTGCTTCCGGTAAAGCCTTTTTCAAAAATGCGGGAAAGCTCTTCCTGGCGGATACCGACTCCGTTATCCTCCAGTACCAGTATGACTCCGTGCTCCCCTCTCTCCGTATAAATGTGAAATTCCGGTGAGTCATTCTTATACTTCACACTATTCAAAATCATCTGATTCAGGATAAATGCAATCCATTTCCGGTCAGTATAAACCATATCTTTGCAATCCACCTCTGCTTTTACCTTATTCTGAATTAACAACAGCCGGTTCTTTTCCAGCACCTCATATGCCACCGACTGAAGATCGGTCTCCCGAATCAGATAATCCTTATAGACCTCCTCCGACCGGGCATAATAAAGCGCCATATCCACATAGTTTTCAATCTTCTGATTCTCCAGACTGAGAATACGAAAAGATTCTCTGTACAAAGCATCTGCATCTGCCTTATTTCTCTGTTTTCTGCCGTTTTCGCCAAGCAGGCCAATACTGGTGATCGGCGCTTTGATCTCATGGACCCAGCTCTCGATATATTCTTTATAGTCCTTCTGTGCATCCTCAATCTGATGGATCCGCTCAATGACCGACTTATTAGAACGGCGGATCATATCCCGGTACAGCTGATCTTCCAGCCGAAAAGAATCCGGCAGAAGCTCACCTAAAAGATACCTTTGATCCATCTGTTCCAGAATCTGCTCCACCTCCTGAAAATACTTCTTTCTCTGCAAATAGGTAACGGTAAGCCACGCACACAGAATCATCAGCCAGCAGATCACGATCAGTATGACGTTCCCGCTGTTGTATCCTGTCATGCGCAGGAAACCTGCCAGCACACCCATACACACCAGATGAAGAATGAGAAGCAGGCATTTGTCTTTCAGATAATTCTTCAGATTCATATCCGATACCCCATTCCTCTCCTGGTCTCAATAAAATCATAAACTCCAATCTGCTTCATCTTGTCCCGGATTCTGGTAATATGCACGCTTAAGGTATTGTCATCGATAAATATCTGGTTCTCCCACAGATATTCGATCAGATCCATCCGGGCAACGAATTCTCCCTTATGACAGAACAACAGATACAGTATCTTCATCTCATTCTTTGTAAGCTCCACGTTTGCTCCTTGATATGACAGACGGCACCCGGAAACGTCTAACTCCACTCCCTTCCGGGTAAACTGTGTCACTTCCTTTGTCTTTGCGCCCTTTGTCCGTTTCAGGACTGCGCCGATCCGCGCCAACAGAATCGGCGCCTGATAAGGTTTCGTAATATAGTCATCTCCGCCTTTTAAAATTCCTGTCAGTTCATCCATAGAATCTGTCCTGCTGGTCAAAAAAATCACCGGGACGTCCATCTGACCGCGAATCTGCGTACAAATATCAAAGCCGGATATGCCTGGAAGATTTACATCCATCAGCACCAAATCCGGCTTCTTACTCTTAACCTGCTCTAAAACAGCATCAAACCTGTCCAGCACAGACACCCGATACAGGGCGTTCTCTAATAATATTTTTAATTCATTCCGTATAACCGGTTCATCTTCTACAACCAATATATGCATGATAATCTCTCCTATAGAGACCATTATAGACGATTTGCCCGGATTATACCACCTTTATTTCTTTCATCTCTTATAGTCGGTCATCCTTATACACTAAACCGGAATCCTTTCCCAATAATCTCGCTGCTCTTGGTAACCATGATAAATGCCTTGGAGTCCTCCCGGCGGATAAATCTCTGAAGAATCACCGCCTGACGGCAATCAAGGGCACACAAAATAACCGTTTTATTCTCGTGGGAATAGCCTCCCTCAGCATTGTAAATCGTAGCGCTCCGGTTCAGAACATTCTTAATAAAATCACAGATCGGTTCCGGATTCGTACAGATAATAGTAAAGTATTTACACAGCCGCATTTTCTCCATCGTCCGGTCTACAAAGATGGATTTGGCTACCAGGCCGCAGACAGAAAACAGACCTGTCCGGACGTCGAAAACAAAGAATGAAGATGCCGCGATCAGTGCGTCCGTAAGAAGCAATGCCGTCGCAATATCTACGGTAGTATATTTTTTTAACACCATAGCAATAATATCCGTTCCGCCTCCTGATGCGTTCACATGAAAATAGAGGGCGGCGGCGGCAGCCGAACATGCAATGGCATAAGCCAGTTCCAGAACCGGCTGATTGGTCAGGGTTCCCTGAATCGGTATTGCCTTTTCCATTATATTCAGAATAGCAGAGGACAGGATCACCGCATAAGCCGTCTTAAATCCAAACCCCTTTCCCAGTACTGCGAATCCCATAATAAGAAGCAGCACGTTAATCACCATATTGATCTGTGCTGCCGAAATTCCCGATAATTGATGCAGAACCACCGACAGACCGGACACTCCTCCAAAGGAAAAGTGATTGGTAAACTGAAATGCATGGATTCCAATATCCATGAGAATTACTGCCAGTGTGATAATACCATACTCTGTAATTATTGTTTTTAAACTTTTCTGTTCCATCCCTATCTCCATACCCGTGTATGTTACACCCTTCTACTATCAAGGTAATACAAACCAGGTACAATGTGAAACAGTTTTCTCATGGTCTTTTCCACAACCTTTTTATTGTGGTAAAATCACATGGCATTACTTTATTACTTCCCGCATGATCCGGATCATCTCTTTCATGGCCGCTGTCAGATAGCGG
This sequence comes from Eubacteriales bacterium, assembly GCA_030524585.1. Lineage (GTDB taxonomy): Bacteria > Bacillota > Clostridia > Lachnospirales > Lachnospiraceae > Claveliimonas. The sequence goes on along the minus strand of JAUNGJ010000026.1, from coordinate 23,623 downwards.
TTTTTCCGGTAAACCACCGAAATCTCCATATGTGTGCAGGGATAGCTGAGTCCAAATAGCTGCAATTCTCCCAATCCGTCGTCCATCATAACCGTCTGTAAAAGAGAGGTCGGATAAAATGCCGCTCCAATTCCACCGGCACACATCTCTCCTACTGTCTCTATGTTCTCCGTCTCAATCAATGTGTGGGGCTTCATTCCCTCTTCCTGAAATATGGTATCTGCAATATCCCTGGAAATATTGCCCTTCTTATTCAGCAAAAACGGGATATGCTTCAAACAGGTGATCTTACCGGTCTCCGACAGCTCTGCTTTCATACTTCTCTGCTCTTCTTCCCCATAGCGCGCAAACAGTTCTTCCGAAACCGCAAGCACCACCTCTTCCGTCATAAGTCCGGTATAGACCATCTCCGGATTTTCCTGAAGACAGGGTCCTACCGCCATATCCACGGTCCCATCCTGTAAAGCCCGTGTCAATTCTTCTGTATTCCCCTCCAGCACATGTACTTCCATAAGCGGATATGCCTTCATAAAAACAGGCAGCACCTTTGGCAGGATCAAACGCCCTCTGGTGTGGGAGATTCCCACGGTCAGCTCGCCCCGCTTTTCTTCCCTCACATCGCTTAATTCCTGCATCATCGCATGATAGCTGTCCTCCATCTGCACGGCGTATTTATAAAAGATCTCCCCGGCATAGGTCAGCTTCATGGGCGCTTTCCGGTCAATCAGCGTAAGCCCCACTTCCTTTTCCAGGGAGGCAATATGATTGCTCAGCGCCTGCTGACTAATATAAAGCTTCTCGGCCGCCTTCGTAAAATTCAGCTCGCGCGCGGCCGTGATAAAATAGACCAAATTCAAATGATTAATCATAATACTGTTAATACCTCTTTTTCTACAGTACCATTATACCCCACGGTTTCCTTCCTGTAAAATAAGATTTATATTAAGTAATCAATCAAACTTTGCATTTCCTGTGGCCGGATTGTCGATGATTTTTCCGTCCCCGGTAAAGCGGGAACCGTGGCAGGGACAATCCCAGGTGCGCTCATGCGGATTCCATTTTAATGCGCAGCCCATATGGGGACACCGTCTTTTGGCAGGCGTCAGCAAATTGGTTACCGCTTCGGCTCCATTCAGAAAAAGCTGCGGCTTCCAGATGCTTCGGCCTGGGGAGAATATTCTTTCCCAGGGATTTTCCGTCCCCGTTACCAGATCCCGCAGCAGCATGGCGGCCACCATGGAGGAAGTCATTCCCCACTTATTGAAGCCGGACGCCACATACAGATCCGGGGTACGCACAGAATACTGTCCAATATACGGGATCCCGTCCAGGCTCATGCAGTCCTGGGTCGCCCAGGCAGTGACTTCTCTGGCAGCCGGATAATGAAGATTTACAAAATTCCGAAGCTCCTGCCAGTTTCCTCCCTGTTTCCCGGTACGGTGGCTTCCTCCGCCCACAAGCAGCAGATTCCGGTAGTTCCGGAAAGAGAGTCCGGTCTGGGCCTCATCCAGATACATTCCCTGAACATCCGGCGCCTGCTCCAGTGCGATCACATAGGACCGGTGCTGGTATAATTTGAGAAAATAACCGCCATGTTTATTTAAGAACGGAAAATGGGTTGCGACAATGATCTTATCCGCGGTAATCTCTCCGCTGTCACTCCATGCTTTATGGGGCGCAAGATCACGGATAAAGGTATGTTCACAGATGGGAAGTCCCGTGACGATTCCATTCAGGAACTTTAAGGGGTGGAACTGGGCCTGATCCGGAAAACGTATTGCCCCCTTTACATCCAGCGGAAGCGGTACTTCTTCCACGAAGGAGGCCGGAAATCCAAGCTCATTAACCGTATTGACTTCCCGTTTGATCTTCTCCCGGTCAGACAGCGTATACACAAAAGCGTCCCTTTCTTCGAACTCACACTCCACCATGCCTGCAAGCTCCCGGTACTTTGCCAGGGCCTCCTGATTCGCCCGAAGGTATCCTGCCGCCACCTCATTCCCACGGCTTCTCACAAGCTTATCATAGATCAGACCGTGCTGAGAAGTGATTTTGGCAGTGGTATTGCAGGTAATGCCGCCGCCCACAGTATCTGCTTCAACTAAAAGGCAGTCCACTCCGGCATTCCGCAGCATATAAGCGCACAGAACACCGCACAGACCGCCTCCAATAATTAATACATCCGTTGTTACCTTTCCCTGCAGCTTCCCAAATGCAGGCAGCTTTTGCCCTTCTGACCAGATTGATTTTGACATGGAACTTCCTCCCCACCGCGTTTTTCTTATTCTTTCCCGGCAGGGAGCTCTCTATTCTTCAATCACGCCAAAGTCTCATAATCCGAAACACGAATCCGATAGCTGACTAGGGATGCCAGCCCACACAGACACAGATTGACCATCCAGATTACCTGATATTCCCCTGTAATCTGAAATAAATATCCTGCCAGCCAGGTGCTGATAAAGCTTCCGATCTGATGGCAGACGAACACAAACCCAAACAATAATCCCATACTTTCCGCTCCGAATTTCCGGCTTACGATCTCCGAAGTAGGCGTAACCGTGGCGTCTCCTGTCAATCCCAGCGCAATCCCAAAGAAAACCACCGAATATACATTCTTCGGTAATATAAAAAGAAATACTGCGATCAGCAAAACTCTCAGTCCATAGATAGAACCCAGCACACGTTTGAGCGGAACTTTCAGGCATATCAATCCACAGGCAAGAGCTCCCAGCATTGTCCCGATACCGAATGTGGTATAGGCAAAAGCCGCCGTAGACTTATCAATTCCGTAGGACACAATCTGAGAATACAGATGATTCTGTATCAGCGACATATGAAATCCGCAGGTTCCGAACCCCATCATAAGATAGCGGTAAGTCCTGCTGGACAGGGCAGCCTTCAGCCTTTCTCTGACAGGTACGCCCTTTCTCTCTTCTTCGCAGCCCCCATCTCCGGACTTCGTCTCCCCCGCCTTTGACAGAAGCAAAGCCAGAGGCAGAAATACCAAAGCCGGAAGGCTGAGTACCAGCATCCCTTTGGTAATGCCTGCCGCCGCGATCAGCCTTTCCACTAACGGCGACATGATAGAGCTTCCGATTCCGCTGCTGGCATTGACAATGCCGGAAACCGCCGACGCTTTACTTTTACCCACAAAAGGCGAAAGTCCTCCCATAATAATTCCAAAGCTCAGCGCCCCGGTGCCTGCAGAAATGCACATACCAAGGGTCAGCGTAAGAAGCAGAGGGGTTCTTGCAAATGCTGACAGTGCAAAGCCAACAGCCAGCAGAAGCAGCCCCGTCATCAGCACAAAGCCATTGGACTTTTTCAGCGCCAGCACTCCAAAGGCCGGCTGGGTCACTCCATAGACCAGTTCCCCTATGGCAATCACCAGACTGATTTTGGAGTACATCAGTCCCGCATGATCTGCAAAGGCGTTCAGTATAATCCCATAATTCATCCGGACTCCCAGAGACAGGCCGAACAACAGGCAGGCGGCCAGGATCAAAAGCGGAAGCGGGCGCCTCTTCTCCCTCGTATTCTTAATCTTCCCACGATTACTCATTCACATTCTCCTCTCTTTTTCCTTCCATCTTCATTCAGCAATGACTTCTTGACTGCATTATAGCTCCCATGATAGAATAAGTAAAACAAATATTTCTAATCCTAATATTAAGAAAGGCGATTGAAATGATTTACGAAAACAAAAACGAACCAACCAGCGCTCCATCCCCCGCTGTCAGCATCATTGTTCCGGTTTACAATGCGGAAACGGTGATCGGACGCTGTGTTGACAGTATTTTAAAGCAGACTTACAAGGACTTTGAGCTGATCCTGGTGGACGACGGAAGTCAGGATGCCTCCGGCGATATCTGTGACGCATATGCCGCGAAGGATGCCAGAGTCCGTGTGATCCATAAGGAAAACACCGGCGTTTCCGACAGCCGGAATCTGGCGATCCGGCAGGCGCGGGGAGCCTGGCTTCAGTTTGCTGACAGCGACGATTGGCTCGCCCCGGAGGCAACGGAGCTATTGCTTTCTTCCGCCGAAGCCCATTCCTGCGATCTTGTGATCTCTGATTTCTACCGTGTTGTGGACGATCGGATCGCTCATAAGGGAGATATTCAGGAAAACGGACTTTTAAGCAGGAAAGAATTTGCTTCCTATATGATGGAAAATCCTGCCGATTTCTATTACGGCGTCCTGTGGAACAAATTATACAAAAAAACACTGGTAGAACAGTACCACTTAAAAATGGATACGGAGATCAGCTGGTGCGAGGATTTTATGTTCAATCTGGAATATATCTGCCACGCGGATCAGATTTACGTGCTCCGGGTTCCCATCTACTACTATGTGAAGACCAGACATTCTCTGTCCACTCAGGGGATCAGTCTCACAAAGACGATCAAGATGAAAACAACGGTATTTGAATACTATAATAATTTCTACAAAGAAGTGTTCGACGAAGAAGATTATGAGAAAAGCAGGCTGCAGGTATACCGCTTCCTTCTGGACGCCGCAAATGACGGCATTGTTCCTCCGGCAATCCTTCCCGGCGGAATCCATCTGGGTGAAGAGCGGACCAGACTCAATCCAAAGGTTCTGGAAAATGAAACCACTCTGCTGAACATCTATCTGGAGCGAAAATGTCTGGAACTGTGTCTGCTGCCCATTACCTACCGCTACGACCTGTCCGTGGAGGAGGTGAATATCCTGCTGTTTTTAAGCAGGAACCACCACATGCATACCCGGAAAGAACTGGCTGATTTCATTGGACAGCCAAAACGGAAGCTGGACGGAGCATTACAAAAATTAAAAGCCCACGGTTACATTAACTGGACAGAACATACCTCTGCCGGGCAGAAATCCACAGGCAGGCTGTTAGACATTCAGTTTCTTCCTGCCGCCGATCCGATTCTGTGTGAATTGCAGAAAGCTCAGGAAAATTACCATCAGATCATCTTTTCAGGCTTTACGGAATCCGAAATATCTGCATACGAAGAGCTTTCCGAAAGAAAAAAAGACAACATCATTCAGATGCTGTCGTAAGCGCCAGCCGCAAATGCGGCTGACGTATGGGAACAGATGATTATTGACCGGATACCGGCCCGCTGTCTTGTATCCGGTCTGCTTCTTCCTGTGTGAGAATTTTGTTTCTCACCATACTCTCAAGCACCTGCACTACCCGCTGGGAAGCCAGTTCTAAATTCACCTCCGGCGAATATTCTGACGGCGCATTGGGAACCCCTGCCAGCATTGCCGACTCATAGTCCGTCAATTCTGCCGGTGGTTTACCAAAATATCCGTCCGCCGCCGCGTAGATCCCGTAATAACCACAGCCAAAGTAAGCAGTATTTGCATACAGTTCAAAAATCTCGTCTTTGCTGTAGTTTGCTTCCATATCCAGCGCGGCAAATACCTCCGCCGCTTTCCGTTCTATGGTTTTCTCCTGTGTAAACAGCAGATTTTTCATAAGCTGCTGGGTAATCGTGCTTCCGCCTTCCCTGAAAGACAGCGTCTTAAGATCCGTCCACAGGGCGCGTCCCACAGCAATCGGATCGATTCCCGGATGCTCCCTGAATCTGTGATCCTCCACGGAAATGACCGCATCCACATAAAATTCCGGCAATTCCGAATAATCCGTAAAATATTCTTCACTGCGAACCTGGTTCACTCTGTCTTCCAGTGAAGCCGCGGCAATGGCATCCTGATACATCCGATAGCCTTTGACCCCGAAGAATACGGCGGCGGCAACTGCTATGAGCAGCAAAATCGCAAGCATACTTTTTATGAATCTTCTGACAGGGTGCTTCCTTTTCATCTACTGTTCCACTCCCTTCCTGCTCTGATTACGTCATCTCATCCCGCAGAGCGTCAATAATGTTTTCTTTTTTCACTTTGCCGGCGGCGTACAGCATGGTAATAAATACGATCAGAAATACGCCAAGGATACTGATACCGATGCTTTCCCATGGAAAGATAAAACGGATCTCAAAGTCTGCCCCGGCAGACATGCCTTCGTAGATCAGGCCGGTCATCAGCAAAGAAAGCGGCAGGCTCCACAGCATGGTCCTGGCTCCATACAGCACACATTCAAAACGCAGCATTTTATTAAATCCGCGCTCAGACATTCCTACGGAACGCAGCATGGCAAGCTCGCGCCTTCGCAGCCTGATATTGGTGGAGATCGTGTTAAAGACATTCGCAATGGAAATCAGTGTGATCATCACCGTAAATACTGCTGCAAACAGATTGACAACAAATTCCATATTGCGGTTCTGCTCCAGGATCTCATAGAGATTGTAAAAGCTGTAACTTACGGTAATGCCGCTTGCATCAAGGATGGACTTCATCTGGGATTTGGTCCCGCCTGGATTATCCGATTCAAAGGTCATGCCCAGCGTGGACGCTGCGGTCACACCCAGCTCATCAAATCCTGATTTGTACTCATACGGCACAATCAGCATCAGCGAATATCCCCGGAACTCACTCCCCGCCTCTGCCGGCAGCAGATCCGGATAGTCATTTACAAAGGTTGCCCAGACATTCTTTACCCTGTCTCCGCTGTCACTGGAAAGCGTGATCTGCATCGGTTCTTCCTGCATATACAAATACCCTTCCACCCATCCTGCCATGATGATCCGGTCATCCTGCCCGTTATATTCATCCTCGGACAGACCCAGACTTTTCAGAAAGCTCTCATACGTGCCCTCATCTACAAACACCGCATCCAGCATCGCGTCGATCTGCTGGCTTTCGCCGTCATAATCCAGAAATTCGCCGAACGTATCAAAGAATTGTTCCGGAAGCTTACCGGCGTCAATCCTGCAGGGATAGGTCACATCCGCCTGATAGGCGCTTGCCGTAACCCCATCCGTATCTTTGAGCTCATCATAAAGCTGAAGCATCTCGCTTTCCTCCATGTCACCAGAAGAAAAAACAAGATCATAATTTTCCACTACCTCAACAGAACGATCTGCCACCTGATTCAGATAACTGCTGAAATTGCTGGCGGAAACAAACAGCACGACACTAAAGGTCAGCGACAAAATAATACTGCGGTAGCGCTGCTTATTCCGTTTAAAATTCTTAAGCGCCAGCATTTCTTCCAATCCCAGGAGGCGCTGCGCCAGCCGCGAGGTCTTCAGCTTCTTTGCCTCCACCTTGATCTCATTGGTCTGGCGGATACACTCCATAACCGGCATCCCCGCCGCCTTCCTTGCCGGAATATATGCGGAAATCAGGATCGTGACAAGACTTAAGACGACAGCCGCCGCGATAGCCGGCGCTGACACCACCAGCTCAAGCTGCACATTGTCATACATGACATTTTTAAAATTCTTTTCCACCAAAAACAGTACCAGCTTAATGCCCGGAAGTCCCACCAGAATCCCAAGGGGAATCCCCACAGCGCCAATACAAAGTCCCTCGAACAGAACCGATCCCCGAAGCTGCCTTGCCGTGGCTCCCACTGACATAAGAATCCCAAACTGGTGGGTCCGTTCGCTCAGGGAAATATGAAACGCATTGTAGATCAGGAATACGGAACCAACCACTACCAGCGCTATGAGAATCCCACAGATGGCAAATAACAGGATCGTTATCGTTTTTTCTCCGGAAAGCCCCATAAAACGCAAAAGATCATCATTCAAAACAGAATCCACATCCGCTCCCAGATCTTTCAGATAAGCGTGAAGCTGATAGGGATTTTTTAAGGTAATAAATACCGAAAGGCTGTCCGCATCAGCAGTATCTGCCGTTGTGACCAGCGTATAACCGGGAGCGCTAAATTCCTCAATTGCCGGGCGCTGGCAGATTCCCACCACCGTATATGTCCTGTTCTCTGTGGTCACCAGGGTCTCTTCTTTAACGGGAAAGGGATTGTGCTGTCCCAGCACTTCGCCTCCGCTGATACGCCTGCCAACCGCAAGGCTGATGGTATCTCCCACAGCGATTTCTACCCCGCCGTTTGCCGCAAGATGAGCGGGGACCAGTACCTCTCCACTGTTTTCCGGAAGTCTTCCGGAGATCAGCTTCACCGGCAGCGTATCAAAAGCTTTCTGGTCCCACCCGGAAAGAAACAGATAGGGTTTATTCTCATTTTTTCCATCCTCCAATCTGGCATAGCCCAGATTTTGAAGGGACACCACCTCCGCCACGCGGTCATCCTGCTCTGCCTGTGCCGCCATCTCCGCATCTCCCTCCGGCAGTTCCACATGCCATCCGCCGTACTTGTCAGCCGCGCCCTTTATCATATAATCCTGCAGGGAAACAGCAAATGTAGATACGCCTGTAAATAATGCCGCCGACAGCATAACGCCCACAATGGTAACCAGCGTGCGGGTACGGTTCTTTTTTAGTCCCTGCAGGGCAACCTTTTTAAAGATGTTCATGACCGCGCCACCTGCCTCTCGTCACGCACCACTTTTCCATCTGCGATGGTAATGATACGGTCTGCCTGCAGCGCAATATTCTCATCGTGGGTTACTAAAAGCAGCGTCTGTCCATACTTTTTATTGCTCTCTTTCAGCAGCCGGATAATCTCGTGTCCATTCTTGCTGTCCAGACTTCCGGTGGGTTCATCGGCCAGGCATACCTGAGGCGCATTCATCAGCGCCCGCCCGATGGCCACACGCTGTTGCTGGCCTCCGGAAAGCTGGTTGGGCAGATGGTCTTTTCGCTCCTGCAGCCCAAGCAGATCCAGCAGATCATTCAGCCGCTCTTTGTTGACCTTCCGTTTGTCCATCAGAATCGGCAGGGTAATATTTTCCACCACATTCAATGTGGGGATCAGGTTGTGGAACTGATAGATCAGCCCTACCTGGCGTCTGCGGAAAATGGCAAGCTTTTCGCTGTTCCCGGCGTATATATCCTGCCCGTCCAGATAAATCTTTCCGCTTGTGGGCATATCCACCCCGGCAATGGCATGCAGAAGTGTGGATTTACCGGAACCGGAAGGACCGATAATCGCCGTAAACTCCCCTTTCTCAATCGTAAGGGAAACATGATTCAGGGCAATCACCTGATTCTCCGCCTTGCCATAGACTTTACACAAATTTTCAACCTTTAAAAAATCCATAATGTGAGCCTCCTTGCTTTTGATCCTGTTCAGAGTACCTCCCGGCTTCCCCGGGGAAAGCCCTTCCTCCGAACCTACTCACATGATATAATCTTCTGCTTACATTTCCGTGACTTTTCCATGAGAGATTCGTCACTTTAGGAAACGAATACAAAAGACGGCGCCTCCCTGAGGATGGTTTTTTGCCGTGATCGTGCCTCCCTGCCGCAGAATAATCGTTTTGCAGAGTGCAAGTCCGATTCCATATCCGGCGGCCCCGCTGTTTTCTCCCCGGTAAAACCGTTCAAACAGATGCGGCAGGTCCTCCTTTTTAAATCCCTCTCCGCTGTCATGAATGGTAATCTCATCAAACAGCAGGTTATCCTCACAGTGAATTTCAATACTCCCATGATCACCAATGCTTTGAATGCAATTCTTGAGAATGTTTGACACCGCCTCCGAAAGCCAGCTGAAATCCCCCTGTAAAGACATGCCCTCCGGCACCTCTGTCCGCAGGGTAATATCGTGCAGCTCCATGGGAATCCGGAGCGGATGCACGGCAGCGGCGATCAGACTCTTTACATCCACCTGTACATTCTGAAAAACCACGATCCCCGCATCCAGACGGGACAGCTTCAACAGTGAATTGATCAGCCATTCCATCTGGGCAAACAATTCTTCCGTTTCCCACAGAAGCTCCTTTCTCTCGTCCTCGTCAGGATTCTTCTCCAGCAGGGACAAAATCAGGTTCGCCGAGGTCAGCGGAGTCCGGAGCTGATGCGCAATATCGGCAAGGGACTCTGCAAGGTGCTCCTTTTCCCTCCTGAGCGCCTCGTTCTGCTGCCGGATGCGCTGTGTCATCTTCGTAATCTCACTTTCCAGAATGGCAAGCTCTCCTTCCTCCGCTTCACTGATATACAAATGCTCCGCATTGTGAAGCACAAGGTCAATCTGCTCTGCGATCCCAGCAATGCGCTGGTATCTGGCTCTGGTAAATATAAAAAATACCGCCCCAAAAACGGCGGCGGCAATAAGCGCCATGACTCCGGCTGCCGGATGGATCACAAATCCGGCGGCGGCCATGACAGCAGCTATTATCATAAACACCACGAAAAACCGCCAAATCTCTCTATTCCGAAACATGGCCGCCTCCTAACCGGTATCCGGTTCCGCGGACGGTCAAAATGATCTGCGGTCTGGCCGGATGATCCTCAATCTTCTCCCTGAGACGCTTAATATATACGGTCAGCGTATTATCCGTAACAAATTCGCCTGCCGCATCCCATAACTCATTTAAAAGCTGATCCCGCGTTATAATATTTCTCGGATTGTTGACAAATACCAGCAGCAGACGGTATTCCAGCGCGGAAAGATACACCTCTCTGCCGTCCTTTTTCACAACGCCGCTGGCCGTATCCACCTGAAGTCCTCCGATTTCAAATACAGATAAAGAGGGCTCCGATTTCCTCAGAGCGGCCCGGATCCTGGCGATCAGTTCCCGGGGACGAAAGGGCTTGACCACATAATCCTCCGCTCCCATATTCAACCCGGTAACCACGCTGGACTCATCTCCCGACGCCGTCAGAAATATGACCGGAATCTTCCATGTCTGCTTAATCTCTGTGCAAATCGTAAACCCATTGCCATCCGGCAGGGAAATATCTACCAGCGCCAGATCGCAGGGCTGTCCGGCGATCAGGGAAATGGCCTCCCGCTGGGTTGCAGCATGAATGACAGTAAACCCTTCCGAATGAAGCAGCCGCGCCAGATTCCTTGCAATCTCCTTGTCATCCTCCACTAAAAAAATCTGTTTCATTGATCTTCACCATCCTCTATATTTGATCCGGTCAGAATACCGCCTATTGAAAGTGAATTTTGATCCGGCAGATTTCTGCGATCGTACCGACCCGCATATTCGGTCCGAAAAGGCCGACGCCTGAAGTCACAATCGTATGCAGGGTATCCTTCTTCAGATATCCATAGGAATTTTCCCATAGAAATTTCATGATCAGATTGGCCGGAAACATCTGTCCGTCGTGAGTATGTCCGCACAAAGCCACATCTATGCCGCACTCAGCTAACTCCTGAAAGTCCTGCGGCTCATGCTCTGCCACAATAACCGGACGCCCGGTGTCAAGCTCTTCTGCCAGCCGGTCAGCGGTTTTTCTTGTGCGGATTCCCCTCCCCGGCTTCTGCGCGTCCGCCCTGCCACACAGATAGAAGCTGTCGGCGATCCATACCGCTTCATCTCTCAGCAGACGGATGCCCGCTTTTTCCAGAAACCCATCCATCTGTCTGCTGCTCTCTTTCTTTCCGCTTCCGCCGAAGGTAAAGCCGGCCAGAATTTTTTCTTCCACATCATGATTCCCGTAACAGGCATAGACACCATATTTCGATTGGATCCCCTGCAGAATATCCGCCAGCTTATCCGGATCGTCAAGGGCCTCATACTCATTGTCAAAGATATCCCCGGCAATCACCACCAGATCCGCATTCTGTTCATTGATCTTCTCTACCATATCAGCCATCCGGGCGGTGCCAATATTATATCCCAGATGCAGGTCCGCAATCAGTACCACATTCAGATCATCCAGGGCTCCCCCGTCCTTTGCAACCGTGATCTCATAGGGCGTCACATGGATGTCCCGGGCCTGCCAGATCCCCCACAGACTGACCAGGATTACAAGTCCCGCGCAGATTCCTCCCCACAAAGCAGAGCGCCTGATCCTCTTTCTGGTAATCAGGAACCGGAACAGGCAGACCACATCAGCGGCAAGAACTGCCAGAACCAGATAAAGAAGGAACCCCAGCCAGTAGTTGCCGGTCAGCATCAGGATTCTTCTTAGCCCTCCTGCCGGCAGGAAAAAGGCGATCAGCGGAGTAACCGCCAGAAATACATAAACCAGACTAATGATCATCCGCATCCATAATTTTCCAAACAGCACATGACACACGCCAAGCCATTTGTGGATCCGAAACAGCAGATAACTGTTTACTATAATATAAAACGGCGCCAGATAAACAGCAAGCATAATCTTTTCCCACCTTCATTCACAAACCATGTCTGGTGATCCCATTTCCAGTGTTGGGAATCCCCACAGAATAGATCAAATCTACGCAGAAAACAAAAGTCAGAGCCAGACATACCGGCACCAGGACTTTTCGGGGTATCCGCTTCGAACACTGATCCAGAAACGGCGCCAGAACATACACCAGCAGCATTCCTCCCGCTCCAAAGGCCAGCAGCCCTTCTGCACAGATCCTCCCGTTTACATTCAAAAAATAACCGCTGTAATCCCACCACTTCATTCCATGGTACAGCTTTTCCAGCAGCCATGAGATGCAATATTCAATGCCTCCGCAAAGAAGGATGATCGCCAGAAATTCCAGGAGCGGCTTGCAGCGCAGTCTGTAAAAAAGCGTTACGATCAGTACGCTGCCGAAGCCATAGATAGGAAGCCACGGGCCATGAAGAAATCCCCGGTTCACAAAACCTCCCCCTGCAAACAGATGAAGGCTGACCTCCCACAGCCATCCCGCCAGACTCATTCCGAAAAAGATCACCGCCAGCGACCAGAATGAGTACCTTTTTTCGCTCTTCATCACACGGTCCCATGGGCGCTCGCCTGCAGCGAATCCACCAGATTCAGCAGCTTTTTTCGTGCAGCAGAGCCTGGAAACACGGCCAGACTTCTCTTTGCCTCACTGGCATATCGGTCTATTTCTGTCAGGGTGTACTGAAATCCATTGGACCCCCGGATCAATTCCGTGATTCTTTTGTCGGTATCTTCATCCTGCAGGCCGTTCTTAATATTCCCTGCAATTTCCTTTAATCTTGCTCCATTATCGGCGTCGGAAAATGCATGGATGACCGGAAGGGTATAATATCCGCACCAGAAATCATTGTGAATCGTCTTTTTAGACAACTCCTCCGTAGACACAAAGTCCAGCAGATCATCCCGAAGCTGAAACATCAGGCCGAATTTTTCTGCAAACTGCTCCACCGCAAGCATTTCATTCTCGTCACATTTTCCCGCACAGGCTCCGGCTTCACAGGCAATGCAAAACAGCGCCGAAGTCTTGCCGCGGATATTTTCAAGATAGATCTCTTCCGTAATTTCCGTATTGTAGCGGTAAACAAACTGATTGATTTCTCCATCAAACATTGCTTCCAGTTTACCAAACACCCTGCCATACCGGGATCTGTTCCTCAGCTCATTCTTCTGGATCGCCGAAAAAATGATATAATCTCCGGCATAAATTGCCATTTCTTTTCCGAACTTTTTCTGCACGGATAACTGCCCCCTGCGGGTGTCCGCTTCATCGATCACGTCATCGTGGATCAAAGAAGCCGTATGACACAGTTCAACCACCGCCGCAATCTCCGTCGCATCGGCAGCTCTGCCCTTCAGCCTCGCGCAAAGCAGAGTCAGAATTGGACGGATCTGCTTGCCCCGCTGCCGCAAGACCCAGTTCAGCATTTCCTGTATGTACCTGTTATTTGACCGGCACAAATGCTCCATATGCATATTTACCATCTGCAAGTCTCGCTTAAGTCCCGGCACATCCTCAACGTTTATCATAATACTCCTCCTCTGAAAGCTCAGTGATCATTTTAGCTTATATGTTAGAGTATTACGCTTACATTTCGGTGACTTTTCGGTGAGAATTTCGTCACTTACCAGCCTTGCGCCATTCTCCTGTACTCTGCATCTTCATCCCTCACAATATCAAGTGGTGAATTCAAAAAAATGGAATAACTGCGCACTCGGCGCATATAAAAAATGCGGGATTAGGACTTTCACTTACACTCCTTTATCCCGCAATCTCTTTAATCTTAAAGATTGATTTCTCTACGATTATTCTCCATTTACAAACCAGCCTTTGCAGACGTCAATCCAGCCTTCTGGCGCTGCGAATCTCTCCAATTCTTCCAGAGACAGCTTCACAGTACTGTTCACGCTTCCTCCCGCTGTATATACAGTAGAAAAGCGCTTTAAGGAAATATCAAGATAGACTTTTACTCCCTCACAGATTGCAAACGGGCATACTGCCCCAGGTACATGTCCGACCAGTTCTTCTACCTGATTTCCCGGGACCATGACAGCCTTTTGATGAAAGCAGGCTTTATATTTTGTGTTATTGACTTTCGCATCGCCGGCCATACAGATCAGCGCCGGCTTCCCGTCCAGCACAAAGGACATGGTTTTCACAATATGCTCCGGTTTACATCCAATGGCCTGTGCAGCATGCTCCACCGTATCTCCGATATGCTCCCTTACAACAACCCGGTCTCCCAAGCCTGCCTGATCAAAATATTTTTTTACATTTTCATATGACATCTGTCTTTACCTCCTGGTCTTTTTGGTATTTGTCAGCTTTTTCTTGACCTTATTATAGGCGTCAATATATAATAAGTAAAACAAATAATTCTAATATTATCATTAAGAAAGGCGATTTGTCATATGGAACGTTATCTCGCTCTACAGAAGATTGTTGAAATGAAAAGTTTTACAAAAGCCGCTGAAGCACTTGGATACACCCAGTCTTCCGTCAGCCAGATGATTGCGTCTTTGGAAAATGAACTGTCCATGAAGCTGCTGGTCCGTTCACGTACCGGAGCCAGGCTTACTTTAGAAGGGAAAGAACTATATCCGTTTATTGAAAGAACTATTCTCCAGTATCGGGCAATGCAGGAGAAAGCACTGGAAATCAAAGGATTAGAAACCGGGATCATACGGGTAGGAACTATCACAAGCGTCACCTGCCACTGGATGCCTATGCTCATCAAAGGCTTCCAACAGCTTTATCCCAATGTTCAATTTGTTTTTCATGACGGAGATTATTCTTCGATACAAGAATGGATAAAAACCGGGCTTGTTGACTTTGGATTCATTACTCCTGCTGCCGTCACAGGGATAGAGACGGTGAAAATAAAGGATGGTGAAATGCTGGCGGTTCTGCCGAAAAACCACCCTTTGGCAGAAAATACAGTGATTCCCTTGCGTTCCCTGACAACGGATCCCTTTATCCTGCTGGAAGAAGGACACTACAACGAACCGCTGGAAAGCTTTCATGCCGCCGGATTAGAGCCTAATATTAAATACACGGTTCACGATGATTTTGCGATCATGACTATGGTAGAAGCAGGACTTGGTATAGGTATTCTGGCAAAGCTGATACTCCGCCGTACCAATTATGATATCGTGTGTCTTCCAACCGATCCTCCCATCTATCGGGAGCTGGCAATCGGTTACAAAGAAAAAGACAGCCTGCCCATTGCCAGTAAATACTTCATCAAATATCTTCTGGAAAATGCAGACAGGCTGCCATAAGCTCAAAGAAACGGGAGCAAAGTTTACCTTTGATTTTCGCCCTTAAGCTCCATCTTTCAGGATACCGTTTAATATCAGACCAATGATACATCCTGCTCCCGCCAGACTCACCCAGCCCAGGCCATACTCAAAAAGAG
Organism: Eubacteriales bacterium; assembly: GCA_030524585.1. Lineage (GTDB taxonomy): Bacteria > Bacillota > Clostridia > Lachnospirales > Lachnospiraceae > Claveliimonas. The sequence continues at coordinate 8,093 of JAUNGJ010000026.1, read as the reverse complement.
GCAGATACTGTGATGCGGCATCCGTAATCACATCCAGTATGGAACCCTGCACAAGCTGACGCTCTTTCAATATCCCCGACAGAGCATTCATAAAGTCAAGCGCCGCCGCAATCAGTGTAAAACCGGTAGTCCAGATATAGACTCTCCGGCTGTCATGAAAGAATTTCCCAAACAGCGCCAGCAGAATCAATGTAATGGCTAACGGGTAGAGGAACCGCAATACCGGTACACAAAAAGCCACAATAGACGATAGTCCAAAGTTTGCAATGCCAAAAGAGATGGCACAAAAGACAACCGTCCATATTTTATAGGAAGGGCCTCCGGGAAACAGGCCGGCAAAAGCCTCCGAACAGCTTGTAACCAGCCCAATTGCCGTCTTTAAGCAGGCAATGGTCACGATCAACAGCATAAAGACGGATCCTACTGACTTAAAATAAGCGTTGGCAATGGTAGCCAATACCGCGCTGCCGTCCGTACACTCCGCGCAAATATCCGCACACTGAGCCGAAATAATCACCACAAAAAGATAAATCATTCCCATAAGAACACAGCTAAAGATTCCCGATCTTACCGTATTTGCTGCAATTCTTCCGGGTTCTTCAATTCCCTGTCTGCGAACCACATCCACAACTACAATACCAAAGGCCAGACCGGCCAGCGCGTCCAACGTATTATATCCTTCCAGAAATCCATTGATAAATGCATCCCCTGAGCCTAAGAAACTATTTGCCGGAACTGCTTCTGCAATAGAATTTATGGGATTCATGAGAACCGCAACCACAAGCATTCCCAAAAACACCAGGAAAACCGGGTTGAGAATCTTTCCAATCCACGTCATGATACCGCCCGGTTTCAGGGAAAATACCAATACCATAATAAAAAAGAGCAGCGAAAAAATCACCTGTGCTGCTAAAAGGCATTCCGCGGGAAGCAAATGTACCGCCCCAACAACAAAGGAAGTGCTGGCACAGCGCGGTATTGCAAACAAAGGGCCTATGGTCAGATAAAGCAAGGTTGTAAAAAACATGCCGTACTTCTTTCCAACCTTGCCTGCAAGCTCCAGCACTCCCTCACTCCGGCTGATTCCCAGCGCCGCCACCGCAAGCAGCGGCAGACCGACAGCCGTTATAACCAGCCCGGCGTACGCGAACCACAGATTCCGCCCGGCATCTATTCCCAGCTTTGCCGGAAAAATCAGATTCCCTGCCCCGAAAAACATACCGAACAGCATACTTGTAATACCGATTGCTTCTTTTACAGACAGATTTTTCTTCATGCATCTCCCCTCGCATTTCCCGTATATAATTCCCGCCATTCCGTCTCCAAAATGGACATTAAGATATCGTCCGCATACCGCCCGCCGTCTCTGACAGCGTCCCGAAAAACGCCTTCCCTCCTAAAACCGGCCTTCTCATAAGCCCTGATTGCTCTGACATTAAAAGAAAACACGTCCAGCGAAAGGCGGTGCAGCCCGATTTCTTCAAAAGCAAACCGCATGGTCTGCCTAATCGCCCATGAACCGATTCCCTTTCCGCATCCTTCCTCGTGAAATAAAGCAATGCGGAAATTCGCACTTTTTGTGAGCTCATCAATTTCATTGATCACACTTTCCCCTATGATTTGTCCGTCCGGCGCTGCAATCACAAAATCATAGCGATCCTTCGACTCTATACACCGACAGAAAAAATCAACCACCTCATCATGGGTAAACTCTGCTTTGCATCCGGTCAGACGGACAATCTCCGGATCAAGTGGGTTAAAATTACAGGAATAATACGCTTCTGCATCCTCCTTAACTGCTAACCTCATAGTATATCCGTCCTTCTCCCACATAACATCCTCCTGATTAACGTCTCATCATCATCCATTATAAATTTTATTCTATTCACTGAACCGTATCCTGTCAATCAGAGATTCTTTCTGCACAGAATGGGATAATACTGCCGTCAGAAATAGCTGTACCGCCACCAGCACCACCGCCACAATGATTGCTGCTGCCGCCGGATAATGGTAATTTTGTACGCTGAACCAGTGTCCGCTCTTCATCCACAGAAATGCCGGATAACCTAACGCGCTTCCCAGACCGATGGAAACCAAGAGTGTTCCCACTGTATAGAACATTCCTTCCAATCTCAGCATTTTCTTTAGCTGTGCCTCGGTCATTCCAATGGCCTGCATCATGCCCAGCTCCTTCTTTCTTACATGAATGCTGTTAATCATCGTATTGATCAGATTCATCACACAGATGATGCTGAGAATACTTAAGAATGCATAACATGCGCCCCGCGTCAGACTCATAGACTGCTTCCATTCGTCAAAATGTTCTTTCCAGGTTCCCACCACTAATAGCTCTGAACTGTCTGTCAATTGCCTGATCTTAGCCTCCAAGTCTTCATCATAATTCTCTTCTGCAATCACTTGGAAATATCCGGTACAATCCTCATCCAGAAACTGATCCGCCGCTTCTTTGGACATGATCATATAATTGTACTCACCTAGTCCAAAACGATAATCCCCGATTGCTATAACTTCCAGATTTCTGGTCTCTGTCCGCACTCCGTCACTGCACTGGAACCGAATCATATCACCGACTTTTATATCCGGATACCAGTACAGCATCTCTTTCTTTACTATGATCTTATCCCCTTCAAGAAGATCTTCCCAGACCGCATCCCCTTCCACAATTCCCGCCTTCAGCTCCTGAAAACAGCTCTCCGGAAGCCCTGCAATTGTCTCTGTCGCTTTTTCCCCGCCATATTCCAGATTGGTTTCTCCCAGGAGAAAGGTAAATGCCTCCACTTTTCTGACTCCTTCCAGCCCCTCAATCTGTTCTTTTAATTCCTCTGACAGGGGATTATTCCGGATAAGATTCTTCCACTCCCTCTCCGGATGTTCCATATTCCCGCTTTCTGCATTCAGACTGATCTCATACTGCCCATAGATGTCATTATTCGCGCTTTCTACAGGATTAATACAGGATAAGGCAGTGGCAACTACCATTACAAAAACTCCCGTAATGCTCATGGACAGAATCGTAATCAGGCTTTTTTTCTTGTTCCCTGCAATACTGGTTCTGGTCAGCCTTCCAATGGTAAGCTCCCGGTATCCCTTTCTGACCTTTCCCTTCACCTGATTTCCCTGAAAACGCATAGCTTCCACCTCTGAAATTGCGGACGCTTTCCGCATGGGGATAAGCAGTGACAAATAAACGGTTACCAGCGTAACCGCCGCTGCCAACAGATAAATCCACCATTTATAGAGAAATATTTCATGATTCAGAATAATTTCCCGGTAAATCTGAACCATAGAATTATCATCTGCCCTTGCAGTAAAAAACAGCAAAATTGGTCTGATCAGAATTGTAGAGGCAATCAATCCCAGAGGGACAGCAACCGCCGCTACACATAGTCCTTCTCTTAATACAATCTGGCGAATCTGTCTTCTGGTTGCACCAATTGCCTTCATTCTGCCAAATTCCTGTACCCGCTGTGTCATGGATACATAATATATACTATAGATCGTAATAATACCTGCCAGCATAACAACAAGCATAATCATAACAATAATCGGCACAGCGGAAGGGTCCGTATAATTTGCGATCAGGTAGTCATCATTGATTCCAATATCTGTCTGCGAAATGCCAAAATCTTCCGCGGTATCCTTAATCTTTTTTTCAACTTCATCTACGCTTGCACGGTCATCTCCGGCTACCCGGAACAAAAAACGGTAGGTAATCTCTTCTTCCGGTATCTCTTCTTTCAGAAACTGCTCGGAAATCAGAGCTGTATACGTGTGTTTTTTCAGCGCAGTATCGCCATCCGGCAGGAATCCGCAGATTCGAAACTCTTTCTCCCTCGCATAGTCCATGCCATCCTTCGTATATCTCTGAAATGGCAGTATGACTGTATCTCCGATATCTGCCGTGATCTCCAGATCCTTAAGCATCCCCTCGGAAACCACAATTTCATTTTCCTCACTGGGAAAAGTTCCTTCCTGCAGCTTTATTCTGTATAATTCCAGCCCGGTCTCATCCATATAACACATGGAGATCTCAGCATTTTCACTGGGAATCATCCCCATATCGCTTCGCAGTCCGTAAATACCAACATTACTGTGGGCCGCCAGCCCTGCCACAGTTTCCATATCTACGCTGCGGTACAAAGCATGCCAGGTGGGATACACTTTATTTACCATGGCAAACTGGGCGTCGATTATATTCATTCCCACGGACGGAACGATGAATAAAAGCACCGTAGTCAAAAAAATTGCAATTCCGGTCAGAATATTCTTACTTTTATGGTATTTCATATTGGCAAAAGCAGTTCTGGTTACCATTTTCATGACTGACTCACCACCTTACCGTCTTCAATCAGGACAACGTTATCCGCCATCTGGGCAATCGTTTCATCATGCGTAATCATAACCAGTGTCTGCCCATAATCACTGACGCATTTCTTCATCAGGCTCACCACTTCCATTTCTGACTTGGAATCCAGATTACCAGTAGGCTCATCTGCACAGATAATTGCAGGATTCGTCACTATCGCCCGGGCAATCGCCGCCCTCTGCTTCTGTCCCCCGGACAGAGTGTTCGGCATTGCATGAAGCTTGTCTAATATACCAAGCTGTTCCAGAACTCTTTTTACTTCTTTCACATCTACCTTTTTACCGTCCAATCCTAAGGGAAGAACAATATTTTCCCACACATTTAAAGCCGGAATCAGGTTGAAATCCTGAAAGATAAACCCAATCTTTTTCCTCCGAAACTGTGCCAGCTTATCATCCTTCAGAGCAAAAATGTCCCTGCCATCAATCAGAACCTTCCCGGAATCCGGTCTGTCAAGGCCTCCGATCATGTGGAGCAGCGTAGACTTTCCTGAACCGGAACGTCCCACGATTGCCGTAAACCTCCCGCTTTCTATTTTTAAACTGGTATGATCAATTGCTCTCACCAGATTGTCCCCGGCGCCATAATATTTCACCAGATCCTGTACTTCAACAATAATACTCATGTCCTGTTCCCTCCTGTTTTTGATGTAACAAGCATAGCATCAGGAAATTACAACTCCCTTACAATAATCATAACAGTTTTGTAAGAAAAAAAGCAGGAGAATCCCTATTCCCATGCTTCTTTTCTGTCTACAGGTTCTATTCTTGTAATACGCAGCCGAATCAATAAAATCACTGTTCGTCGGATATTTTATCTTATAATGGCAGCATAACTCGGAAAACATTTCCCTTGGGATGCCGGTTTTTTACCATAATATTTCCATCCTCTGCTTCCAGAATCTGTCTGGCAAGAAATAGACCGACGCCGGTTCCTTCTATCCCTTCACTATTCTTTCCACGATAAAATCTCTGGTAAATTCTATGCTTCTCTTCATCAGGAATCCCTGTGCCCTCATCCATAAATTCTATCATCGCATATCGGGCAAGAGGTTTTATGCATATTTTGATCTCTGTGTTTTCAGGCGAATACTTCACCGCATTATCCAAAATATTGGTAAATACCTCCACTGTCCAGTGAACATCATGCTTCACGATAAGTTCTTCTTTCATCTCTACCAGAATATTCATGGATTTTGCCAGAGCTTTGGGATAAATAACCGAAACAGCTTCCGAAAGTGTGTCTTTGATACGGCTCCTCTCCGGCTTTAGTTCTATCATATTCTTTTCAAGCCGTGACAGCTTGATCATTTCATCCAGAAGGATCTGCAGCCTTTCAATCTCCGTCTCTACTTGCTCAGCAAATTCTTTCCGTTCCTCCTCTGTCAGATAATCGCTGGCGGCAAGCTCATGGCTCATTCGCAGGGAAGCTAACGGCGTCTTCAATTGATGGGAAATATCTGTAATAAGCGCCTTTGTCTTCTCCTCTTCCCTCCCATATCTCTCTTTCAAGTCTGCAAGATGCGTGTTTGCTTCCTTCAGAGCCTCCTCCAGCTTCATCCGCTGTTCCTCAGACTCTTTCTCCTGTGTCTCCTTTTTTCTTCCGGACAGTATCCAGAGTATCATAACCATCATGCCTGTTATCGCAACACTGAAAATTCCAAACCTCCATACCCGGTGATTGGTGATGCTTCTGGTATAATGATATCCGTAGGTTTCCTCCAATCTGGTAAGTATCTGCTTTTCTTCCTCCGAAAGCTGGTCAGTCTCACGGCTGGCGTCCCAATCGCTTTTTTCCATAATTCGGATAATATCTGCTTCCAATTCCGGATGCAGCTCTGCCAGTTCGGCAATCTGATTCCGTTGCATACGTTCCTCGTATCTTGCAAACATATAAACGCCAGTGGTAATACAAAGTACCCACACGAAAAAGCTCAGTATATATTTTTTTACTTCCTGTCTACTTTTCCCGTCCATAGATACCCTAAGCCCCTTACATTAGCAATCCTGTCTGTCCCCAACTTATTCTTTAGCCGGCTGATATTGACCGGCACCGTATTATCGTCCAGAAACTGTCCGTCATATTCCCAGACATGCTCCGCAATATTCTCCTTGGTCACAATCCGTCCCGCATGATCCATCAGATAAATCAGAAGCTGAAGCTCCTTCTTGCTTAAAAGAATACTCTGTCCGTCCTTTGTAACACTCATATCTTTCAGCGACACCTGTACCCCTCCTGAACACAGTCTCTGTCCCAAAGATTCATCCATTCTCCGCATCAGCGCCGCCACTTTTGACACCAGCACCATCAGGGAAAAAGGCTTGGTAATATAATCATCTGCCCCGGACTCATATCCATTTACCATATCAGTTTCCGTATCCAGTGCTGTAAGATAGACAAGATAACTGTCCCTCTGCATCCGTACCCTCCGTCCGAAATCCAGACCACTTCCATCCGGAAGTGTAATATCACACAGCACCAGCTCATAATTATGCTGCTCCAAAAGCTTTCCCGCCTCTGCCATACACTCCGCCGCATCCACCATATATCCCTCTCTGGATAAGGTTAACGTGATTCCTCTGTTTAAACTTTTATCATCCTCCAAAACCAAAATACGCGCCAATATTTCTCCTTCCCGATAATATCGCAGGTGCAAAAAATACCCAACATATTATCTCTATTCTCATGCACTCTCTCCTCGCATTTCCCGTATATATTTCTTTTGCCTCCGCAATCAGCTTCTTTAGCTAGGAACCCCAATAACATTAGGCTGTTTTCTCTCACCACAGGTCACTTGCAGAAAATCTAAAAGCATCTGCGCATCTTCTTCCACAGCGGACCGAAGCAGCAGTTCTATCGCCAAAGAATGCATAGACACCCATCCCGTTGGTTATTTACATATTGTATATCACAGATAACATACTTTACAATGCAAATTTTATTCTATTCACTGAAACGTATCCTGTCAATCAGAGATTCCTTCTTTACAGAAATGCCGGGCTTCTTTGGACATGATCATATAATTGTACTCACCTAGTCCAAAACGGTAATCCCCGATTTCTATAACTTCCAGATTTCTAACCACTGTCGCTTTTACCCCACCATATTCCAGATCGGTTTCTCCCAGGAGACAAGTAAATGCTTCCACTTTCTCTCCGGATGTTCCATATTCCCGCTTTTTGCGTTTAGACTAATCTCATACTGCCCATAGATGTCATTATTCGCGCTTTCTACAGGATTAATACAGGATAAGGCAGTGACAAATAAACGGTTACCAGCGTAACCGCCGCTGCCAACTATGTAAATGCTATCCGCTCTAAGCGACTCCCTAATCGACTCAGAATTTCATTTGAAATGGTACCCGCCATACCTGCAAATTCACTGGCCGTAATCTGCTCAGTTCCACATTTACCGATAAATATAACTTCATCTCCCGGTGATACATGAGGAAGCCCGGATACATCTATCAAAAGCTGATCCATACAGATCCGTCCAATCACGGGAACTTTATGCCTATTTACAAGTGCATACCCTTTATTTGACAGTTCACGGGGAACTCCGTCTGCATATCCAATCGATACAGCCGCTATTTTCATCTCTTTTGCTGCAGTATAAGTCTGCCCATACCCGGCTGCTTCTCCCACATGCAGCTGCTTTACGCATTCTATTCTTGCTTTCAATGACAAAACCGGCTTCAAATCTATAT
>JAUNGJ010000076.1 GCA_030524585.1 Eubacteriales bacterium | reverse complement strand
AATTATTTCAAATAAATCTTAAGGACTGATTATATGGAACATGAATTTGATAAAATACCAATTTCAAAATTGGTATTGAGATTGGGAATACCTGCCATGTGCGCCCAGTTTTTTAATATTTTGTATAGCATTGTTGACAGGGCTTTTGTCGGGCACATTCCAGCAGACGGGGAAATTGCCCTTGCAAGTATTGGTATCTGCGCCCCTGTATTAACAGCAATCACCGCCTTTTCCTCTCTTGTTGGAATTGGCGGCGCTTCTGTTATGAGCATTTCTATCGGGCAAAAGGATTATAAAAAAGCAAGACTTACAATGAATAACGCTTTCATACTTTTGCTCTGTTTGTCAGCGATCCTTACAATGCTCTCGCTGATTTCCGTCAGGCCTTTGCTGTATGCGTTAGGGTGCAGCGATACAATGTACCCTTATGCAAGCGGATATTTTAGGATTTATGTAACAGGCACAGCTGCCGTACTTTGCGGGACTGGAATGAACCAGTTTATTCTTGCGTTTGGAAATGCAAAACAGGGCATGCTCACAGTTATGATCGGGGCGATCGTCAATACGATCCTGGACCCGATATTCATTTATGTTTTCCATATGGGAATACACGGAGCGGCGGCCGCTACGGTAATCGCTCAGTTTTGCGTATTGCTATATGTGCTTCTCTTCCTGTTTTCCGATAAGCCTGCCTTTAAACTGAGCTATTCCCATCCTGATCATCACATCCTGCGACAAATATTAACGATTGGCAGCCTGCCGTTTTTTATTGTGCTGTTCGATAATTTACTTGTTATTTCGTTGAACTTCACGCTTCGGAAATACGGCGGCAAGGTCATGGGGGACAGATATATTTCCTGCGCCGCCGTCGTGCAGAGCTTTATGGTATTGGTATTTTATCCGGCGCAGGGAATCACAACCGGGTGCGGCACATTATACAGCTATCATTATGGCGCCGGGCATTATGATAAGGTCATGCAGGTTTTCCGATATGTTTTCTGTCTTTGCGCCGGATATATGCTTCTTCTCTGTGCTGCAGCACAACTGATACCGGAAACATTTGCTCATATTTTTGTACAGGAAGAAGCCGCAGTAATTCTATCAGCTTCCTGTATCCGAAAATATACCTTAGGACTCTTAGGGGTTGCGGTACAATATGCGATCGTTGACGGCCTGACAGCGATGGGGCAGATTCGTTTTGCTTTGCCAATATCATTTTTCAGAAAAATTCTGTATCTCATATGCGTATTTCTTTTTCCTTTATTTTGTTCTTTGGAAAGTGTTTTTTATGCCGAAACAATATCAGACACAGCAGGGGCAGGTGTTACTGTGATCGTATTTATAACAATGATCATTCCAAAGCTTCGATCCGCTTCACATCTGCCCTGATTCCCAGTCACTTTTCGATAAAAGAAATGCCAGACCGTAAAGCAGCCTGGCATTTCCAAATAAGGGAGTAAATAAATCAGATATCAGCACATTTATGATTCTACATCGAGTTCAACAATACAACTCCGACAACCTTCCGCACTGAATTTTACCACTGCTTTTCCGCCTTGCTCGCCCGCACGGACAACGGCCATTGCATATCCATCATAAGTTTTGCATGCAGCGGCATCATAGCTTTCTGAAGATGACGGATTCGCACTTCCAAACCCCTGCAGACTTCCAGCGCCTTCCACAGAAACGCTGATTTCCTTCGAGGCGAAAAGATTCTCTCTGCCTTCTGCGTCAACCAGCTTCACAGTAAGGAAAGAAAGATCCTCTCCGTCTGCCTTCAGCACTGTCCGATCCGCCTCCACCTTTAACTGAACCACTTCCATTGCAGTCTCAAGGCTGAAACGCCCGGTTTCATATCCATTTTCATAACTGACTGCGAGCAGTTCACCGGGTTCATAGGCAAGCTCATAGGTGGCAATAAAACCGCATGCTTCTCCGGCAGGCTTTTTCCCCAAAGAGCGCCCGTTTATAAACAGTTCCACCTCTTCAGCATCCGCATAAATATCTGCCACAGCAGGCTTTCCTTCATATCCGGGCCATGTCCAGCTCGCGACATTGTCCTTGAACATCCATGTGGTCTTTGATACCTTCTGCCCATACCGATCCACTCTTTCCACCGCAAGATATGGCTGCTTTCTGAGTCCGTATACAATTTCCCGGAAATAGCTGATGGGCCTTCTGTAACCGATCAGATCGATATCACCAATGTATGCTGTACGCTCCGGATACACACTCGAGAAATTCACGTTTCCATCATAATGGAAAATTCCACAGCCGGCTTCACCCAGATAGTCATACCCCGTCCACGTAAAATCTCCCAGTACATGCGGATTCTTTTTTACCAGATCCCACAGCCGCACGATATCTGCCGGATAGGTTTCCGTCCCGACAATCGTTTTATTCGGATGAATTTCCTTTTCCAGCATGTGTCTGCCAGTCAGATAGTTTAAGCCAATGACATCCAGCGCCATCTCATTTTCTTCTATCGCCTTTGTCAAAAGCGGGTGGCGTGCAAACAGATCTGCACCCTCGCCCTCCATAATTCCCATCAGTCCATTCATGGCATTTACACCCTCCTGATCATCTGATGCATCTGCCATTTCTGCCCGCTTCTGCGCCTGACTCGTGAAAATATCCTTCATCACGCCTTCGATCCCCCCACCAAAGAAAAGCGCCATCATACCATTTATCCCGGCAGTGGTATATCTTGTCGCATCCAGCTCATGGATTCTGTTGCATATTTTCCGGTTCATTCTTGCTCCGGCGGGCGTTCCGAATTCCGGTATCTCATTTCCGGTAGAATACAGCACCACAGAAGGATGGTTATAGTCCTTCGCCACCATCCGCTCCACCTCCTGCTCCCAGCATTCCTCAAAATACAGGGCAAAGTCATGACGGTTCTTATGGAGCGTCCAGACATCGCTGAGCTCATCCATTACCAGCATGCCGATCCGGTCACAGGCATCCAGCATGGCCCGGCTCATCGGATGATGGGCGCTGCGAATGCTGTTAAATCCGGCCTCCTTCATCTGCCTGCACCGTCTTTCCTCAGCTTTCTCAAACGTTGCTGCGCCGATGATTCCATTATCGTGATGAATACAGGTCCCTCTCAGCTTCACCGTTTTTCCGTTGATGCGCAGACCGTGTCCGGCATCCACGAAAACTGTGCGGATCCCAACGTGCTCTTCATACTCATCCAGCACTTCATTACCGTTTCTGATCACGATGGAGCAATGATACAATTCGGGATCGTCGCAGTCCCAAAGCTTCGGATTCATGATGCAAAGGCTTGCGCGAATCAGATCCTCTTCCTCCGGAAATACCGTGACATTCACGCATTCCCGGGCAACAGCCTTTTCCTCCTTTGACAGGGTTACCTCGACGCTGACCGCTTCCCTTCTCTTTGCTCTGTTTTTCAGCTTTGTTTCCACTTCCACAATGGCAGATTCTTCTGTGGCACAAACCGTTCTGATCCGAACACCGTCAGCCGGAATATGCACCCTTCCGCCCAGTAAGAGATTTACATTCCTGTAAATGCCGCTGCCGCAATACCATCTGCTGTTTGGCTCCGCCGTATTGTCTGCGATCACCTTGATCTCATTTTGCTCCCCATATTTTAAATACGGATCGAGGGTCACGTAGAAATTGGAATATCCATGGAGGTTCTTTCCTGCAAAGTCTCCATTGATATATACCATGGCAGTCTGATAAACTCCTTCAAACTCCACGATCGCGGTCTTTTCTTCCCACTCTTTCGGAACCTCCAATGTCTTTGTATAAACGTACTGTCCTCCCGGATAGAAGCCCGTCTGTGCTCCGTTTGGCGTATCCTCACAGCGCGTCTCATGGATCATCGCATCATGCGGCAGGTGGACCTCCTGCGCCTCCTGCGAGCCCCCGGAAAACATCGCCGCCAGCGATGATATCCCGGTTTTTGTCACTTTCCAACTCTGGTTCCATTTTTTTCTTAACACTCAACGGCCTCCTTTTTCTGTGCCAGATCCAGTTCTGCATTCGCTTTTTCCACCTTCAAAAAGTAAAGCAGGACTACAATACCCAGCCCGATCACCACAGGCAGAACCGTTGTCATGAAGAAAATCATGTTTACAGCGCCTGCCGTCTGTACTTCAGCCATACCATCAAATCCTCCTACGGAAAGAAGGATACCGGCAATAGCGCTTCCGATCCCGCCGCCTACCTTTACGCCGATGGAAGAACAGCTGAACATCGTACCATCCACACTGATCCCTGTTGACTTCCTGGTATAATCTGCTGTCTCCGCGATCAGGGCATTAATCGTTCCGGTAAAAGGTCCCATTCCCAGGGATCTGACAACGGCGAGTATAAAAAACAGAGGAATGCTTTTCTGCATTGCGGCAAAAATCTGTAATATTCCTGCAACAGACGACAGAAGATATCCCAGCATCGTTACCTTCCTGATGGAACCCGCTTTTTTTACCAGTACAGGTGTGATCGCCAGAATCAGGATCATCGGCAGTGTTCCGGATAAGGACATGATCCCCATCAACGCAGGATTTTCAAAATAATAATTATAGAAATAAACACTGGATGCAGAACTGATGCCGTTTCCACCATAATATAAAATATAAAGACCGACGATGATCAGGTAATAGGGGTTTTTTACCAGAAGCTTCAGCGCTGTGATAAGTCCGGGTTTGTCCGCCTTCTGCTTATTTTCCCCCTGTGCCGTTCCTTCTTCATCCGGCAGTTCCTTTACCATCAATGCACTGAAGGTATTGATCGCAAGCCCGAGGATCGCAAAGATCAGCGCTACCATGCGCCAGCCCTGCGCTCCGCCGCCGAATTTTTCCACCAGTCCCATCGCTGAGGATAAAACGATCATGTAGGTTGCTGTAGAAAAAATGAACCGAATGGACCCAAGCTGCACGCGCTCCTCCGCATTTCTTGTGATCAGAGCGGAAAGCGTCGCATAAGCAATATTATTTGCAGTAAAAAAGATCGCATTATACGCGGTATAGAACACGAAGAAATATGCATATTGCATGGTCGCACTCATGCCGGGAATGCTGAATACCAAAAATAGGCTGGCTGATACACCGATCTGTCCATACAGCATCCAGGGCCTTGCCTTTCCCAATTTTGACCTTGTCCTGTCAATCATGGTCCCGAAAAAGACATCTGTCACACCATCAAAAATCTTTGATACCAACATCAAAGTTCCGATCACCGCGCTGTTCAAGCCCACCGCATTTGTCAGATAGATCATCATAAAGCTTGAAATCAGCGCATAACCGCAGTTAGCCGCCATATCTCCCGATGCATACGCCACTTTATCATACCATTTCAGGTATTTTTTATCCTTCATCTCCAAATCCTCCTCTTTTCTTTTTGTACAATATGTCATATAATATCGTTGCCGGCGCTATTATCATAGCAATTTCAACAACATCTAACAACAACACGGATATACCAGAAGACTTCATTTTATATCATATCCGGGAATATACAGGAAGAAATATGGAAGAATATCTTTTTCAATCTGCGAATAAAGCAAATGACACCATCGACGGTGCCACCTTAAAAATCCATCACTACCAAAGCGATTTTGATTCCTTTTACTGCCTGGATGCGGCATTTCAGATCACGTTTGAATATTGCAGCGGTCTCTCACCTGACGATTATTTTAATATTGCAACCTTATCGCCCAAAGAGAGTACCTTTTCCACCCTTTCCATGCAGCACTATCTGTCTTTTAACACAAAGCGGCCTCTGCACCATCATGATTTCTATGAGCTTATGCTGGTGCTGGAAGGAAATGTGATTCATCAGATTGAAGAAAAAGAATATTTATACCGCACCGGCACCAGCTGTCTGATCAACAGAAATGTCCGTCATGCCGAGAAGTTTATCGGTCCCGCAAAGCTGATGTTTATTGGCCTGTCCACAATGTTTGTAACCGAATTGCTGGATTCCTACAAAACCAACTGCTTCAAAGAAGAGGAGCTGATGATACATGACACTGTATTGCAGTTTATGAAATCAGATATGTCCTCTTCTGCGGCAAAGGAATATCTGGATTTTTTCCCGGTATTTCAAAACAGAGAAAGCGTCACAAAGATACACAAAATAGCCGACAGTCTGATGAATACCGTCCTTTCTCCGCAGTTTGGATCAACCTATATCACGAAAGGCAACATCTGTGTGTTAATACAATATCTGTCCGAGAAAGGAAACTATCACATCACACACGTGAGACTTAATTCAAGGGAGGACTTTCTTTTGTTCTCACGCGCAACACATATATTAGAAGATACCGATGGCCGTATTTCCCGTCAGGAACTGGAATATGCATTGAATTACAGCGGAGACTACATTAACCGTATCATCAAAAAATATACCGGAATGTGCTTATTTGACTATAGCATGACATTTTGTTTAAAAAAGGCCGCCAGTCTTTTGACGACAACTGACGATACTATTGCTTCCATCATGGGGCAATTACACTTTTCAAACAGTACGCATTTTTATAAGCTGTTTAAAAAGCAATTTGGGATCACCCCAAAGGAATATCGGATGGCGTCTGAAATAAACGTGAATATTTTATGCTCTAACTGATCAGTATTCGTAAAAAGAGCTTTAAGAATGTACATTCTTAAAGCTCTTCTCGCAGAGGCGCGAGCCGGATTTGAACCGGCGATAAGGGTGTTGCAGACCCGTGCCTT
>JAUNGJ010000025.1 GCA_030524585.1 Eubacteriales bacterium | reverse complement strand
TTTAGAGCATCTTATTTTAGATATTTGACCTGTCTACTTGACAGGGAGCATATCATATGCGTAAGCTGCTCCTTCTTGTATTACTATTTTCTTTGTTCAGCGCTCTGCTTCAGAATACCCTCTATAACATTGCATTGGAAATCAGATTTGACCGCGAAGGAATTGAAAATGAAGAATTCCGTGAAAATTTTTACTGCGAGGAAATGCGGGAGAACAGAGAGAATCTGTCGGATGTCTGTTCTTCCTTTCTGTCAGCTGTTGAGCGGGATATCTGCTATTTCCCAATTCCGCTGTCGGCAGTGGATGAGTCTCTTGGAATCTCCTACGTAGATTCCTGGATGGGAGAGCGGAATTATAAAGGAAAAGGTGTCCATGAGGGTACGGACATTATGGCAGATAGGAATGAGAGAGGTCTGTATCCGGTGGTAAGTATCAGCGACGGGACGGTTACGAATCTGGGGTGGCTGGAAAAGGGCGGTTACCGGATCGGTATTACTTCGCCTTCCGGGGTATATTTTTATTATGCACATCTGGAATCCTATGCAGAGATTGAAAAGGGGGACCGGGTGATTGCAGGACAGCTTCTGGGGTTTATGGGTGATTCCGGATATGGAGAGGAAGGAACCGTGGGACAGTTTCCGGTTCATTTACACCTTGGAATTTACAGCTTTAAAGAGGGGAAGGAGATCAGTGTGAATCCCTACTATGTGCTGCTTGCGCTGGAAGACAAAAAGTTGAAATATTACTATATATAGGGTATAATAAAACGATAATGGCAAACGATAGGGGATTATGGTTTGTACTTGTACCATTATGGAGGAAGCTGCATGTATCTGCCTGTAGAATTTGAGGAAAAGATGCGAGGGCTCCTGGGCGATGAATATGAAGATTATATTGCCTGCTATCAGGAACCCCGATACTATGGATTGCGTGTAAATACAAAAAAAATATCGGTTGAAGAGTTTGCTCGAATCTGTCCCTTTGAGATTCACCCTGTTCCGTGGATCGAGAATGGATTTTATTATGATGGGGATCAGGTATCGCCTGCCAAACATCCCTATTATTTTGCAGGGCTTTACTATCTTCAGGAGCCAAGTGCCATGACGCCTGCCAACCGGCTTCCGATAGAGCCTGGAGACCGTGTGCTGGATGTGTGTGCCGCACCTGGCGGGAAGGCTACGGAGCTTGGAGCAAAGCTTCAGGGACAGGGAATTCTGATCGCCAATGACATCAGCAGTTCCAGGGCAAAAGGGCTTCTTAAGAATATAGAAGTCTTTGGTATTGGCAATGTTCTGGTGCTCAGCGAAGAACCTGGAAAGCTTGCGGAATATTTTCCGGAATATTTTGATAAGATTCTGATCGACGCTCCCTGTTCCGGAGAAGGAATGTTCCGCAAAGATAAGAAGATGGTAAAAGCGTGGGAAGAGCATGGGCCGGAATTTTTCAGTAAGCTTCAGCGGAGCATTATTATGCAGGCTGCCCAGATGCTGCGTCCGGGCGGGTATCTTCTGTATTCCACCTGCACTTTTGATGGATTGGAGAATGAAGGAACGATTGGTTATCTGCTGGAACAGCACCCGGAATTTATCATTGAATCCATCTTCCCTTATGAGGGGTTCTGCCATGGAATCCCGGAGCTTTGTACGCCTGCTGTTCCGGAACTTGTGCGTACGGTGAGGATCTTTCCTCATAAGATGCACGGGGAAGGTCACTATATCGCACTTCTAAAGAAGGGCGGGGAGAATGCAAAACCTCTGCCCGTATCCGGAAGGAAGAGCTGCAAAAAGCTTCCGGAAGAACTGGCGGACTTTATTCGTCAGATCGATTGGTCTGTTATCGGTGGAAGTTTTGATGCAAAACGGATTGAGATACATGGGGAACGGGTTTACTATATGCCGGATGGATTGCCGGATGTAACTGGAATCCGTTTCTTAAGGACGGGATTATTGCTTGGCGAGCTGAAGAAAAACCGGTTTGAACCAAGTCAGGCGCTGGCTATGTGTCTGAGCAGTGAGGCCTACCCTAATACTATTTCTCTGGAACTGGAGGATGAGAGGATTCTGCGCTACCTGAAGGGAGAGACCCTGGATGTGGAGGAGCTGGTGTCCGAAAAAGCAAAGGGATGGTATCTGATCTGTGTGGACAGGTATCCGCTTGGCTGGGGAAAGCTTACGGGCGGAACGCTGAAAAATAAATATCTTCCCGGCTGGAGATGGCAGTCGTAACAGAAAGGGCGCGGACGATGATTCGTTTGGATAAATATCTGGCTGATATGGGAATCGGAACCAGAACAGAAGTAAAGCAGTTGATTAAAAAGGGAAAGGTATCTGTGGATGGTATCGTGGTGAAAAAGCCGGAGACCCGGATTGATGAGAGTATTTCTTTGGTGCAGGCAGATGGGAAAGCGCTGTCCTACGTGCGCTGGGAATATTATATGTTAAATAAGCCGGCCGGAGTCGTGTCGGCAACCGAGGATGGTCGGGATAAGACTGTCATCGACCTGATTGACAGCCGGAGACGAAAAGATCTGTTTCCGGTGGGAAGGCTGGATAAGGATACGGAAGGGCTGCTCCTTATTACCAATGACGGCGCCCTGGCCCACAGACTTTTATCACCAAAGAAGCATGTAGACAAGACTTATTTTGCAAAAGTAAAGGGTCTGGTGACGGCGGATACGGTGCAAAGGTTTGGAGAAGGCCTGGATATCGGAGCCGGAGACGTTGAGATGACTATGCCGGCAAAGCTTGAGATCATTCAGTCAGGAGATATTTCCCTGATCAGATTAACCATACAGGAAGGAAAGTTTCATCAGGTAAAGCGGATGTTTCAGGCTGTGGGGATGGAGGTATTATATCTGAAGCGGGAAGCAATGGGGACCCTGCTGCTGGATGAGACATTGGCTTTGGGGGAATACCGGGAACTGACAAAAGAAGAATTGGAGAAGTTACTATGACAGAGAAAAAGACAGAGATGCTTGAGGGTATCGACGCGATTATTTTTGATATGGACGGCACGCTGATTGATTCCATGTGGGTGTGGCGGGCAGTAGATGAGGAATTTTACGCCAGATATGATCTGGTGGAGCCGGAGGGCTTTTATGAAGCGATGGAGGGCAAGAGCTACCGGGAGGTTGCTCAGCTATATCTGGATTCCTTCCCCGCACTGCCGCTGTCACTGGAAGAGATTCAGGATATGTGGACAGACATGGCATATCAGAAATATACGACTGAGGTGCCGCTAAAGAAAGGTATCCGGAAATTTCTTGAGACGCAGAAGCGCCGCGGGCTAAAGCTTGGAATTGCCACCAGCAACGGAATGGAGCTTGTGAATGCAACTCTTCGGGCGCTGGATATTCAGAAGTATTTCGATTCGGTCCATACGGCATGCGAGGTGGCAAAGGGAAAACCGGCGCCGGATATTTATTTACTGGTTGCAGAAGAACTGAATGTAAAACCAGGCCGCTGCCTTGTATTTGAAGATGTCCCGATGGGAATCCTTGCGGGGAAGAACGCTGGTATGCGTACCTGTGCCGTAGACGATGAATTTTCAAGAATACAGGAAGAAAAGAAAAAGCAGATGGCAGATTATTACATAGAAGATTATGATGAACTGAATGACCGGTGATATGAAAACAAAGGTCAGTAAGGAGCAGGGGACGGAAATGAAACAGGGATTTTTACCGATCTGTAAAAGGGATATGGAAGAACGGGGCTGGACGCAGGTGGACTTTGTCTATGTCTCCGGGGATGCCTACGTGGACCATCCGTCTTTTGGACATGCAATTATTACCCGGATATTGGAGGCCTACGGATATAAAGTGGGAATCATTGCCCAGCCGGATTGGAAGGACAGAAGCAGCATTACGGTCTTTGGAGAACCAAGGCTTGGCTTTCTGGTGTCGGCTGGCAATATGGATTCTATGGTCAACCATTATTCGGTTTCCAAAAAGCGCCGAAGAACGGATGCCTATACGCCGGGCGGCGCTATCGGAAAAAGACCGGATTATGCGGCGGTTGTATATGGCAATCTGATTCGTCAGGTATATAAACATACGCCTATCATTCTTGGTGGAATAGAGGCAAGCCTGCGGAGAATGGCGCATTACGATTACTGGTCCGATAGGCTGAAGCGGTCTGTGCTGCTGGATTCCGGAGCAGATCTTATTTCCTATGGCATGGGAGAACGGTCGGTGATAGAGATTGCCGAGGCTCTGGATTCGGGCATTGACGTCAAAGATCTGACCTATATTGACGGTACTGTATGTAAAGTGAAGGATTCAGACAGCATTTATGATGCAGTAATGCTCCCATCCTATGAGGAACTGCAGGAGGATAAGCTGGCATATGCGAGAAGCTTCTATACCCAGTATTGCAATACGGACCCCTTTACCGGGAAGCGTCTGATAGAGCCTTACGGGGAGCATCTGTTTGTGGTGCAGAATCCTCCTTCAAAGCCTCTGTCTCAGGATGAGATGGACCGGGTATACAGCTATCCGTATATGAGAACCTATCATCCCAGCTATGAAAAGGACGGCGGAATTCCCGCCATTCAGGAAGTAAAGTTCAGCCTGATCAGCAACAGAGGGTGTTTTGGAGGCTGCAGTTTCTGTGCCCTTACCTTTCATCAGGGCAGAATTATCCAGACCAGAAGTCATGAATCTCTGCTAAAGGAAGCAGAGATGATGACCAGAGATAAGGATTTTAAAGGATATATTCACGATGTGGGAGGACCTACCGCTAATTTCCGGGCGCCTTCCTGTCAGAAGCAGCTTACCCAGGGCGTCTGTAAAAACAGACAATGTCTGTTTCCAAAGCCATGTAAAAATCTCACTGCCGACCATAGAGATTACATAAAATTATTACGTAAACTCAGGAGCGTGGATGGAGTCAAGAAGGTCTTTATCCGGTCCGGAATCCGGTTTGACTACGTGATGGCGGATTCTGACGATACATTTTTAAGAGAACTGTGTGAATATCATGTCAGTGGTCAGCTTAAGGTTGCTCCGGAGCATGTGTCAGACCGGGTTCTGGCAAAGATGGGAAAACCGGAATACAGGGTTTATCAGCAGTTTGTAACCAGGTATAACCAGATGAACCGAAAGCTTAACAAGGATCAGTATCTGGTGCCTTATCTGATGTCATCCCATCCGGGTTCGACCCTGAAGGAGGCCATTGAGATGGCGGAGCATCTGAGGGATTTCGGGTATATGCCGGAGCAGGTGCAGGATTTCTATCCGACTCCGTCGACCCTTTCCACCTGTATGTACTATACCGGCGTGGACCCGCGGGATATGAAGCCGGTGTATGTGCCGAAGAATCCCCATGAGAAGGCGATGCAGAGGGCGCTGATCCAGTATCGGGATCCCAGGAATTATGATCTGGTTTTGGAAGCACTGAAAAAAGAAGGCCGCATGGATCTTGTCGGATACGATAAACGCTGTCTGATACGTCCCCGGGGGAATCATACCGCCTTGGGCTCCGAAAAGGGAAATGCCGGACAGAAGCACATCCGGACAGAGCAGAACGTCCCGTCAAAAGAAAAAAAGAAGAAAAAAATACGCAACGTCCATAAAAAGAAAACCCGGTAAACGGTGGCAGAATATGGATGGGAATGATAAAATAGATATGGGGGAGAAAAACATGAAGATGGAAAAAGGACAGGCAGGATATATTGCTGCCCAGAAACGAAAATTAGGATTGCAGGCACTTCTTGGTTTTGGCCTGGTGCTGCTCATTTTAATTGTGGGATATATCGTCACAAAGACCAGGGTAAGTCTGTTTACGGTGATTGCGGTGCTTGGCTGTCTGCCGGCGGCCAAGGTACTGGTGGAATTTGTCGCGATTCTGCCGTATAAGACTATTGAAAAGAAGGTGGCAGAAGAGATTGATACAAAGGCTCCGCTGCTTACCACGGCCTATGACCTGGTGATTACAAGCAGGGACAAGATCATGCCGGTAGATGCGATTGTAATATCGAATCACACGGTATTTGGCTATGCAAAAAATCCAAAGACGAATCCGGAAGAGGTGGCAAAGCATATTAAGAATATACTTGCGGAGAACCGCTATTCAAAGACTACGGTAAAGGTGTTTTCAGAGTATGTTCCCTTTATATCCCGTGTGGAAGGTCTGAACAGCATTATAGAGGTGAATCATGCTGCAGATAAAAAACTGGAGCGGGCAATCCGTAAGATTATATTGAATATTTCCATGTAATGGTACTGATATTTTATGAGAGAGATAATTATTTCAGATTATGAAGCAAATCAAAGATTGGACAAATTTCTTGGCAAATATATGAGCCAGGCGCCGAACGGTTTTTTTTATAAAATGATGCGCAAAAAGAATATTGTATTAAACGGAAAGAAAGCCTGCGGCAGGGAGAAACTTGCAGCAGGAGATTCCGTGAAGCTATTCTTATCTGATGAGACGATTGATAAATTTAGCGGAGCTGTCCGGACAGAAGTACTGCCCCGTACCGATTATAGATTGAATATTATTTATGAGGATGAGCATGTACTTTTTATCAACAAACCGGTGGGGATGCTTTCCCAGAAGGCGAAGGCTTCCGATGTTTCACTGGTGGAATATATCAC
Source organism: Eubacteriales bacterium (assembly GCA_030524585.1). Lineage (GTDB taxonomy): Bacteria > Bacillota > Clostridia > Lachnospirales > Lachnospiraceae > Claveliimonas. Next base: position 35,688 of record JAUNGJ010000025.1, on the reverse strand, counting down.
GGATTATCTGCTGAAGTCCGGTCAGATTACCGGTGAAGAGCTTCGCACGTTTCATCCTGGCATCTGCAATAGACTGGACCGTAATACGTCAGGACTTATCACTGCCGGCAAGAGTCTGGCAGGCCTTCAGGAACTGAGCCTGGGATTTAAGAAGCGTACCTTTCGGAAATATTACCGCTGTCTGGTGGCAGGAGAGATAAAGAAGGCAGAACATATCAAAGGATATTTGATCAAACAGGAAGAGAAGAATTTTGTGAACGTCGAAAGCGTACCTTCAGAAGGAGCTGACTTTATTGAGACCGAATATCGTCCGGTTGCCTATGGCAATGGCATTACGCTGCTGGAGGTTCATCTGATTACGGGAAAGACCCATCAGATTCGGGCACATTTGGCATCTGTGGGGCATCCGATTATCGGTGATTATAAATATGGAAATCGCAGGCTGAATGACCGTTATAAAGCGAAATATGGTCTGAGCTCACAGCTTCTCCACGCATACCGATTGGAATTTCCAAAAATGGAGGGCGCACTGAAGGAGTTATCCAATCAGACGTTTCTTGCCAAAGAGCCGGAACTTTTCCGGAAGATTCAGTATCAGCTTACCGGGGACGCTGGGGAGGAATAGCATGGGTACCTGGAATACAAGAGGCCTGAGAGGGTCTACATTGGAGGACATGATCAACAGAACCAATGAGCGGTATCTGGAACAGAATCTTGCGCTGATCCAGAAGATTCCGACTCCGATTACTCCTGTGCGTATGGACAAGGAGCATAGGCATATTACGCTGGCTTATTTTGAACAGCGGAGCACGGTGGACTATATCGGAGCGGTTCAGGGAATACCAGTGTGCTTTGACGCTAAAGAATGCAATACGGACACATTCCCGCTGCAGAATATTCACGAGCATCAGATCGTATTTATGGAGAATTTTGAAAAGCAGGGTGGGATTTCCTTTTTATTAATATATTACACTGCAAGAAATCAGATATATTATATGCGGTTTTCGGAAGCTGCCGGTTTCTGGAACCGGGCAATGAAGGGCGGAAGGAAAAGCTTTCGGATCGAAGAACTGGAGCCCCGGTTTTTTCTGGAACTGAAGGGAGGATGCTTTGTGCCCTATCTGGATGCGCTGAATCTTGATCTGGAGCAAAGAGATGATTGATCTGGACAAAGGAACGAGGGGCTTGACAATAAATTGGAAAATTCGTATAATTCAATGAGATTTTAGCGAATTAGCAAACTAAAGTGACAGGAGGAAAACAATGAAACAGTTACAGCATACTCCGGAAGGAGTTCGGGATATATACAACATTGAATGTGCAAAAAAGCTTTCGCTGGAAAGCCGGCTTCATAAAGTCCTCCAGATGTATGGATACCACGATATTCAGACGCCGACTTTTGAGTTTTTTGATGTGTTCCGCAAAGAAATTGGAACTATTCCTTCTAAGGAATTATATAAGTTTTTTGACAAAGAGGGAAATACGCTGGTGCTTCGTCCGGATATTACGCCGTCCATTGCAAGAGCGGCGGCCACTCTGTTTCCGGATAATGATATGCCCATCCGGCTGTGCTATACCGGCAGTACCTTTGTGAATTATACGGAGAGCTATCAGGGGCGTCTGCGGGAGAATACCCAGATGGGCGCTGAGCTGATCGGAGTGGATTCTGTGGAAGCGGATGCCGAGATGCTTGCCATGGTTGCAGATTGTCTTACCACGATTGGCCTTCGGGATTTTCAGCTGAGTGTCGGAAACGTGGATTATTTCCAGAGCCTGATAGAGGATGCTGCTCTGGATGAGGAAGCTACAGAGCGGGTACGGGAGTTAATTGGCAACCGTAATTTTCCAGGTGTGGAGGAATACCTTGACAGTATACAGGTAAGACGGAGTGCAAAGGAGGCCTTTGTTGCTCTGGAAGATCTGTATGGCGGACAGGAGGTACTGGTTCAGGCAAAAAATATTGCGCCGAATTCAAAGGCTGTCATGGCTGTTCGAAGATTGGAACGAATTTATGAAATTCTGAAGATTTATGGCGTAGAGAAGTATATTAATTTTGATTTGAGTATGAGCGGGCTTTATGGATATTATACGGGAATTATTTTCCGGGGATATACCTTCGGCACCGGAGATGCCATCGTAAAGGGCGGACGATATGACCATCTGCTGGAAAAATTCGGCAAGCAGTCTCCATCTATTGGATTTGCGCTTGTGATTGACCAGCTTATGAACGCGTTAACAAGACAGCATATTCGTATTTCCTATACGAGAAAAAATACATTGATACTATATGATGAGGGGAAGCTTACGGACGCGATTTCCCTTGCTGGAGAATTTCGCAACAAATGCAAGAATACAGAGCTTATCAAACGCTCTCCGGGAAAAACACTGGAAGCTTATATGGAGTATGGTAAGGAAAATTATGCCGGAAATCTGATCTATATTCAGGAGAATTATCCGATTATGATGATAAACCTGATGACCGGCGAAAAGAAACTGATTCAATCAGATAGATAGGAGCCTGCTATGAGATATCTTACATTTGCCCTGGGAAAAGGGCGTCTGGCGAATCAAACGCTGGAGCTGTTTGAAAAAATTGGTATAACCTGTGAAGAAATGAAGGATAAAAATTCCAGAAAGCTGATCTTCGTGAATGAAGAACTGAAGCTTCGGTTTTTCCTTTCCAAAGGGCCGGATGTTCCGACTTATGTGGAATATGGCGCGGCGGATATTGGCGTGGTCGGCAGAGATACGATTCTGGAGGAAGGGCGGAAGGTTCATGAGGTGCTGGATCTGGGATATGGAAAATGCCGGATGTGCATCTGCGGACCAAAGGAGGCTGCTCCGCTTTTAAAGCATCATGAGCTGATTCGTGTGGCCAGCAAATATCCGAATATTGCAAAGGATTATTTTTATAACGTTAAGCATCAGACCGTGGAGATTATTAAGCTGAACGGTTCCATCGAGCTTGCGCCGATCGTAGGCCTGTCGGAAGTGATCTGTGATATTGTGGAGACAGGCTCCACTCTCCGGGAAAACGGGCTTACCGTTCTGGAAGAGGTGTGTCCGCTGTCTGCGAGAATGATTGTGAATCCGGTCAGTATGCGTATGGAAAGTGATCGGATCAAAGACTTGATTCAGCGACTGCGCACAGTAATCTAAAAAAGGAAGTGTTTCGATATGAGAATTAAAAAATTGGATTCCAAAGCAAAACAGAATCTTCTGGAGGATCTTCTGAAACGAAGCCCGAACAGCTATGGACAGTACGAAAAGAGTGTTGCCGAGATTTTGGAGCATGTAAAAAGGGATAAAGATAAAGCATTGTTTGCATATACGTCCCAGTTTGACCATGCGGAAATTTCCGCGTCAAATGTCCGTGTGACAGAGGCTGAGATTCAGGAGGCCTACAGGGAGGCCGGAGAAGAACTGATTCGAATCATCCGCAGAGCGATGGAGAATATCAGAACCTATCATGAGAAGCAGCGGCAGTACAGCTGGTTTGACAGCAGGCCGGACGGAACGATTCTCGGACAGAAGGTGACCGCTCTTCGGCGTGTAGGCGTATATGTTCCCGGAGGAAAAGCCGCCTATCCTTCTTCCGTATTGATGAATATTGTTCCTGCCAGAGTTGCCGGTGTGGAAGAGATTATTATGGTCACGCCGCCGGGCAGTGACGGAAGAGTGAATCCTAATACACTGGTCGCCGCCTGTGAGGCCGGCGCCACCGCGATCTACAAGGTCGGAGGCGCACAGGCGATCGGGGCTCTTGCCTACGGAACCGAAAGCATCCCCAAGGTAGACAAAATTGTAGGGCCGGGCAACATCTATGTAGCGCTTGCAAAGAAGGCAGTATATGGACATGTGAGTATTGATGCCATTGCAGGCCCCAGTGAGATTCTGGTGATTGCAGATGAAACGGCAAATCCCAGATACGTGGCGGCAGATCTGCTGTCTCAGGCGGAGCATGATGAACTTGCATCGGCGATTCTGGTAACAACCAGTGAGAAGCTTGCCAGAGCCGTATCGGATCAGGTGGATGCTTTTGTAGAAGAGCTGTCCCGGGGCGAGATCATCCGTAAGTCGCTGGATAACTATGGATATATTTTGGTTGCGGACTCGATGGACGAGGCGATTGATATTGCCAATGAGATCGCGTCGGAGCATCTGGAAATCATGACGAAAAACCCGTATGATACAATGACCCGTATCCGGAATGCAGGTGCAATCTTTATCGGGGAATATGCAAGCGAGCCTCTGGGAGACTATTTTGCAGGGCCGAACCATGTGCTGCCTACTAACGGAACCGCCAGATTCTTCTCGGCGCTTTCGGTGGATGATTTTATTAAGAAATCCAGTATTATCGGATATTCCAGGGAAGCTCTGGAAAAGGTGCACAAAGATATTGAAGCATTTGCTGAGGCAGAGCATTTGACAGCTCATGCTAATTCAATAAAAGTAAGATTTGAGTAAGGGATAAAAGGAGGGATACCTGTGGAAAGAATAGCATCCTGTACACGCACAACAAAAGAGACGGACATTACGGTGACTATTAATCTGGATGGCCAGGGAAAGAACGACATACAGACCGGAATCGGCTTTTTTGATCATATGCTGGACGGCTTTGCGCGGCACGGTTTGTTTGATCTGACGGTCCGGGCAGCCGGTGATCTGCATGTAGACTGCCATCATACGATAGAAGATTGCGGTATTGTACTTGGAACTGCCATCCGGGAAGCACTGGGAGACAAGGCAGGAATTAAGCGCTATGGAAGTTTTCTGCTCCCAATGGATGAGACGCTGGCTCTCTGTGCAGTTGATCTGTCCGGAAGACCTTATTTGAATTATCAGGCAGTATTTACCTGCGACCGTCTGGGTGATATGGATACCGAGATGATAAAAGAATTTTTCTATGCAGTATCTTACAGTGCAATGATGAATTTACATTTAAAAATAATGGACGAAGGTAATAATCACCATATGGCGGAGGCCTTGTTCAAAGGATTCGGAAAAGCGCTGGATATGGCAGTAAGTAAGGAACCAAGAATGAAAGAGGCGTGGACAACAAAGGGTACGCTGTGAGGAGAATAGAAATGAGTTATAAGAAAGTTATTCCATGTATTTTTATCGATGCGGGAAAAGCCGTAAAATGGTTTGACGACAGAACCGTAATCAGTAAGGACGTGATTTCACTGGCCAAATCCTACAGTGCTCATGGAGCAGATGAACTCTTGGTATTTGATCTGTCAGATTCGGATGAAGAGCACGACGAAGCAATCAATCTTATGAAAAAGATTAACCGTGTCATCCGGATTCCGATGGTGGCCGGAGGCAATATCAGGCGCCAGGAAGATGTGAAGAAGATCCTGTATACCGGGGCAAAGCGTGTTATGCTGAATTTCTCAAAGAAAGACAGTGTGGAGATGATGGAAGCTGCCGCTCTTCGTTTTGGAAAGGAAAAGATAGCAGTTTCTCTGAATGATTTTGACGCGCTGTTCAAGCATCAGCATTCTATTAACGAGAATTGCAGTGAGATTATATTCATGCACCGATTGGATCTGGATTCTGTCATGAATATTACGGAGATTCCATGCGTGATCGTAACTGACACACTGGAAGAGCCGGAGCTGTTTAAGATTTTGCAGTGTTCCGGTGTAAAGGGAATATCCGGCAAATATATCAGCCAAATGGATATGAATTTTACGGATTTTAAGGAAAAATGTGAAGAAAAGGGAATCAAGATGACTTCCTTTGAGAGCATTATGGAGTTTTCCGAGTTTAAACTGAACTCAGACGGATTGATCCCGGTTATTGTACAGCATTATAAGACCCAGGAAGTTCTGATGATGGCTTATATGAATGAAGAGGCTTTTTATTCCACAGTTAAGACCGGAAAAATGACCTACTACAGCAGAAGCAGAAAATGCCAGTGGGTAAAGGGTGAAACCAGCGGCCATTTTCAGTATGTAAAATCTCTTACCATCGACTGTGATAAAGATACATTACTTGCAAAGGTAGATCAGGTAGGAGCAGCCTGCCATACTGGAAATGACACCTGCTTTTTCCAGCCTCTCGTCGGAACCGACTATGACGAGACGAATCCGCTTCAGGTATTTGAAACGGTATATGCGACCATCGAAGACCGGCGGGCAAATCCGAAGGAAGGATCCTATACTAATTATCTGTTTGACAAAGGAATTGACAAGATCCTGAAAAAGGTGGGTGAAGAAGCGACAGAAATTATCATCGCTGCCAAGAATCCAAATCCGGAGGAAATCAAGTATGAGATGGCGGATTTTCTGTATCATGCGATGGTTCTTATGGTTGAACGCGGTGTCAGCTGGGAAGATATTGTGCGGGAACTTGCTGACAGATAATGTCTGAGAGTCATATATCCTTTCTTTTCTGCATAGATTGTACTAAGATATTTTTCAGGAGCAGTCTGTGAACGAATCTGAGAAAAGAAGAAAAGAATTATTAGAGTCTACCAGAGCACTTTATAGAGACAGTCATGTTCCGCCAGCCATACACCCCAGATATGGAAATATCTATGCAGATCTGTATGGGGAAGAAGAACCCGCAGGGAGTTTTGGATTGCGTATGATTTTATGCTGTATGCTGTTTGCGGCATTTGTGGTGATGGATTATCAGGATATGCGGATTGCCGACGTAAGCAGTCAGATGGTTACGCAGGCAATTGAGGCAGACTCTGAACTGACTGAAGTCTGGAAAGATTTATAAAAAAGAAAGAAAATGAGGAAAAACCAATGAAAAAGAAAATAAAGGTCCTTCTGCCATGCCTGCTGCTTTTTATCCTGGTAACTGGAGGTGGCTGTGAAAAGAAAGAAGCTGCCGATGATTATCTGGGACGTCTGATTACCAGGGCCAAGGAAACAGAAGGGGAGCTTTCCGGTGTGTTGGAAGATGGCATATCCGATGTAAAAGAAACGGAAGACCTTGTGGTCGATTTCCCCGAAGAATTAAAAGTATCTTATGAAGAATTTCTAAAAGATGCGCTGAAACAGGTACAGTTTGAGCTAAATAAGGCTGAAGAAACCGGTGATCATACCTATTCAGTGAGGGTCACCTATGAACCGATTGATATTGCTGTCACTACGGAATCTGCGAATTTGGAATACGCAGAAAATATTGCCTCGGCAGATTTTTGCGCAGAGGTGGAAGCGCTGCTGGAACAGGACAGGGCTATGCTGGAATCTGCTGAAAAGCAGCAGAAGAAGAGCCGGACGATTACAGTGACAAAATCAGGCGATAAGTTTTCTATCGATGAAGAAGAGATGAAGGAGCTTCTTAAGGATTCTCTTCAGGGTTATATGGATCCCTATGCGGCGGTAGCGGATGTGTTTGATATGCGTGATTTTATACAGGCATATCTGGACGCCAGTCTAAAGGGCGAAACGGCAAGATATCAGGAGCATACCGGTTTATCTGACGAGGAGGCTGCCGCATGGTATGAAGATTCTTTTTCAGAGTTTAAGATGGATGAATTATCCGAAGAGCAGAACGCGCGGTTAAAGAATGCTGCAAAGGGAATCTTCAAAAGCTGTCAATACACAGTAGGTGCGACAAAACAAGTTTCTCTCACAGAGTATATTTTCGATATTACCATAACGCCAAATACCAGTTTCCTGAGTGTAATGAGCGAATTTGAGGGAGGAACCTATTACAGTGAATCTGAGGCGAAAGAAGCATTTCTGACGCTCTATGACAAATATGCCTCCGCACCGAGTTACGGTGAAGAAACTACCATTACCGTAACCTGGAATGCTATGAATATGATGAATGTTTGGCAGGAAAATGAAGAATATGATCTGTTAATGGATACCATTGTCCCGATGGAATAAAATAGTTGTACAAGCCATTGACAGAGATATACATAATTTGCTATAATTTTTCTTGCGGTGAAAGCGTTGATTTTGAATCAGCGCTTTTCTTTGAATTAACTGGATCCACTTGAGATGGAAGTATTTTATACGGATAAAGATGAGCTTGATATCAGAAGAAAGTGAAGTAGCTATGAGTAAATTAATGTTATCAGATGAAATTCTGCTTAAAGTTGAAAAACCGGCCCGATACATCGGAAACGAGGTTAATGCAGTTGTAAAGAACAAAGAGGATGTGGACATCCGGTTTGCCATGTGCTTTCCGGACGTCTATGAGATCGGTATGTCCCATCTTGGCATCCAGATTCTCTATGATATGTTCAACAGACGCGAGGACGTGTGGTGCGAGAGAGTCTATTCGCCCTGGATTGATCTGGATAAGATCATGCGCAGACAGAAGATTCCTCTGTTTGCACTGGAATCCCAGGATCCGGTCAGAGAATTTGATTTTCTGGGGATTACTCTGCAGTACGAGATGTGCTATACCAATGTTCTGCAAATACTGGATCTGTCCGGAATGGCGCTGCACGCCGCAGATCGGGAAGAGTCCGATCCGATCGTGATCGGAGGAGGTCCCTGCGCCTATAATCCGGAGCCGCTGGCAGAATTTTTCGATCTATTCTATATTGGAGACGGAGAGACCGTCTACGATCAGTTGCTGGACGCCTACAAGGATAATAAAAGGGCCGGCGGGACAAAGAAAGATTTTCTTGAGATGGCCTGTCAGATTGAAGGCATCTACGTGCCGTCTTTTTATGAGACCACCTATAAAGAGGACGGGACGATTGAGCGCTTTTACCCGGTCAATTCTAAGGCCCCTGCGCGGATTAAAAAGCAGGTGGTCATGGATGTGACTCATACCACCTATCCGGAAGCTCCGGTGGTACCTTATATTAAGGTTACACAGGACAGAGTGGTTCTGGAAGTGCAGAGGGGATGTATCCGGGGCTGCAGGTTCTGTCAGGCAGGAATGCTGTACCGCCCTACCAGGGAGCGGAATGTGGATATGTTAAAGGATTATGCCTATAAGATGTTGAAAAATACCGGACATGAGGAGATTTCTTTAAGCTCCTTAAGCACCAGTGATTACAGTGAGCTGAAGGAACTTGTCACCTTTCTGATTGAGGAATTTAAAGGAAAAGGAATCAATATTTCTCTTCCCTCGCTGCGGATCGATGCGTTTTCTCTGGATGTGATGAGCAGAGTTCAGGATATCCGAAAGAGTAGTCTTACCTTTGCTCCCGAAGCAGGCTCTCAGAGAATGCGGAATGTCATCAACAAAGGACTAACCGAAGAAGATATTATTAACGGTGCCGGACAGGCCTTTGAGGGCGGCTGGAACAAAGTGAAGCTGTATTTTATGCTGGGACTTCCCACAGAGACTGAGGAAGATATGGAAGCAATCGCGGTTCTTGCAGATAAGGTGGCAAGACGCTATTATGAGATCCCTAAGGACCAGCGCATCGGGAAATGTCAGATTACCGCAAGTTCCTCGTTCTTTATTCCGAAGCCTTTTACGCCGTTTCAGTGGGCAAGTATGTTTACTAATGAAGAGTATATTGCAAGGGCGGCCATTGTAAAGCATGCTTTTTTGAATCAGCTGAATAAGAAAAGTCTTCGGTACAACTGGCACGACGCGGAAGTGACCGTTCTGGAAGGGGTATTTGCCAGGGGCGACCGGCGCACAGCGAAGGTGATTGAAGAGGCTTACCGATTGGGATGTATCTATGACTCCTGGACTGAAGCCTTTGATAACGAAAAGTGGATGAAAGCCTTTGCAAATACAGGTGTGGATATTGCATTTTATAATCTTAGAAAAAGGGAACTGGATGAAATATTCCCCTGGGATTTCATCGATGTAGGCGTAACCAAAGATTTCTTAAAGAGAGAGTGGAAGCGCGCTATGGAGGGGGAGGTTACTCCGAACTGCCGCGTCCAGTGTTCCGGCTGCGGTGCGGCCAGATGGGGAGGAGGGGTCTGCTTTGAAGGTAAGAATTAAGTTCCGCAAATTTGGTGTCCTGAAATTTCTCGGACATCTGGATGTGATGCGGTTTTTCCAGAAGGCCATGCGGAGGGCGGACATTCCAATAGCCTTTACATCAGGATACAGCCCCCATATGATCATGTCCTTTGCACAGCCCCTGGGCCTTGGTATTACCAGTGAAGGAGAGTATCTGGATATTGAGCTTGCAGAAGCGATATCTTCGGAAGAAGCTGTTTTCAGACTTAACAGGGTTATGGCAGAAGGGATTGATGTCGTCAGCTTCTGCCAGATTGATGAGGATAAGAAGAGCAGTGGCATGACTATTGTAGCGGCGGCTGATTATCTGGTAGTTCCAAAGGAAGCAGAAGCTAAGGCTCTTACAGAGCATAACAGCACAGAACCGGTATTTCCAGCTTCCTGGGAACAGTATGCTGCCGCATTCATGGCTCAGCCGGAAATTATAGTTCTGAAGAAGACCAAGCGGAGTGAGAAGGAAGTTGATATTAAGCCAATGATCTATGACTTCCACATGGAGCCTTCAGGAATCCGCCTGAAGCTGGCTGCCGGAAGCGAAGCGAATCTCAAACCGGATCTCGTTATGGAAACATTTCTTACATCCATTCACGAGGAATCCTATCCTCTTCATTACCACCGCACAGAGGTGTATGCAAAGAATCCAAAGAGCAGTGAACCGGAATTTGTATCGCTGGAATCCCTTGGATGGAGGATTCCGGGTGAGCGGGACATTGTATAATATGCCAGAAAAGGCACTGCAAATCGGACAAAATTTGTCTGCCGCAGTGCTCTTTTTATATTGCATAAAAGATGATTCTGGTGGTATGATAGTGAACTGGAGAAGTAAATATATTCGAGGTTACATATGAGTAAAAAAGAGATTAAAACCAATGCAATGCGTATTCTGGATGCCAAAAAGATTGCATATATATACGAGACGTATGAATGTGATGAATTTACAGATGGAATTCAGGTCGCTGATAAATTGGGATTGGAACATGCACAGGTATTCAAAACAATTGTGACTACCGGCAAAAGCGGAGGGCATTACGTATTCGTAATTCCAATTGAGGATGAGATTGATTTCAAAAAAGCTGCAAAATTAGTGGGAGAGAAATCACTGGAGATGCTCCCCCTGAAGGAGTTGACCAAGGTGACGGGATATGTCCGGGGAGGATGTACCGCAATCGGCATGAAGAAGAAGTTTCCTACCGTGATTCAGGAAAGTGCAAATGAATTTGAGCAGATTTATGTCAGCGGCGGCAGGATCGGAATGCAGATCCGGCTGGCGCCTGAGGATTTAAGGACGGCGGCCGGAGCCAGCTTTGGTGATGTGATTCGCAGTTCATGATTTGATATAGATAAATGTGGAGGTTACAAAGGAATGAAAAAGGTTGTTAAATTTGGCGGAAGCTCTCTTGCCAGTGCGGAACAGTTTAAAAAGGTTGGCAAAATCATTCGGCAGGAGGAATCCAGAAGATATGTGATTCCATCTGCTCCTGGAAAGAGATTCTCAGGGGATACTAAGGTGACAGATATGCTGTACAGCTGCTATCATCTGGCAATTCAGGAGGAGAATTTTGAGAAGCTGCTGTCAAAGATCAGGGAGCGTTATCAGGAGATCATTGACGGGCTGGAGCTGAAACTCAGCCTTGATGCTGAGTTCCAGACCATACGCGAGAATTTCAGCAAGAAGATTGGAAGAGATTACGCTGCTTCCAGAGGTGAATATCTGAATGGTATTATTATGGCCAACTATCTTGGCTATGAATTTATCGATGCGGCAGAGGTTATTTTTTTCGATGAGAAGGGGACCTTTGACAGTGAAAAAACGAATAAAATTTTATCCGAGAGATTGGAGCGTGTAGAAAAGGCTGTTATCCCTGGCTTTTATGGTTCGGCGCCTGACGGCAGAGTAAAGACCTTTTCCAGAGGCGGTTCCGACGTGACGGGCTCTATTGTTGCCAAAGCGGTTCATGCAGATATGTATGAGAACTGGACTGATGTATCCGGATTCCTGATTGCAGATCCGAGAGTTGTCAAGAATCCAAAAGCGATTGATGTGATTACATATAGGGAGCTGCGCGAGCTTTCTTACATGGGTGCATCTGTTCTTCACGAGGACGCGATTTTCCCCGTGCGGAAGGAAGGGATTCCAATCAATATTCGCAACACAAACGCACCGGAGGATAAAGGTACGCTGATCGTGGAGGCTACCTGCAGAAAGCCACGCTTTACAATTACCGGCGTGGCAGGAAAGAAGGATTTTGCTTCCATCACGATTGAAAAGGCAATGATGAACTCAGAGGTCGGTTTCTGTAAGAAGGTGCTGGAGGTTTTTGCCGACAATCAGATCTCCATTGAGCATATGCCTTCCGGAATCGATACCATGACGATTCTGGTGCATCAGGATGAATTTGAAGAGAAAGAACAGAAGGTCATTGCCGGTATTCACCGTGCTGTTGAGCCGGATTTCGTAGAGATGGAATCAGATCTTGCGCTGATTGCAGTGGTTGGCCGGGGTATGAAATCTACAAGGGGAACTTCCGGAAGAATTTTCTCCGCACTGGCTCACGCCAATGTGAATGTGCGCATGATCGATCAGGGCTCCAGCGAGCTTAACATTATAATCGGTGTCCGAAACCATGATTTTGATAATGCAATCAAGGCTATTTACGACATCTTTGTAACGACGCAGGTATAAACGATGATAGATTTTCATACACATATATTTCCAGACAGAATTGCAAAAAGTACACGGGATATTTTGAAAGTGAAATGTGAAACAGAACCAAAGACGGACGCTACGGCGGAAGGTCTGCGGGCTTCATCCAGAGAGGCGGGAATTGATTGTTCCATTATTCTGCCGGTGGTAACCAAACCTAAGCAGTTTGATTCCATCACCCGTTTTGCCATGCAGTTTCGGGGTGAGGACCGGCTGTTATCCTTTGGCGGCATTCATCCCCAGACGGAAGATTACAAAAAAGAATTAAAGTATTTAAAAGATCAGGGGTTTAAAGGAATCAAGCTTCATCCTGACTACCAGCAGGAATTTATCGACGATATAAAATATAAGCGAATCATTTCCTATGCCAGTGAGCTGGGTCTTATCGTCAGCACCCATGCGGGCTATGATCCGGGATATAAGGAGGTGACCCACTGTACGCCACAGCGGATCATCAATATGATTGAGGATGTACGGCCTGACAGGCTGATTCTGGCTCATATGGGAAGCTTTTTGATGTGGGATGAAGTGGAGCGTGAGCTTATCGGGATTCCGGCCTGGTTTGACACCGGTGTGGTATTTGACTACATAGAAGATGAACAGTTTATGAGAATCGCAAGAAAACAGGGAATTGACCGGATTTTATTTGCTACGGATTCTCCCTGGGGCGATCAGAAATCGTTTGTAGAGCACATGAACCGTCTCCCTTTTACAGAAGAGGAAAAGCAGATGATATTCCATTCCAATGCGGAAAAACTGCTGGATATAAAGATCCCGGTTCATCGAGAATAAATTCGGAAAGGAGTCAGTTGATATGGCTAATATTATTACCCCGGAGGGCTATGTGTCTCCACTTACCATCCGGGAAACAGAGGTTGCAATTAAAGAAGTAAAAGATCATTTTCAGAGTGCACTGGCAAAATCCCTGCATCTGACGCGCGTGTCTGCGCCATTGTTCGTAAAGCCGGAAAGTGGCTTAAATGACAATCTGAATGGTGTGGAAAGACCGGTAGCATTCGGAATTAAGGAGCAGAATGATGAGACGGCAGAGATTGTACACTCTCTTGCAAAGTGGAAGCGTCATGCTTTAAAGAAATACGGATTTCATTCGGGCGAAGGATTGTATACGGATATGAGCGCGATTAGGAGAGATGAGGATACTGACAATATCCATTCGATCTATGTGGATCAGTGGGATTGGGAGAAGGTTATTTCCAGGGAAGAACGTAATACGGAAACCCTTCAGTATACTGTGAGAAAGGTGTATGCGGCGCTGAAGGATACGGAAGACTACATGTCCAGAAGATACAACTATATTGAACCACTGCTTCCGGAAGAGATTACCTTTATCACTTCTCAGGAATTGGAAGATATGTATCCGGGAATGGATGCAAAAGAAAGAGAGCATGCCTATGCCAAAGCGAAGGGAGCTATTTTCGTGTCTCAGATTGGTAAAATCCTTGCATCTGGCGAGAAGCATGATGGAAGAGCTCCGGACTATGATGATTGGGAACTGAACGGAGACATCATCGTGTATTATCCGGTTCTGGATATTGCACTGGAATTATCCTCCATGGGTGTCCGTGTGGATGAAGTTTCTCTCATGAAGCAGCTGAAAGCGGCAGGATGCGAGGAACGTAAGGAGCTTGCGTTCCAGAAGGCGCTGTTAAATGGTGAGCTTCCCTATACCATCGGCGGTGGTATCGGACAGTCCAGAATCTGTATGTATTATCTGAGAAAGGCCCATATTGGAGAAGTACAATCTTCCATCTGGCCGGAGGATATGATTCAGACAGCAGAAGAACATGGAATCCAGCTGCTGTAAAGGCTGAATGAAATTTAAGTAAAAATTTCCTGGAAAATTACGCAAAAATATTGATTTTATGATAATCATATGTTATTATTTACAAGTATGCCGCACAATGAGGTTTTAAGTGCTGTGTCGGAAGATACGGTCACCGTAATTGGCGAGTAATGATAATAGGAGGTGCCATATGTACGCAATTATAGCAACAGGTGGTAAACAGTACAAAGTAGCTGAAGGCGATATCATTAAAGTAGAGAAGCTTGGTGTCGAGGCTGGCGAGACTTATACATTTGACCAGGTGCTTGCAGTTAGCGATAACGAGCTTAAGGTTGGAGACCCTACAGTAGCAGGAGCAACTGTTGAGGCAACCGTTGTAGAGAACGGAAAAGCTAAGAAAGTAATCGTTTACAAGTATAAGAGAAAATCTGGATACCATAAGAAGAATGGTCACAGACAGCAGTACACAGCTGTTAAGATTGAAAAGATCAACGCTTAATCCGGAGATTTTTCATGACACATGTAACGATTTATCGTAACGAGAACAAAGAATGCGTCGGTTTTACCGTAATCGGACATGCAGATTATGCAGATGCGGGCGAAGATGTTGTCTGTGCCGCTCTGTCGATGCTGGTAATCAATACCTGTAATGCAATCGAGAAATTTACATCGGCAAGATTTTCATTGGTGACTAATGGGGAAGAAGGCCTGATTGATTTCCGGTTAAAGGATAATCTGTCCGAGCAGACCGAGCTGTTACTTTCTGCTATGATCCTCGGAATCGAGACCATGGTGGAAAATGAAGACTATGAAGAATATATTCAGTTATCATTTGAGGAGGTGTAACAACCATGATGAATTTAAACCTTCAGTATTTCGCTCATAAAAAGGGAGTTGGTTCTACAAAGAACGGACGTGACTCTGAGTCTAAGAGATTGGGCGCCAAGAGAGCAGACGGACAGTTTGTAAAAGCTGGTAACATCCTTTACAGACAGCGTGGAACAAAGATTCACCCAGGTATCAATGTAGGCCGCGGAGGCGACGATACATTGTTTGCACTGGTGGATGGTGTTGTACGTTTCGAGAGAAAAGGAAGAGATAAGAAACAGGTTTCTATCTATCCGGTTGCAGAATAGTTTTAAATGAGATGACTTGACGGGTGCTGCGAAATGACTGAATTCAGTTGTGGAACAGCACTTTCGTTATATTTTAGGAAAGGAATATCCGGTATGTTTGCAGATAGAGCAAAAATATTTATTAGATCAGGCAAAGGCGGAGATGGACATGTAAGCTTCCGTAGAGAGCTGTATGTTCCCAATGGAGGCCCTGACGGCGGCGACGGCGGACGGGGAGGCGATGTGATCTTCGAGGTAGATGAGGGTCTGAATACACTTCAGGATTACCGTCATAGGCGTAAATTTACGGCAAAAGACGGTGAGCAGGGAGGAAAACGCCGCTGCCATGGTAAAGATGCAGAGGATATTGTGTTGAAAGTTCCGGAAGGAACCGTTATCAAGGAAGCAGAGTCCGGAAAGGTCATTGCAGATATGTCTGGGGATAACCGCAGACAGGTGATTTTAAAAGGAGGGAAGGGCGGACTTGGAAACCAGCATTTCGCGACGGCAACCATGCAGGTTCCTAAGTATGCTCAGCCGGGACAGCCGTCACAGGAGCTTTGGGTAAATCTGGAATTGAAGGTCATAGCGGATGTGGGACTTGTAGGCTTTCCCAATGTTGGTAAATCCACATTTCTGTCCAGAGTAACGAATGCCCAGCCGAAAATCGCCAACTATCACTTTACAACTCTGAATCCGAATCTTGGCGTGGTAGATCTGCCAGACGGAAGAGGTTTTGTGATCGCAGACATTCCAGGATTGATCGAAGGGGCCTCAGAGGGTGTCGGATTGGGCCATGAATTTTTACGCCACATTGAACGTACCAAACTGATGATTCATGTGGTAGATGCCGCCGGTACCGAGGGTAGAGACCCGGTAGATGATATTTATAAAATCAATGCAGAGCTTATGGCCTATAATCCGGAAATTGCAAACCGTCCCCAGGTAATCGCTGCAAATAAGATCGATGCCATTTATACAGATGGCGGGGAAGATCCTATTCAGAGATTAAAAGCTGAATTTGAGCCAAAGGGCTGTAAGGTATTTCCGATATCAGGAGTGACCGGTCAGGGATTAAAAGAGCTGCTGTATTATGTATCGGATCAGCTGAAGGATCTGGATGCTTCTCCTATTGTGTTTGAACAGGAGTATTTCCCGGAGGATGAGCTCATCTATGTAGACCTTCCTTACACAGTAGAGAAGGAAGAGGGCGTATATGTGGTCGAAGGACCGAAGATTGAAAAGATGCTGGGCTACACGAATCTGGATTCTGAAAAAGGATTTGCTTTTTTTCAGAAATTTCTGAAGGATACGGGAATACTGGATGAACTGGAAGCGGCCGGTATTCAGGAGGGTGACACGGTTCGCATGTATGGATTACAATTTGACTATTATAAATAAAATTAGTGAGGAATAAATCATGACATCAAAACAGAGAGCTTATTTGAAAAGTCTGGCTATGACAATGGACCCGATTTTCCAGATTGGTAAAAGCAGTATGACACCGGAAGTGACCAGAGCAATTTCTGAGGCATTGGATGCCAGAGAGCTGATCAAGATCAGTGTTCTTCAGAACTGTGCGGATGATCCCCAATCCCTGGCTGCTGTTCTTGCTGAGAGAACTAGATCACAGGTTGTGCAGGTCATAGGCAAAAAAATTGTGTTGTATAAAGAAGGTAAAGACGAGAAAAAGAAGATTGTGTTACCATAATTTAATTATGTTAATAACGGTAAAGGCTTCAAAGAGGTTTGTATGAAAATTGGAATTATGGGAGGCACATTCGATCCCATTCACAATGGACATTTAATGCTGGGAGAATATGCATATCGGGAATATGATCTGGACAAGGTCTGGTTCATGCCAAATGGCAATCCGCCCCACAAACAGAATACCGGGCAGAGAACAGATGCAAAGGACAGGGCGGAGATGGTCAGATTGGCAATTGATGGCACGGATGCATTCTGTCTGGAAAAGTATGAGCTCAACAGAACGGATATCTCTTATTCATATCAGACAATGGAATATTTTAAAGAAAGATATCCGGAAGATCACTTTTATTTTATTATAGGAGCGGATTCGCTGTTTTCTCTTGAAAAATGGGTGCATCCGGAACGTATTTTTAGAACCTGTACACTGTTGGCTGCATATCGGGATGAGATGAATAGCCGCGATATTATGGAGACAAAGATTGCAGAACTCAATCATAAATATCATTCGGATATTCGGCTTTTAATTACACCGCTTTTACATGTTTCATCCCATGAACTGAGGAGTAGGATACAGGAAGGACAATCCATTTCAGCGTATGTGCCTGAGTCAGTAGAGAGATATATTATCGACCATAGGCTATACTTATCGAATTGCTGATGTTTGATAATCGATAAAAGACAGGTAAACTATTATTTGGAGATATTGCAAAAGATGAATGAGAAAATCGTAAAAATGCAGAAAAAGGTTAAAAAATATCTTGACGAAGACCGGTATCAGCATACGATGGGTGTTATGTATACCGCGGGCGCTCTCGCAATGTGCCATAAAGTCAATATAGATAAGGCTTTAATTGCCGGACTACTGCACGATTGTGCGAAGTGTATTTCTGCAGATAAGAAAATTAAAATCTGTAAGAAAAATAATATACCGATTTCTGAAGTGGAATATGAAAATCCCGGATTACTGCATGCAAAACTTGGCGCTTTTTATGCAGAGAGCAAATATCATATAACGGATTCGGAGATTCTCTGTGCAATCCGGTGTCATACCACCGGAAGGCCTGCTATGAGCGCATTGGATAAGATCATTTATATTGCCGATTATATTGAGCCAGGCAGAGCTGCACTGCCCAATCTGGAGGCTGTACGTGAGCTGGCTTTTCGGGATCTGGATGCCTGTATCTGCCGGATTTTGAAAGATTCGCTGGCCTATCTGGAGTCGAAAAATATTCCACTGGATCCAATGACAGAAAGAACTTACCAGTATTACCAAGAATTAGAGGACGAATAATTGTTTAATAAACAGGAGGGCTGTTATAGTATGAATCAGGCAAAAGAAATGGCACGCATTGCCTACGATGCGCTGGATGAAAAAAAAGGAACAGACATTAAGATCATAGATATATCACAGATTTCCGTTATTGCTGATTACTTCGTTATTGCAACAGGAAACAGCAACAGCCAGGTCAGTGCACTTGTGGAAAATGTAGAAGAGAAGATGCATATGGGAGGATTTTCTATGAAGCAGCGGGAAGGCGGCGGACATAGTCCGTGGGTTCTTCTTGATTACACAGATATTATTGTCCATGTTTTTGACAAAGAAAACCGCAGCTTTTATAATCTGGAGCATATCTGGCACGATGGAAGAGAAGTGGCAAGAGAAGAATTATAGAATGAACTACAGGCCAATTTACATATTTTGTAAATTGGCCTGTTTTTGTAGTCCGTCCACACGCGAAGTCTGCAGGAATATGCAGATTAGCTCTATATGAGTTTCAGGCTATATTCCTACATAAAGCGAAAAACACCTATCACCTTACCAAGAATCATCACATCTTTAACAAGAATAGGCTCCATGAAATCATTCTCAGGCTGAAGCCGGATAATCCCTTCTTCTTTGTAAAAGGTCTTAACGGTAGCACCATCCTCAATAAGTGCAACCACCATCTCACCATTGGAGGCAGTATGTCTTTCTTCAACAAGTACATAGTCTCCATCCAGAATACCTGCATTAATCATGCTTTCTCCGCGAACCTTCAGCATAAACGTATTGTTATTCGGAAGCATCTCTACTGGAATCGGGAAATAGTTCTCAATATTCTGCTCAGCAAAAAGCGGCTCACCAGCGGCTACCCGGCCAATCAGAGGAACATTGGTAACCTCGCGCCGCAGAAGATTAAACGTATCATCCAGGATCTCTATTGCACGTGGCTTTGTAGGATCCCGCCGGATGTATCCATTCTTTTCCAATGTCTCCAAATGAGAATGTACAGAAGATGTAGATTTTAAATGTACAGCCTCGCATATATCCCGAACTGCAGGTGGAAAGCCACGCTCCAGTATCTGAGACTTAATGTATTCTAAAATTTCTCGCTGCTTCGGCGAAATCTTACCCTGTGACATAATAGTAGCTCCTTTCTTTAACTATACTTAAATTTTATCATAGAGAACTACAAAAAGCAAACAAATGTTTAGAAAATATGTTCGATTTTTTTTACGAAAAAGCATTGACAAACATCTGTTCGTTTAATATAATATTCCATAAGAAAAGAACGTTCGTTCGGAACGGGCGTTTGGGGAGCAGAGTGTTATGAGTAAGAATACAAGGGGGAAAAGAGCTATTATGAGGACAAGCAGATTACATGTGAAGAGTAAGAGAAAAAGAACCGTATATTTGAAAAAGATGGCATTATTTATGGCAGCATTCGTTTTCGCAGTATGCTTCAGTGTATTGTCCGGCAGCGAATTGGTGAGTGCCCATGGCAGCCAGCAGGAAGCCCCTGTTGATTACAGATATTATAAGAGCATTAAAGTAGATGCCGGGGATACTTTATGGAGCATAGCTGAAAGATATATGGATGACACTTGTGATTCCATACCTGAATACATAGAGATATTAAAAGAGATCAATCAGTTAGAATCTACAGAGATTCATGAGGGGCGATACTTAACTGTAGCCTATACCGATCAAGTATTTCATTAAATATTGGAGGATTTTTATGATGGACGTGTATCAGAGCTGCCCACAGCATCTGAATTTTTTACATACCAATCATAGACTTATCGGACATGATGGCACAGAATATGATTCTTATTTTATATTGGAATCAAATTAATTCAGTATTTTGAATACTCAGTTATTCTTAATATATTTATATACTTTTACCCAGATAAGACAGCCTGGTAATCCAGAATCGGAAGACCGGCTGTCTTATTCATTTGTTTTATTATCTTGAATCTTGACTTTATCTTGTGATAGCAATATAATAGAAAAGGAAATCAATCTATACGTAAAATACCGATTTTTCCAAAAGATTATAGGGGAGATTATTATGGGAAATGAAAAAAACTATCACGAACAGACAAAAATTGATTATACATTGCGATTACGGGAACTGTTAAAGACACTGCCGCCATTTGCGAGGGATTTCTTTCGTGCAATGGAATCTACTTCATCAATACGAACCAGGGTAAACTACGCATACGACATCCGTGTATTCTATCATTATTTAATGGAGAATAATCCGATTTACCGTAATTATTCCGTTGAGCAGTTCGGACCGGCGGATCTGGAACATTTGGAACCGGTAGATATTGAAGAATACATGGAATATCTAAAGGTTTATAAGCGTGATGATGATGAATTAATGACCAATGGCGAAAAGGGCCTTGCAAGAAAGATGTCTGCACTTAGAAGCTATTATGGATATTATTATAAACATCAGATCATTACGAAAAATCCTACCTTATTGGTGGATATGCCGAAACAGCATGAAAAAGCCATTATCCGCCTGGATACGGATGAAGTCGCTTTACTGTTGGATTTCGTTGAATCTGCGGGAAACAAATTGACGGGACAGGCTCTTACATATTATAATAAAACGAAAAATCGCGATTTGGCAATTTTAACCTTACTGTTAGGTACCGGAATCCGAGTGTCAGAGTGCGTTGGGCTTGATATAAATGATGTGGATTTCAAGAATAATGGAATTACAGTTACCCGAAAGGGCGGCAACCAGATGGTTGTGTATTTTGGGGATGAAGTTGCAGATGCCCTGAAAAATTATATCGATGGAGAGCGGAAGGCCACTACTCCCCTCTCCGGCCATGAGAATGCCTTATTTCTTTCTACACAGCGCCGCCGCATGGGTGTTCAGGCTGTAGAGAACATGGTTAAAAAATATGCCCGTCAGGTAACGCCAAACAAAAAGATCACCCCCCATAAGCTTCGCAGCACTTACGGCACTTCGTTATATCGGGAAACAGGTGATATTTATCTGGTTGCTGATGTGCTTGGCCATAAAGACGTAAATACTACCAAGAAGCATTATGCTGCCATTGACGAGGACAGACGGCGTTTGGCTGCATCGGCAGTGAAATTAAGAGAAAGTTAGGAATAGACAGATGAAATTACAGCAGTTATTAAGTTATACAAGAAAAGCAGTTGATGAATATCAGATGATCGAGGAAGGGGATCATATTGCAGTAGGAATTTCCGGCGGCAAGGATAGTCTGACACTGCTCTATGCTCTGAAGGGACTTCAGCGTTTTTACCCCAAGAAATTTGAATTAAGCGCTGTTACAGTAGATCTGGGATACAGCGAATGTGATTTTACACCGGTTGAGGAATTGTGTAAAGAACTTGATGTGCCTTATCATATTGTAAAGACTGATATTGCCCATATCCTCTTTGAAGAGCGCAAAGAGACGAATCCCTGCTCCCTTTGCGCGAAAATGCGTAAAGGCGCCTTAAACCAGGCTGTGAAGGAAATGGGCTGTAATAAGGTTGCCTATGCCCATCATAAGGATGACATTATCGAGACTATGATATTATCTTTATTCTTTGAGGGAAGATTCTATTCCTTTTCGCCGAGGACGTATCTGGACCGGATGGAGCTTACCGTTATCCGTCCGATTATGTTTGTAGATGAGGCGGATGTAATTGGCTTTAAGAATAAGTATCAGCTTCCGGTTGTAAGCAGCCGGTGTCCGATTGACGGCTATACCAAGCGTCAGTATGCAAAAGAACTTTTGGCCGAACTGAACCGGGAACATCCTGGCGTAAAGCAACGGATGTTTACTGCAATACTAAACGGGAATATTCAGGGATGGCCGAAACGGATCCCTCATACCAGATAAAAAAGGGACTATCGGAAAATATTTCCCGACAATCCCTTTTGATCTTATGATCGGTTTACATTTTTTATGATCCGGCAGCCGCCTTATTTGTTCAGAATCATATCTGCGGTAATCTCTCCCGTGCTTGCCGCTCCGTCCGTAAGCATACTATACATTGGAGCCGTACAGTCTCCTGCGAAATACAGATTCCCGACAGCGTCATAATGATGCCTAAGTTTTGGCTGGCAATTGTAGAAATAGTGTGATGGAGCCAGACGTCCGCCAAATGGCGTCTCGAATATCAGATGTTCGCTGAAGCCTGGGAACATCCGGTCCATATCCTCGTGCATCTGCTTTTCGATCTCTTCCTGTCCAAGCTGATTGTATTTCTCTGCTGTCATAATACGATATGCCCAGATAAACTGTTTGCCTTCCGCAGCATTCCACGGCTGCTCCGTACTCTGTGCAGTTCCGCCCAGAACATGCGATCCATCCCCTTTATTATCGAATTCCATGAAGAATGCTCCATCCAAAGGAATCTTATCATCCAGGAAATAAGTCTTGAATGCACTTCCGATCATGTGTTCCGGCTTCATGATCTCTCCCACAATCTTCGCCATGAAATCTGGCATTGGGTTAAATAACGCCGGCCATGCTCCCCACCTGGTTGCAATTACATAATCATCTGCAGTCAGAACTTCTTCCTGTTCTCCTCTTGCAACCTGTAGTCCGGTTACCTTTCCATCTTCGATTAATACCTGTTTAACATCCACGCCCAATTCAATCTCTACGCCCATGTTCTGAACCGCTTCTGCGATCGGAATTGCAATTCCTTCCTGTGGATTCGGATATGGCACAGACATTAGTCCGTCACCGCCCAGCCACATACGAAGGAGCACCAGACCTTTTCCGACAGAGCCGTAGTTATATGTATAATCATAATCTCCAGTAAAGATAGAAGCCGTCATCATTACGTTAAATACATAACGGATTCCCTCATCCTCGGTTCTTGGCTCAATCCAATCTTTGATTGACATCTCGCCCCAATCTATCGTCATCTTCTCGAGAGGCGTCTCGTAGATTTCCCGCATAATCGGAACCAGTTCTTCCTGGGTTGTCTCGGTTACCAATTCCGGTTTTGCCGCCTGAAGCAGGTCCTTCATCCATTTTGCCGCGCCTTCCGGAGACAGACACTGTGGAATCTTGAAGTCATTCCTGCCCTCTTCGCCGCCTTTTAAGAAGACTCTTGGCGCTCCTGAATTCATCATTCTTACGTCCGCTCCGAAATCCTGTGCAACCTTTGCCCAGCCGTTGGCATTGCCGTAGCTGTGTTTTGCCGTAATCGGATAGATCATAGATACCGTACAATCCATAATCTTATTCGGAACCGTACTTCCGCCGATTACAGGAAGTTTCTCCACAATCTTGACACTTTTTCCCGCTTTTGCAAGATAACCTGCAGTTGCAAGGCCTGACAAACCAGCACCAACGATTACTACATCATACTTTTTACTCATAGTATTTCCTCCTGTATTTTTATGATATGTTTTCTAACTGTTACTTTCTAACCGGAGCAGAATGAATCGACATTCCTTCGACCGCTTCCATTGCTTCCGTAATTCCCTCACAGAAAGATGGATGAGGACGCATACCTGCAAGCAGCTGGCTTCTGGTCAGCCCGTTCGCGATGGCTCCTGTGAATTCACTGATGAGATCTGTTGCCCGTCCGCACATCATTTGGATTCCAAGAATCTTCTCGGTTTTAGCATCAAATACCACTTTGATGAATCCACGCGATTCTCCTTCGATAATACTCTTTCCATTACCAGTCATCAGGTATTTGGCTTTCTTCACATCAAGCCCCTGCGCTTTTGCTTCGTCAGCCGTAATGCCTACGGAGGCAATCTCCGGACTCGTATAGATACATGACGGCACGTAGGCCGGATTCGTCTCCGGTTCCCGTCCGCACATCATGGCAACCGCAGCAAGGCCCTCCGCCTCGGCTTTATGCGCTAACTGTATGCCCCCGATAGCATCACCTACCGCATAGATTCCCTTGATGGATGTCTCGTATTGATGATCCACCGTAAGGAAGCCTCTGTTCATCTCCGGAATGCATTCTTCTGCAAATAATCCCGCAGTATTCGGCCTACGCCCGACAGATACCAGTACTCCCTGCGCGGAAACACTCTGTTCTTTTCCTTTGGATTCAAAATGAACTGTCAGTCCCTCGTCAGACTTTTCAACGCTGGTGACTTTTGCATTCAGGAATACGTCCACGCCTTTTTTCTTAAAATTCATCTTCAGATTCTGCGAAAATTCCTTATCCAGCACAGATACCATACGTTCCATGCCCTCGACAATCGTTACCTTGCATCCCAGCGCCGCATATACGCTGGCCATCTCAACTCCGATAACTCCGCCGCCGATGATGATGAGCGACTGATAATCTACAGGAGTTCCCTCTAACAGATCATCACTGGTAACCACGCCGTCAAGCTCCAGACCCGGGATCGGCGGTTTTGCCGGATAGGAGCCGGCCGCTACAAGGATCTTATCCGTCTGATAGCAGACGCCCTCCACTTCAACAGTATCAGCTGCCGTAACCTTCGCCTGCCCACAGAGGATGTCTACTCCGTTTGCCTTCAGAAGCTGCTCTACCCCATCTGTCAGAGTCTTCACCACTTCTCGCTTCCTTGCATGAATCTTCTGAATGTCATAAGACACGTCCTTCACTTCGATTCCAAGCGCACTCATCTCCTGAACAGAGGCGTAGCTTTGTGCAGAGTGCAGCAGGGCTTTGGTTGGAATACACCCTCTGTTCAGACAGGTGCCGCCTAATCTGTTTTTCTCTGCGATGGCGGTCTTTAGTCCCAACTGGGCTGCACGGATTGCGGATACATATCCCGCCGGCCCAGCACCTATTACTATCAAATCATACTGTTTCATTCTTCTTCCTCCATCATCATCAACTCAATATCTTTCAGAATCATACTACGTTCTTTTGTCATATCTGTCTCCAGCGTTTCTGTCACCAATGGACTCCTGAATCTCTTTTGAACCATATAGTCCGCTAATGCTGCGATCCATTCTACATCTATCGCATCCGAATATATGACTGCCTGCTGAATCACCCCTTCATTCACGTCCAGCCGGATATGCACGTTCCCCCAGGCGAACCTTCTCTCTTTTTCCCAGGTGAATGGAATCTTTCTTCCATAACGCCATTCCCAAGAAGCATTCTTTTTTTCCAGACGCGCAATCAGTTCCTGATCACACACCCCGGCATCTGCCTTTACCGGAGCAATCCCATAGACATCCTCCGCCGCCTGAAGCATCGCCTTTTTCATAGTCTCTACCGTAATCTCAGGGGACAGTTCTCCCAGATTCACAACCCTCGCTTTAACAGAAGCGACCCCCTTACTCTTAAGTTTTTCACCGGACACATTCAGATATCGGCTCATAACCTCCGAATCGGTATGTATCAGTAATGTCCCGTGATGATAACACTTTTCTTTATTCTGGTAAAATGCATTTCCGGAGAATTTTCTTCCATCAATCGTAATATCATTTCGTCCTGTCTTTTCTGCATTGAGTCCAAAGGACTTAACTGCTCTTAGAATCACTTCCATCTGCATATCGACATTGTAATCTTCCGCATTTGCCAAAAATGTAAAATTCAGATTCTGATCATCATGATATACGCTTCCGCCTCCAGAAAGCCGCCTTGCCAGATATCCGCCTTCCTCTTCCAGACATTTTACATTACATTCCGCAAAGCAGTTCTGATTTCTTCCGATCACCACAGTTCTCTGATTCCTCCAAAGATACAGAATCACCGTATCCTTTGGGACTTTCATAAGCAGCGCTTCTTCGATCGCCAGATTGCGCCAGGGATTCATCTGCTCCGATATATAATAAATTAACTGTCTCATATTCTTCTCCCATCTGCTAATGCAGAAATTCAGTATGGTAATAACAGAGCGGGAAGTCTTCTATACAACCTCCCGCTCTGACTGTCACCTTAGATCGTGTCTAGGAAAGCCTTATATTCCTCTGCTGTCATCAGATTTGCTTTCTCTGATTCCAGATCAGAAGCCTCTACATCTATCAGCCATCCTGCATCATATGGATTCTGGTTAATCAGGGAAGGCTCATCCATCGCTTCCTCATTCACCGCTGCCACTGTGCCGCTTACCGGACAGTATACCTGGGAAACTGCTTTTGTGGATTCCAGCTCCGCGCAGGATTCCATCTGTACGACTTCATCTCCCTCGGAAGGAAGTTCTGCATAATTAATTTCCTTTAACATCTTCTGGGCATAATCCGTAATACCAACTCTTACGATCCCATTCCCAACTGTTTTCATCCATGTATGTTCTTTCGTGTATAATGGAAGTGCTCTTACTTCATAACTGCTCATTGTTCTTATTCTCCTTTTTATAATTTCATACCCATTGCTTCTGCAACCAGAACGCTCAGGTCATAGACTTTCATCTTCGCTTTTCTTGCGCCCGGCGTCAGGATGCTCTCACAGGATGGACATGCGGATACGATCATGTCTGCTTCCGTAGCCTTGGCTTCTTTTACTCTGTCTGAGGCAATATCCTTGGTCAGCTCCGGAAATGCCGTTGATACGATGGAGCCTCCGCCGCAGCATACCGCATTGTCCTTGATTCGTTCCATCTCAACCAGTTCCATTCCCTGAACTGCCTGAATCACGTTACGCGGTGCGTCAAATACCTTCTCATGTCTTCCGAGATGGCATGGATCATGATAGGTAACCTTCTTTGCAATCTCTTTATCCAGCGTGATCTTGCCTTCTGCGATCAGGTCTGCAATCACTTCTGAGCTGTGAACCACTTCAAAAGGCAGTTCTCCGATAATCTCCGGATACTCGCTCTTTATAGCATGGAAGCATCCTGCACAGGAGGTAATTACCCGCTTCACTCCGGCGTTTTTCAATGCTTCTACATTGTGAACGATTAATTTCTCTGCAAGCTCACGGTTACCGTCTGCAAGCTGCGGAACACCACAGCACCATTCCTGCTCGCCAAGGTATGCCACGTCGATGCCTCCTGCTTTCAGGATTGCAACGGTTGCTTTGGCAATCTTGGTGTTGCGAAGCGAAGCGTAACACCCTGCAAAGTAAACCGTATCTCCCTTGGAAGGAAGGTCTAATCCTTCCGCCCATGCGGCACGTCTGGACGGCTCTTCGCCGAACGGGTTGCCGGTAGAATCAATCGCCTTATCTACTTCCTGAAGCGGTTCCGGCTCATAGCCTGCCTTGCACAGATCCACTCTTAATGCATACTGGATCTTGGTTTCATCAATATAACCCGGCTGTCCCGTTTTCATATCCATTCTGGTACACTGGGTATGACAGGCATTGCATCCAAGACAGGTATAGGAGCTGTCCGCCATCTCTTTTGTATATTCCAATTCGCCGTTTAAGACTGCCTTTGCAATCTGGTTCCTTCCACGGGCTACATACTGGTCAAATCCGCCGGTATGCTGCTGAACCGGACAGATATAGCCTGCTTCGCCTACGATACACATTCCACAGCGGCTGCATGCATTGACATTATTCTTATATTTCTCGAGCATTTTTATATCCTCCTTTTTTATAAATTCCAAAGTCCCGGACACATAATGCCATTCGGGTCCAGTGCCTTCTTAATCAGTGACATTGTCTTTGCATAAGTAGGAGACCATGATTCTGCAATATACTGTGAGTTTGTTCCCTGACCATATGCGGAAGAGGTTCCGATACTGCGCATGTATTTTGCTCCTGCCGCCCAGGTCTTTCTCAGATGCTCTTCTGCTTCCGGTGTCTGGAATCCGGAACGAAGTGTGGCGCCAATCAGGAATACATTGCCCATTGGTACCAGATACATTCCGACTGCGGTAGCATTCTCACGATGTCCCGGTACGGAAGCGAAGGCCGCCATCAGTCCTTTTGCATACTTTAAGGAGGTTGCACGCGGGAACATAGACTCCCAGGTCATGAATGGACAGGAGTTCGCGCCCACATCATGTACCATCTCCATCGTACCTGTTGTGCCGTGCAGAGCAAAATAATCCAGTTTTTCATTGCCATGAACCGCTCCGTGTGCTTCACAGACTTCTTTAATCTCTCCCAGACGGATCTCAATATCTGCTTCGCTGTCAGATTCTACACAGTATAACAGAACTCCGTACGCATCCGTATCCCCAGCAATCGGCTTTACCATGTAATTGGACATCTCAAACATAATCATATTGGTATATGGACAGCGTCCCATCCTGCTCAGCTCCAGCGAGATATCCCATACATCTTCCATCGTCGGCACCAGATAACTGATTGCTTTCATATGTTTTGGAATCGGAACAATCTTCTGAACCACTTCTGTAACCAATCCGAAAGCGCCGCCGCTTGATACGAACAGATCTGTCAGATCCGGTCCCGTCACTTCCCGGAACATGATCTCGTCACGGTTGACATTCTGAGACGGACCTGCTCCGGTTGTGATGACATCGCCATTTGGAAGAACGACTTTCAGACCAATGATCTGTGTCCAGTTACATCCGATGGAAGATACATTCTTACTGAATCCTGCGCCTGCAATTCCAGATACCAATCCTGCCGCTGTTGCGGAAAAATAAGGTCCGATAACCGTATTTGTATAGTATCCATACGGTCTTAACGCATCGTCAATCGTACTCAGCCTTGCTCCGCCGCCTACGGTTACTTTTAAGTTATCAATATCTACCTTGATCTGATCCATGCGTCCCATATCAATCATGATATTGCGTCCCGGCTCTCCGGGTGTTACTCCGCCACCTGCATTGCCGCCGCCTTTTACAACGATTGGATATTTTGTGCTGTTTGCTACCTTAACGATTGCAGCAACTTCTTCGGTTGAAGCCGGACGGACAACGATTCCTGGCATGACACCATGAAAATAGCTGATATCACGCGCGTAGGGAATTAACTCAAACTCATCATCCACCACATATTTTTTGCCAACGATCGCCGCAATCGCATCATAAAGCTCGTGGTGTTTCTTTTTTCTTGTTTCCATGTTTGAACTCCTTTCTTAATTAAACATAGTACAATTGTGCAAAAGCGATAGTTTTTATCGATTTTTTCTGTTATTTGTAGTATAATGTAACTACAACTTTGTTACAACATTCACAAAGCACAACCAGCACGCCATTCACTTGTTCACTTTGAACAAGGAAGGCACAGTCAGTAAGGAGATACTATGATTTTATATTTATCTATGGTTCATGAATTTATCGCATCCAAAGGTTATAAGATTACAAAAATCGAAGGAAAGGATCAACACTTTGAGACGCTCCGTGTTGGCACACAGCAGATTGATGGGCCGGAAATATTATCCTTAATCCGGCAGGATGATACCTCTGTCTGTTTTCGCTGTCAGGGTTCATTTTTCATTCTTTATGGTATTTCGCTGGAAGAGGTATGCGGACTTGCGGTAGAAGCCTGTCAGTTCTACGACCACTGGGAAAAGAAACTGATTACGGGAGTGTGGAATAACCCGGATTTCCAGAATCTTATTGATATCTCAGAAGAAGTATTCCAGAATCCTATGCTGATTACCAACTGGCAGGGAAAGGTTCTGGGATATACGAAGAAGTATGCGGATGCCCCGCTGCGCGATTTCTGGAAAGATATTGTAAAGAATGGAATGCTCCCCATCTCCTGCCTTCGGAATCTGCGCGCTTCATCATATCATCAGATTCTGACTCTGGAGAATGAGGCAACTCTGCTGGATTTTAGGGAACTGCATTACCGCTGCATTCTCGGACTGGTACATGTCAATCATGAGATTGCATTACATTTCCAGATTATAGAGTACAGCAAGCCGCTGACAGATACCGATGTAAAACTGGCACATACGCTGTTAGAAGTACTGCAGAAAGCTTACCGGGAGAACCAGCCAGAATCCGGCGAAACGGCCTCCTGCTTATTCTCCCAGCTGCTGAATAAAGAAGCGGTAGACCAGAAACGGCTGGATTGGATACTTGCCTCTCTCGGGTGGAATACACCGGACATCAATTACTATCTCGTCTATTTCGAGCTTATGGATGGGCGGGGTAATGCCAAAAGCCTGGTGGCACAGATTGGACGGTATATCCCGGGGTGTAAGATGATATACTGGAACGATCACATTATTATGCTCTTAAGCGAGCCCTTGCTTGAAAAATCAAAAAAGGAAATCCTCTATATCAGCCAGAATCTGAAACTAAGATGTGGCGTCTCCCTCCCTTTTAAAGACTGGAATCACCTGGCAGTTTATCTTGATCAGGCGAAGTCTGCCCTTTCCTATGCTCCCGACGGGGATCTCATCTGTCTGTGCCTTGATTATTCCTGGAACTGCCTGCTGGAACATCTGAAAGAAACCACTGCATCCATGCAGTTAATCCATCCTGCCATCGGCATATTGTCTGCATACGATAAAGAGAATGATACGGAGCTTGCCCGGACGCTTTTTTACTATTTGAGATGCGAGCGCAACACGACGCTTGCGGCGGAAGAATTATACATACACAGAAATACGCTGCAATACCGGATCCACCGCATCAATAGTCTGATCCATGTGAATCTCGACAACGCAGATGTCCGGTCACACCTGATGGTCTCCTACCTGCTTCTGCAGTAATGCCTGTGATGGAAGTTTCTTCTGGATGCTTTGGCAGCATAAATCCAGCAGCCTTATGAAAGGACGCAAAAAATCCGGGAAGAATCTTTTGATGCTGATTTTTCCCGGATTTTTGTACACGGAGCGAAGGACACTGACCTTCATATAAATCTATCGTTCTATATTTTCTTATTTCCTTCACGTTCTTTCAGCTCGACCAGCTTGAGAATCGCTTCTGCCGTCCCTTCCAATCCCAGCATAGAACTGTTCAGGCAGGCATCATAGCTCTCTGCATCTCCCCAGCGCTTATTAGTATAATAATTATAATAGCTGGAACGCTTTTTGTTTGTTTTTTGAATGATTTCCTTAGCTTTTGCATCTGTGAGGTCGTAAATTCTGGCGATCCTACGTATTCTCGCATCCATGTCTGCATGAATAAATAATCGTAGTACATCCGGATTATCCTCCAAAGCATAATCTGCACATCTCCCAACCAAAATGCATGGACCTTCGGTGGCAATCCTTTTAATCGTATCAAACTGTGCAAGGAAAATCTTGTGATTAATTGGCATGTCTGTATAGCTTCCTGCGGAATATCCCAAAGAATAGGTATCCATTACCAATGAATAGAGAAAACTGTTGGTAGGTTTCTCATCATGCGCTTCAAATAATTCCTGACAGATACCGCTGTCTTTAGCAGCCCGTTCCAACATTTCTTTATCATAAAGCTTAATGCCTAATTTATCAGCAACAATATGACCGATTTCCCGTCCACCGCTTCCAAATTGTCTGCCGATAGTAATAATTGTATTTGTTTTAGCCATACACATCACGCTCCTTTTTATAATGACTAAGCATAATATCTATTATTATTATAACCGATAATGCTGAAAATGCATAGATAATTATGTGAGAATCCTATTATTGTTTAGACAGCGTCTGAATTAAATTTACAAAATACAGTGGTAAGGGTGCATTTACTTCCAAATACTCTCCTGTTCGTGGATGAATAATACCCAATGTCCTGGCATGAAGTGTCTGTCCCTGTAATCCTTTTATTGGGCATTTGGCAGGTCCATATATTTGATCGCCAAGAAGTGGATGACCGATACTTGCCATATGGACGCGAATCTGATGTGTCCGTCCGGTCTCCAGTTCACACTGAATATGAGTGTAAGAACCAAAACGCTTCAATACTTTATAATGGGTAACTGCATGACGTCCCTGCTTTGCATGAATGCTCATTTTCTTTCGGTCGGTAGGATGTCTTCCGATAGGGGCATTTACAGTGCCGTCATCCTCCCTGATATTGCCATGCACAATCGCTTCGTAGATTCTCTTTATAGAATGTTCCTTCAGCTGCCCGGCCAGGTTCTGATGCGCCATATCATTTTTGCATACCAGAAGAGATCCTGTAGTATCCATGTCGATACGGTGCACGATACCAGGACGCATAATGCCATTAATTCCAGACAGCTCGGAGCCGCAGTGATACATCAGGGCATTAACCAGAGTTCCGGAATAATGGCCAGGTGCTGGGTGAACAACCATCTGCTTAGGTTTGTTTACAATAATAATGTCCTTATCCTCATACAAAATATCCAGAGCAATATTTTCAGGCCTGATTTCAGGCTCTTTTAACTCTGGAATGGAAATTTCTACCTGGTCATAAAGAGAAAGCCTGTAATTCGCTTTTACAGGCTTCTGATTGACAATTACATGCCCATCCTTAATCAATTTCTGTATATGTGAGCGGGACATATCAGGCAGTTCCTCTGCCAGATATTTGTCGATACGCACTCCTTCTTCATTTTCTACGTTTAAATATTTGTTCAAGGTCTTCCTCCCTGTAATAAAAAAACACAAGAAATAGCAGTGCAAATGTTGAAACCGTAACATAAATATCTGCTACATTAAAAATTGGGAAATCAATCAGGTTAAAATAAAAAAAATCAATTACATAGCCAAGCCGGACACGGTCAATCATATTACCAATTGCACCGGCACAGATAGCTGCGCTGCAGATTCGAAGAGGAAGATACCTTTTGCCCTCCGGAAATCTGCCATAAAGCCAGATCATGATAATTAATATAATCGGTGTGCTGATCAGGAAAAATGTAATTCGGTTCTGAAATATACCAAATGCAGCACCCCGATTTTCCAGATAACAGAGCTGAAATACTTTATCGATCAGAATTATGGGCTTCTGACCTTTTAATCCGGCAACTGCCAGGGATTTGGTCCACTGATCGAGCAGAACACCGATTACCACAAAAATTCCGGCTGCAACATATGATTTAAATTTTATTGAAAGATTTTTCAACCTTTTCACCTCTTAGCATCTAATATTTATAGATTTTGACAAGGTACCGTCCTTTTCTGGTTTCGGAGAGGATACCTCCATAAATGATTCTTCCCATTCCTCTGACCGATATAATATCATTCTCTTTCAGACGATATCCGTTGTTCGTAATAAGCTTTCCATTTACAAATACTTTTCCGCCTTCTATATGGTTCACAAGCTTACTGCGGGATATAGGGAAGGCAATTGCAGGCACTGCATCCAGACGGACGGAAGCCACGGTTCCTGTAGTCTCTTTTAGATCAGGCTTATAAGAAAAATTATTTAATTTAAGCTGAACTACAGTTACCACTGTATGGCGGATCCGGGTTAATTGCTCTGTGATATAGTTTGCCATATTTTCCTGGCAGAAAACAAAACAGTTTTGTCCCTGAACCGCTAAATCTCCAATCCTGCAGCGTTCAATTCCAAGATTCAGTATTGCTCCCAGATAGTCTCTGTGTGTCAGATCTTCTGCATATTTTATGTTTATGGGAGTTATGCACAGCACACAGATTGGATATTCATACTCATAATAAAGAGCATCAGGTAGAAAAGCAACCATCTGACGCTCTGCATATTCATAACCTCCAAAGGTTTCATAGCGGGATGACAATAAATTCTTCGGAGTAGAATGTAATATATGAAGTTCATTCAAATTCAAAAAATCCGAAAAGGTTACAATATCACGGCGATAGGTTATCTGAGAGAGCTCTATCAGCCGTTTCTGCAACATGGTCTCTTCCTTATTCATTAATATTTGCTGCCAATCGGTGATGCATCAAAGGATGATCCAAGCAAATCCTGCAGATCACCGGAAATATCTACATTTGTCGGAGTGACAAGGAATATGTAATTGGATATTTTCTGCAGATTACCGCTAATTGCAAATGTCGCACCGGATGTAAAGTCAATAATACGCTGCGCAATTTCAAGGTCCAAACCTTCCAGATTCAGAATTACAGTACGTCCGCTGAGTAATGTCTCTGAAATTTCCCGTGCATCATCTACAGAAGTAGGTTTGATTACACAGACTTCCATACTTACATTTGCCCTTCTGGCCGGCTGACGCATTGGAGTCACCTTGCTGCTTACTGCTGTAGATTTTCTTGCCGGTCTGTCATCTGGCATATCATAATCATCGGAATCATCATACTCTTCTTTCTTTATACGGCTAAACAGACTTTTCTTTGCCGGCTTCTCATCAAAATCATCATCGTAATCGTCATCAAAGAAGTCGTCATTCTCGTAATCCTCATCATCACTCAATTTCATAATATCAAGGAACTTATCTAATACTCCCATTTTTAATTCTCCTATCTTGCGTTATTTAGACTTAAGTGTAATTACGCGCGCCAAATAGTCCGGTTCCTACACGGACCATAGTAGCACCCTCTTCAATTGCAACCTCATAGTCATTAGTCATACCCATAGAAAGTATACTCATATTAACATTATCTGACTTTTTTTCGTCAATGTCAACAGCTAATTTACGTAAACGCTGAAAATATATACGATTTTCTTCGGGATTTTCCACAAAAGGGGCAATCGTCATCAATCCCATGATTCTTATGTGGGGAAGAAGTGCGATTTCTGAAACTAAATCTTCTGCCTCTTCAGGCATCACGCCAAATTTGGTGTCTTCCTTAGCAGCGTTGACTTCTATTAAAATATCCACAATAATATCCCTTTTTGCAGCCTCTTTTTCAATTGCCTCTGCTAATCGCAGAGAATCAACGGAATGGATTAATTTCACTTTATCAACAATATATTTTACCTTATTTCGTTGAAGATGACCGATCATATGCCAGGAAATATCCTTTGGAAGCACCTCATATTTATCAACAATCTCCTGCACTTTATTTTCTCCAAATATTCTGGTTCCAAAATCATAAGCTTCCTGAAGCATTTCCACCGGTTTGGTTTTGCTTACGGCAATAAGGGTGATTTCTTCCCTCTTTCTTCCGCTGCGCGCGCAGGCAGCCTGGATTCTGGCTTCAACTTCATCAAAATTATTCTTCAGCATATTATTCACTCCTCCGCTTAAAATACAATATCATTTTCCAGGACAGTATCACTGTCCAGTGCAATGTGATCATAATTGGATAATCCATAATCATTTCCGGTAGAGATAATATAATACTCTTCACTTTCGCAAAGTATATCTATCTGCCGAAATACGGCATATCCTTTATTTATATTATATACACCTGATAAAGACTTTGTCTCTTTCAGTGTATAGGTATCTCCGGAATCTGGTTTTAACAATACGGTACCTTCCTTGAATGCATTCGTATCAATATAAACCATATCTGTATCAATATCACGATAAT
>JAUNGJ010000024.1:10131-42530 GCA_030524585.1 Eubacteriales bacterium | reverse complement strand
CTTAATATTCTTATTTCTTCATCTTCGGCTCAAAAATCCAGGACGCCAGATACCCAAATACCAGCGCTGCCGCAATCCCTACCGCACCGGCTTTGAAACCGCCCATAAAGATCCCGATAAAGCCCTCGTCCTTTATAGCTTCCTTCACACCCTTGAACAGTGTATTGCCAAATCCCAGCAGCGGCACGCTCGCCCCCGCTCCCGCAAAATCCTGAAAAGGCTGATAAATGCCTAAAAATCCCAGTACAGCTCCCGTACAGACCAGAAGTACCATAACTCTTCCAGGCATCAGTTTGGTCCGGTCCAGTAATATCTGTACCAGCGCGCAGATCAGGCCTCCTACCCAGAATGCATTGATATAATCCATAACCGATTCCCCCTTAACAGTGTTCCATCACAATTCCGTGAGCGATCCCCGGCACGCTCTCGCCCTCATTAAAGCTTACCGTAGACATAAGAGCCCCCGTCGGTACAAACAGCACTCTCTTCCATTCGCCCCGCTCAATCTTCGGCAGAATATACGCCGCCAGCGTTGTGGCCGCACATCCGCAGCCGCTTCCTCCGGCATGGGTATCCTGAGTCTGCTGATCAAAAATTGTCATCCCGCAATCCATATGGTTCTTGATAATATCCACGCCCTTCTTCCGCATCAGGTCAAAAAGAATGCTCTGCCCTACATAGCCCAGATCACCGGTAATGATACGGTCATAATCCGACGGCTCTCTTCCGAAGTCCTTCAGATTCATCTCTATGGTATCCGCTGCTGCCGGAGCCATGCAGGCTCCCATGTTCTGGGAATCCTTCAGCCCATAATCCACGATCTTTCCAACGGTAATCCCCGTAATTCTCACATGGCTCTTTTTATTTCCCACCAGAAAGGCTCCGCTTCCGGTCACCGTCCAATGGGCCGACAACGGTCTCTGATTCGCGTAGCTAAGCGGAAACCGGAACTCTTTTTCAGCTGTTCCAAAATGACTGGAAGTCACCGCCAGCATATGTTCTCCATATCCGGCAGCCACACTCATGGACGCAAGCGCAAGCGCCTCTCCGGAAGTAGAACAGGCGCCAAACAATCCAAACAACGGAATCTGCAGTGTCTCCAAGCCCATAGAGGTCGCAATTCCCTGCCTCAGCAAATCACCGCCGAACAGATACCTGACCTTCTCCGGGGAAAGCCCTGCCTTGCCAAGAGCAAGTGTGCAGGCCTCCTTCTGCATGGTTCCTTCCGCCGCTTCCCAGGTCTTCTCTCCAAAAAGATTCTCCGGATCTGCCATATCAAAATATTTTCCCAGCGGTCCCTCGCTCTCCTTCTTTCCCACCACAGACGCGCTGCTCATAATATACGGAGCTTCCGCAAACGCTATGCTCTGCGCTCCTTTTGTTTTCTGAATCATAGATCTCACCTTCCATACCAGCTTTGATTGCTTCCTGTGGATTAGTATGGAAGATTTTTCGTATTTTATACCTGTGAAGCTTCTGATGATAACACGGTATACTTATTTTTCTGATTGTTCAATCTTATCTGTCGTTTCCTCCCGGATCAATTGCCTCAGCTTCTTCAGATAAGGCGAAAACTCTACTCTATTATTTGCATATGTAAGATTCAGATCATATTCGTTTTCAGCCCAGGTGCCAATATCCGACTCATTGTGCTGTATCACTGCTTCCAGGCTGTCCATCGCCTTGTAAATCCGGGCTTCTGCTGTCTTTAGTTCCGTCATCTCTCCATACAGCTCCAGCATTTCTTTATTGTATGGTTCCGGGAGCGATTCCACCCAGGCATACAGCTGTTCTTCTTCCTTACGCTCATCCTCTTTTGTTTTTAAAAACGTTGGAATATCCCCGGTAAAGATCTCTCCAAGATCATGGATCAGACACATCCTGATAACCTTATCCATATCCGCTTCCGGAAATTCATCCCTGACGAAATAGGCCATCAGCGCAATCCGCCAGCTATGCTCCGCAACGCTCTCATGCCGCCCTCCGGATGTATAGCAATGTCTTGTAGTGTCCTTCAGCCGTTCCGCAAGATGCATCACATTCAATAATTCTTTCGCCTGCATATGGGTTCCTCCAATCTATAAATCAAGCTTATTCAAAAACGCATTTACCGCCTCATTAAAGGCCTCTGGTTCTTTGTTTGCGACAAAATGAGAACCGGGAATAATTTTTAGTTCTGACTCTGCGATTCCTTCTGCAATCCGTCTCGTATGGTCTTCCCTGATCATATCCTTCGTTCCTGCAATCACCAGCGTGGGCACACGGATTCCCTTCAGTTCCTCCGCAGCTATATTGGGATCCTTTACCATCAGGCCGAGCAGCTCCATATGGCGCTTGGCCTCTTCTGATTTTCCGGCAAATAATCCGGAAATTCTGTAGCCGATCTCAATCGGGATCTGCACCGACACCTTTACACCCCCAGAATCCAGATTGCCGCCGTTCAAAATCAGCGCCGCTACCCGTTCCTGATACTTAAGGGCAAATTTCATGGCAATATTTGCCCCGTCCGAAAAGCCAAGAATCACAGCTCTCGGAATGCTCAGCTGATCCATGAAAGCCTTTAGATCCTCCGCAAACTGCCCAATAGAGAACTCCGCCATTCCCCTCGGCGATCTGCCGTGGCCTCTGGTGTCCACTGCAATCACCCGGTAGTTTCCGGAGAAATAATCGATCTGATGTACAAAGTAGTCGCTGCTCTCCCCATTCCCATGTAAAAGAATGATCGGAAAACCACTTCCTTCATCTACATAAAATAATTGAATGTCCATACGTATATATCCTTTATTCTTTCCTGATAAAATTTAAAAAATTCTTCCGGTAGATCTTGTCCAGTATTTCCTCCGATAATCCCAGCCCGTGCATCGTCCGGTCCTCTCCCGTAATATAGTAGCCATCCGGCCGGAGCGGATAATCCCCTTCTGCCTCCAGAAATGTCCGAATCAGCCGCAGACGCGAATCACATTCCTCCATACACAGCTTCTTTTTTTCTTCCGCAACCAGAACCCTCGCTCCAATGTCAGTCCCAAAACAAATACGATCCTGATACTTCTCAAAAAAGCAAAGCGCTTCTTCCCGGCGCTCCGACAAATTATAATAAAGCTCACTCCCCGGTGTAATATCTATATAAACATTCGGATAGCGGTCGAGGACATCGCCCAATCGACGCATTTGTTCTGAGAAAAAGAAAAAGTGCGGAAATAACACCCGCAGTCCCGGATGCCTGTCAAGTACCGCAAATACCTGCCTGTACTGATCTTCATTATTGACGTAGCTTTCGTCGTAAAACCACCCGGCCTTTTTGGCAAATTCCGAAACCTTACTCTCATCCCAGAAATCTTCCGGGTCATTGACATGCATATAGATCGGTATCTGTTTCTGCTCAAGGAGATTCCAGTAGTCTTCCCACACATCCAGATCAAAGTCCGGTATTCTCCACTGCTTTCTGATATTCGGCTTCGCTTCCAGCATCTTAACTCCGGTGCAGCCCATATTCATCAGACGATCTACTTCTCCCACAAGGGCCCCTTTTAAGTTCTTCTCCGGCAGACTGTACACCCCTCTGTCCAGCCCTCCAAAAACATAGACAGGCACCTTACAATGTGCTTTAAAACGGAAAGCGTCTTCTTCCGTCGGTTTTCCCGACACATCGGGAATGCACTGAAGAGCAACCGCTTCATAGCCGTATTCCTCAATGACCTTATTCAGTCTGTCCGCTCCCATATATTCAATATAGTGGATATGTCCGTCAATCATAATGTCTCACCTCGCATTTCTCTCTTATATATTAAAATACAATCTGAAAAAAGCCAAGCCTCTATATCCAGAGGCCTGACTTTTCTTTATTTCATATATTTATCACAGATACTATTTGTTCTCTGCAAGTCGTTTCTGATATTCTTTTTTATTATACTTTTCTCCCTTTTCAATGTAAACGTCCGCCGGGATAATACGAAGTCCCAAACAGGTAATCACAAATGCCAGAATTGGAGCAACATATGCATATACGGAATACGGTCCATAGTATAACGTGCTGATGCCAAACAGACCGGTAATAAATATTCCATCTGCACTCCACGGAATCAGCGAAACAATCACCGTTGATGTACAGTTCATTACTTTGGAGCAGTTGGTCGGATGAAGGTTCATTTTCTTGTATGCAGGCGCCATAAGCGTGCCTGTCATCATAAGAGTAAAGCAGTTTGTTCCCATAAAGTTACCGACAATGGCAATAATCTGCGTAATACCCGTCAACTGGATTACATTCTTTGCCTTGTTTGAAATAGGATTAATAATCGCTTCCAGAATTCCCACGGTATTAAAGGCTCCAACCATCGCAAAGCAGAATAACATGAAGGAACCGGTCTCAAACATGCTGGTCACGCCGCCGCGGTTCAGCAGCGTATCCAAAAATTCCTGTCCCGTCTCAATGGAATAGCCGTTCCAGAAATATCCCAATACACTCGTAGCCTCTGCGCCCTGATAGAGAGCAACTACACAGCCGGCCAGCGCTGATATCAGCATACTTGGAATTGCAGGCTTCTTCAAAAACAGCAGCACGAACAGCAGAATCATCGGAAGCAGTGCAATAATATTCATATGGAAATGCTGGGACATCGCGCCCATGATCTCCTTTACATAGGAGGAATCATAGCTCATCGTTGCAAAACGAATGCCAAGTACATAATAAATTGCGGAAGAGATCAGGAAAATCGGTACTACAAGCCGCACAAGCTCTTTACAGTGTGTGATCAGGTCTGTCTCTACAGATGCGGCAGCAACATTGGTACTGTCTGACATCGGAGACACCATATCTCCCAGATAGGAACCGGATACGATTGCCCCAACCGTCATCGGAGCCGGAATGCCCATACTCTCTCCAATGGCAAACATTGCAATTCCGGCAGTTCCCAGGGTTCCCCAGGATGTGCCGCACGCAAGGGAAACACAGCTACAAAGGATAAATGTTGTCAACAGGAATACCTTCGGGCTGATTACACTGAGTCCAAAATAAATAACGCTTGGTACTGCTCCACAGGCGGTCCATGTACCTACAATGGCGCCAACAGCCAGCAGAATAATGATCGATCCCAACCCCTTTTTACAATATTCCATCATTCCTTCCCAGATTTCACTGTATGAATATCCCAGATTCATACACAAAGGAATAATGACTAACCACGCAATAAAGAACATTCCCTTAATCGGCGCATTCAGGAAATTACTTGCTCCCAGACAAACAATCAGTACCAGTGCAAGCGAAAAAATACCATACGCGGTCGTCGGCTTTCTGTGTTCCAATTTCTTTTCATTAACTGACATATCATTCCCTCCTTCTCATTCTCTCTATACTTCCAGACCATAGCTGTCCTTCATTGCCTTTTTAAATGCCTCCAGTGTCGGTTCAATACAGGGAACCTCCGGCAGATAAAGGCTGGTAGTCCCCGGATCTTTCAGTCCGGTCGATGTGATGAGCACCACCACTTTGTCATCCGGTTTTATCATTTCTTCTTTTACCAGTTTTTCCAATGCCACCAGCGAAGCACAGGACGCGGTCTCTGCGTAGACCCCTTCTGTCTTTGCCAGACGTTTCTGCATGGCAAGCGCTTCGTCGTCATTACTCGTTCTCGCCGTACCCTCACAGTCTCTCAGGGCTCTCACCGTCTGATATGTTACCCAGCCGGTGGCGATCGAGGTCTGAATGGACGGTTTACTTGGCTGCTCAACCGGAATCTCATTCCCCTGGTTCAAATTTTCTTCCGCCGCATGGAATACTTCTGCCGCCACTAACCGGGGCAGCCTGTCAATATAGCCCATTTCCTTCAAATCCTTCATTCCCTTGGAAATGCCATATAAAGTATCTCCGTAGGAAATCGGGATCACAAACCAGTCCGGCGCCTGATTTCCCAGCTGCTCAAAGACTTCAAACGCAATGCTTTTATAGCCATCCACGCCAAAACAGCTGCTCCCGATCGGCGGACTTGCCAGACCGCTTGCAGGGTAGTAGCCCAATTCCCGAACCAGCTTCTCCATAATAATTCCACGGTCAGCCATTGTGGGAGTAACAAAGACCTGGGCGCCGTATGCCTGCATTAATGTCTTCATGGTGTCCGAAACATTTGGCGTAGTAAATACAACACATGGAAGCCCTGCAACAGCCGCATAGGCTGCGGTAGCCGCTCCCTGGTTTCCGGTCGAAGAAATTACGACTCCCGGCGCATTGTCTGCCAGAGCTTTCGCTACGATCAGCGAACACATTCTGTCCTTATGCGACATGGTCGGATTCTTTGACTCATCCTTCATGTAAAGGTTGTTAAGCCCCATTTCCCTGCCAATTCTGCTCAGCTTATGTAATGGTGTATTTCCCTCACCCAGACTTACACAGGTATCATTTTCCCCAAGAGAATAGAAATCCCGGTATCTGTAGATACCTGTACTCTCATCCGCCCTTTCAGGAAGCGTCCTGCCCACACAGTCATATACCGTTTCATAATTCACATTGTATCCCTCTCTTTTACAGTGTGGACACGAATCGTAATATGCCGTCTCCATCGGCTTCCCGCATCTGGCACATCTCACCTTCTTATAGTTGCTCATTCTTTTTCCTCCTATCTTTGGGGAATTCTACTTGTACGCAATCGCTTCGATTTCCAGTTTTGCTCCTTTCGGCAATGCCGCTACCTGTACACATGCTCTTGCCGGTGCAGTTTCGCCAAAGAATGCTGCATACGCTTCATTAACTACGCCAAAATCTCCCAGATCCTGAACAAAAATCGTCGTCTTTACAACCTTATCCATGCCGCTTCCGGCAGCCTCAAGAATCGCTGAAATATTATTCATTGACTGTCTGGTCAATTCTGCCACGCCGCCCTCCGGAAATGTTCCGGTTGCCGGATCAATCGGGAGCTGACCGGATACATAAATCATCCCCTCATGTTCAATAGCCTGTGAATACGGTCCGATTGCGGCAGGAGCCTTGTCTGTGTTAATTTTTTTCATTTTTTACACCTCCTATAGAATTAAATTTATTTTATTAACTGTAATTTATTTTATTATATAAAATAGTTTAATATTTGTCAATTATTTTTCATTGAATGAAAAATAGTTTTTTCTCCTGGGAATTTATTTACAGAACCTTTTTGAATATGCTACTATGGGTAAGTAATACGAAGCACAGGGGGAATATTATGAAATCGGAAATCACATTAACGGAAACAGACCTTTTAATTTTAGAATCCTATAGACAGATGATCGATGGATTGGGCGAATATCTGGGAACCGGATATGAAATCATCCTGCATAATCTTGGTTCCTATGACCATTCAGTCATTGCTATCCAGAACGGACATTATACCGGAAGAAAAATCGGCGCTCCTATCACAAATATGGCTCTGGACATGTTAGAATCCATTAAGAAAAACAGTTCCAATGACAGCATTACATATTTCACTACAAACCGTGACGGCAAGCCAATGAAATCAACTACCATTGCGATCCGCGGTGAACAGAACAAAGTCATTGGCCTGCTGTGTATTAATTTCTATCTTGATGTACCGTTTTCAGCAATTCTGGATGACTTTACTTCTCACCGCCGGGACAACTCGGCCATGGAAGACAGGGTAGCTGCCCCGGCACAGGTCGTTGCCGAAGAATTCAGTGAAAATTCTACGGACTTAATTCATCATCTGGTCAATACGGCGCGGGAGCAGATATACGCAGATAACTCTGTTTCATCCGCCAACAAGAATAAAGCTATCATTCAGACACTGCACGACAAAGGCGTATTTCATTTTAAGGATGCCGTACAATTGGTTGCAGAGGAGTTAAACATATCCAAAAATACCGTATATCTTCATCTGCGAAACATAAAGTAATAAAAATGTCAGGCCTCCATAACCCTGAGACCTGACATTTCTTTTACTCTTCACTCATATAATCCCGATAATCCTCTTCACAGGAGAATAACATATATCTTCCATTCACATATCCCATATATCCGTCGTGTACTACATAACCTTTCATAACGTTCACCCTTTCTATATCTTTTATTCTCAACACGCGATATCTGTGTTCCTTTTGATATAGTAAGGATAACAAAAGAGCTGTCCCATTTTCAGGACAGCTCTCATCTTTTTTCTATCACTTCGCTATGAAACAGGCTTCTAGCCCGGAATATCCCCAACGCCTTTTAAAATCAGCCGCGGACGATAGGGAAATTCTTCTATGGTTTCCCTTGTAGATACTCCGCTTAAGACCAGCGCGGTATCCAATCCCGTCTCGATTCCTGCAACAATATCCGTATCCATCCGGTCTCCGATCATAGCTGCTTCCGAAGAATGTACTCCCAGAAGCTGAAGCCCGGTCCGCATCATCAGTGGATTTGGTTTCCCTACATAATATGCCTGTTTTCCGGTCGTCGCTTCGATCGGCGCAACAAAAGCCCGGCACGCCGGGGCAATCC
Organism: Eubacteriales bacterium; assembly: GCA_030524585.1. Classification (GTDB taxonomy): domain Bacteria; phylum Bacillota; class Clostridia; order Lachnospirales; family Lachnospiraceae; genus Claveliimonas. Next base: position 34,072 of record JAUNGJ010000024.1, on the reverse strand, counting down.
CGCCTTCGATCGGCCCTGTAATATCGGTATTGGTAGCAATCAGCTTCGCCCCATTATTCACCAGATTCATAGCCTTCTGAATATGTTCGTAGCCATAGGCTTCCGTCTCTCCGACAACTACATATTCCGGGTCTACATCATTGATGGTAATTCCTGCATCATATAGGGCATTATACAGGCCATGTTCCCCGATCACGTAGGCGCTGCACCCTGGATTCTGACTCTGAAGGAACTTGGCTGTTGCCTGGGCGCTTGTATAAAAATGTTCTTCCCCGATATCGACTCCCAGCCTTGCCAGCTTCTTCTGCAGCTCCTTTGGTGATCTGTGGCTGGCATTAGTAAGAAAAAGGAACTGCTTATTCTCCCTATACAGCCATTCCACAAATTCCTTCACGCCGTCCAGCAGCTGGTTCCCATGATAAATCACGCCGTCCATATCGCAAATAAAGCCCTTCTTGCTTCTTAATTGTTCCATTTCATCCCTACTCCTCTTTTCAAATGTTTACCATAGTATCTTATACGTCTTTGAAAAAAGAATCAATCCCTATAGGGTAAAATGTTGATCAAATCCAATCAAAATCTCCTCCGGTAAAGGAGTGATTCACATCACTCCAACCTTTGTAAGCACCCAGTAAATTAGTCCCAGCACCCAGCTGGTAAAGATTCCGTACAAAATCACAGGTCCTGCAATAGTAAATATCTTACAGCCAATTCCCATAACCTGTCCTTCCTTCTTATACTCAATCGCAGGAGCCGTTACAGAATTGGCAAATCCTGTAATCGGAACCAGCGCTCCGGCGCCGCCCCATTTGGCAATCCTCGGGTAGATGTTAAGTCCGGTAAACAGCGCTGATAAAAATACCAGTATCATAGCGCACCACCCGGCGCTGATATCCTTATCCAATCCCAGCTTCTCACAGTAGTTCAAAATTCCCTGCCCGATGACGCAGATGACGCCTCCGGTCACAAAAGCCTTCGCCATGTTCATTGGCAAATTATGCACCGGCGTCTTCTGTTTCACATAGTCCTGATATGCTTTCTTCTGCTCTTCACTCATTGCAGCCATTTTCTTTCCTCCTTATCTGCCCCATCTCTGGTAAAAAAATAAAAATGATCCAAGGCATTTTCCGATTGCCGTTCCCAGAATGGCCCACGGAATACACCGGAGCACTTTCGTCCGTCTCACAAATATTGGAAACACATCCAGCATTTCTGCCAGCGCCATCGCCCAGCAGCCTGTAAATATACCTGCCAGCAGACCGAATACCGGCAAAAGCCACCCGGCTTTCGGAATAGAAACCTGAAAAATCCAGAAAGCATTGCCAAGGATTCCTCCTAACGTAATCGCATCCTCATAAAGCATTACATGTTCTCCGGTATGTGTCCGGTCCGCCAGATCGGACACAACGCCAAGCCCAGAGATAAAAGAAAACAGCCCTCCGGCCACGATCATCCCAGAGCTAAGACCGATGATTATTAACAATATCTGTCGTGCCCACATCAATCTCTTTCCCCTTTCTGGAATAGTTCTCTACCAGAGTAGTCTGAATATCGTTCTCGTACAGACGCATTTCTACTTCCATTGGCGTCGGGTCCACTGAGAAACGCTTTTTGCCGAAATGATTAAAGAATACCAGGATTCCGATCAATATTCCGATACTATAGGTAACCTCAAGAAGAGTGAAACCATCCGATGGTCTGCCCATCAGCAGCTCATAGATCTGGTCAAATAATTTACTGGTATCCACATCATTGTTAAATGCCATAATAGAAAATGCAGAACCGGCAAATGATATTAGTACTACAACTGCGATTTTCAGCCAGTGAACAAACTGACTCGCTGTCTGCTGATTTTCATAGGTTACAATAATATCCTGCTCCCCCAGGTTCTGCACATTAATTCCCGGGTATTTTTCATGGATGCACTCTATCAGCTTCAGAACCGAAACCACCGTCCGGCTGTTTCCATGATGGGAATGTTTACTGGACGATTCGGAAAATTTCAAAACCTTTACTGTTTTCAGTTTGGGTACTACCACAGGATTGGCGCATTCCATCTGTACCAGATCGCCAAGGGTGACATTTGGCTTTGTCACCTCCACATTAGAATCTCCTTTGATGTATATGGTCTCGTTTACTACCGCCATAGCATACTGCCCTCCGATATGGTAATCAGCGTGCCGTCACTGACCTGCGTACCTCCCTGCACATCATGAAAGTAATACACCATGCCCATAATCACTGCAGCGGTCACCACAAGGATCAGACATGCTCTTAATTTTCTTCTGGCCTCTTCCATGTTGGTTTCCTCCTCTCTGTCTACGGTTAGTATGGCTGTTATCTTTAAAAATATACAGCTTCCCGCATACGCTTTAGGATTCGTTTTTCGGTTCTTGAGACCTGAACCTGGGAAATCCCCATCAGCCGGCCAACCTCCGCCTGGGTTTTATTTCCAAAATATCTCAGATAAATCAGCTGGCGTTCTTCCTTTTCCAGATGCTTCAGAAGCTCTCCCAGAAGCATATGATTCAGCACCTGCTCCTCCCGTTCTTCCTTTTCTTCCAGCCTGTCCATCAGCTGAATCTCATGTCCGTCCTTCTGGTATATGGTTTTGTGCAGAGACTCCACCTCCGAATTTGCTTCAAGAGCCGCGGCCAGCTCTTCCTTGTCTACCGCCAGCTTCTCGGCAATTTCCCCAAGCGTAGGCTCCCTGCCCCATTTCTTTCTGAGCTCTTCCTGACATCCAAATGCCTTGTAGGCCATCTCCTTCAGAGACCGACTCACCTTGATCATCCCGTCATCCCGCAGAAAACGCTTGATTTCCCCAGATATCATCGGCACAGCGTAGGTACTGAATTTCACATCATAGCTCAGATCAAATTTATCAATCGCTTTCAGAAGACCGATACTGCCGATCTGAAACAGATCCTCCGGCTCTGCTCCCCGGTTATAGAAGCGCTTCACGACACACCAGACCAGCCCCACATTTTCTTCCACCAGCTGTGCCTTCGCCCGCTCATCCCCTTCGTGAGACTTCTGAATCAGAGCGATTGTGTGGTCCATAATTCCCTGCCCTTCCCGATAACCTTCTTCATTCTGACAATCGTTCCCTTTCCGGGTTCAGACTCAACCGTCACCTCGTCCATAAATGCTTCCATAAAGGAAAAGCCCATGCCGGACCGTTCCATCTCCGGTTTTGTGGTAAACAGCGGCTCCATAGCCTTCTTTACGTCCGGAATCCCAACGCCCCGGTCCGATATCTCCAGCCGCAGCGTTCTTCCCTCAATTCCGGCAAAAATCCGGATCTTATTCACATGATTTTCATAGCCGTGAATAATCGCATTGGTCACCGCCTCGGAAACTGCTGTTTTCACATCCGAGACCTCTTCCAGAGTTGGGTTTAGCTGTGTCATAAAGGACGCAACCGTCACTCTTGCAAATGCCTCGTTGGCGGAGCGGCTGTCAAATTCCAGCTTCATCTCATTGGTCATGCCGTTAACAATCTCTCTCATCTTAATTTTCCTCCTCATAAATCTGCATAATCTTAGTCGCTCCGGACATCTTCAGTATCTTTTTGATCCGCTCATTAGTGTGAGCCGCCCAGACCTCCCCGCCGAACATGCACACCTTTTTATATCTTCCCATAATTACTCCTATGCCGGAACTGTCGCAGAATTCTGTCTCCTTAAAATCAAAGATCACATAGCGAATATGTCCCCGTTCAATCAGCCGGTCTGCCTCCCGCTTGATTTCCTCGGCGTTGTGATGATCCAGATCCCCCGGCAAATAGATTGTCAGGCAGTTCTCCTGCACTTCATACTTCATAACATCGTCCCCTTTTCTTTTTATTTCCCCCAAATCATTCTCTGCACTTTTTTGCGCAAAGAAAAAGGATATGCCCATTCGCATATCCTTCTCTTTCGTATTTCTAGTAATCTTCCTCATCATCGTAGCCATCATCATCCGTATTCTTCTGTGATGTGTCCACATTCGGATAGTTCTTTTCCACCTTATCCTTCCACTGCTTGGCGTTATCTGCATCGCCATTGGCCTCATAGGCTCTGGACAGCAGATACATGGCCTCGCCGTCGTTATATCCTTCATTAAACTGCATCAGAGTCGTCAGATTGGCAATTGCATCTGTATAATTCGCCACATCGAAATTTTCTACAGCTGTATAATAAAGGGTCTCTCCGTAGCGTGAAAACAGCGTGTCTTTCATCTCCTCATAACGCTCTCTTCCCAGAGTTCCCAGGGCGTCCGGATTCACATTCAGCAGCTGCTCCACCATCGCTCCGTCGCTCATATCGTCATTTAAGAAGTGGGAATACATCTCTATGACGATCTCATAGCTGTCCTTGGTCGCCGCGGCAGTCTGCTGAGCATTCTCTGTCTCTTCGCTGGCAGCGCGGTAGCTCTCAAGCTCTGTCTTAAGAGCGCTGATCTGTGCTTCTTCCTCCGCAATCTTATCACTGAACTCCACCACCTGCTTATTGGTCTTGGCTGCTGTAGATTTATTCACCGCAGGCATGACTAAAAACCACATGAATGCGATCCCCACCGCCAGACCAATCAGAATATTGATAATCGTCATCCTGCTGGTATTGTCCTTCATTACGGCAGACGCCGGCTGAATGATCGTCTCATTACCAATGGTGTATGTAACGGTCTGAGGCTTCTCTTCCTTTCTGGCGCTCTCCCTTCTGATTCGTCGGTTCTGAGTCAGCTCATGCATATACCGGAGCGTGATCTCATTGGTAGTATCCAGCTTATTTGCTTCCTTCAGCGCCTGTCTCGCTTTGCTGTACTGCTCGGTATGCAGGTAAAGAAGCGCAAGCAGCTGATACGCCCGCAGGAAATTTGGAAAAGCGGCTACCACCTTCTTAAGCTGAATGATCGCCAGATCCTCCCCTCCCTGCTCGCAGTAGATCAGACTCTGATTGTATTTGCGGATAGCCTGGTTGATCGTATCCAGATCAGCCGGACTCCTCTGTATCTTCTGTATATAATAACCTGCAATATTATCGTGGGACTTTAAATTCTTGCTGAGAATCCACTCCACCAGGGCTTCTCCCACCTCTCCCCGTCCATAGTAAACCAGACCAAGGAGATTCCTTGCCGCAATATTCTCCCTGTTAAACTGCAGGCTCTTTTTCAAAGACGTAACCGCTCCCGTCATATCGCGGATCTTCGCCTTCTTCAGCCCGTCATTGTACCAGTAATTGGACTGATAGACCAGTTTCTGTGTATATTCCATATAATCCCCGTAATCCTTCTTAACTTTACTTGTTTGTCTGCTCAATAACCTCTCTTAACAGGTCTGTCATATCAGAAAGATCCTCCTGATATACTGCATCCTCAATGTCCTCTACTTCCAGACATGGCTGGAATTTCTTTAATTCCTCTTCGAAATTCAGCATCTATACGCCCTCCCCGTTTCCAAGTATTCTGTTCTTCACCATCCCCACCAGATACAGCGATCCCAGACAGTACATCCGTCCCTGCGCTTCTTTCAGGGAAATGGCCGTTTCCCATGCCTCTGCAAGATCTCTCCCTGCAAATACCGGCTGATTCGTATACTGTTCAAATACCTCTTTTAATCTCCCGGCAGGTACTCTCCGTTTATCCTCAACCTCTGTGACCACGTATGCCTTTGCAGGTATATGACTGCACAGGTACGCGATCATGGATTCGTATTCCTTATCTGCAACTGCCGAAAAAAGAATTACCGGCAGTTCTTCTTCCTTCTGGGATTCTCCCAATGCCCTCACACTTTCACAGAAGACCTCAATCGCTCCCGGATTGTGGGCTCCGTCCAGATACACTCCTGAAAGAACCTCCTCCATACGTCCCTCCCAGGTAACGGCAGAGAGTGCTTCACGCCACAGCTCATACCGTTTCCTTTCTACAGGCCAATCCGCCAGCTGCTCCATCGCCCCGATGGCAATGGAAGCATTCATCGCCTGATAGATGCCTGCGCCTTTAAGGTTCCAGACGATATTATCATCATACGCATTTACCCTGGAAAAAGCAATATGTTTGTCCGTAATTTCCCGGATTTCGAACGCGCGATTCGTGATTTCTCTACAGTGTGATCCCCGAATCTCCGTCTGTTTTTTCAGGACTTCTGAAGCTTCCTTACTGCTGCCGTCGAAAATCAGCGGAACCCCTGATTTTATGATTCCCGCCTTCTCCCCGGCAATGTCAGCGATGGTATTCCCCAAATACTGGGTGTGGTCAAGGCTAATGGAGGTAATAACGGTCAGCACCGGTTCTTCCACCGCGTTGGTAGCATCAAGCCTTCCTCCAAGTCCGGTTTCCAGAATAATATAATCCGGATTCATTTCCCGGAATGCCGCCATTCCCATTCCAAATAAAAATTCAAAATAGGACGGATGAGCGAAGCCTGCTTCGCCCATCTCATCAACTCTGCTCTTTACTTTGCAAAATATATCCAGAAACATATCGTCATCAATGGGAGTTCCATTCAGACTAATACGCTCATTGATCTTTACCAGGTGCGGCGAGGTAAAGAAGCCCACCCTCTTTCCCTCTGCCATCAGCATTGCCTGCATATAGGCGCAGACGGAGCCCTTGCCATTGGTTCCTGCCACATGGATAATCTTCTGTCCCTTTTCCGGACTTCCAAGAGCCTTTAAAAACTCTTTTGTATGATCCAGTGTATGCTTTTTGGTAAATTTAGGGATCTCTTCTATATAATCCACCGCTTCCCGGTATGTCATCATAGCTATTCTTCATCCTTCTTTGTAGTCGTAAGCCAGGATTCGCCCCAGATTCCAGATCCGGTTCCCGGCTGCTCCACAAGCTTTCCTTCCTGGTAAATATACTCACAGGAGCTTCTAAAGACCGTGTTACTTGAGCCTACCTGGCTGACTGTCAGCACGTCTCCTTCCTGAAGCGCCGTCTCCGGAAGCTCAATTCTTGTATTATTCAGGAAACTGCTCTTCTGCTTCTCACCATTTACATAGACCTTGCTGCTCTTGGTGAAATTCTGTCCATACAGACTATATCCCTTATCCAGATGTGCCACGAGATCCGTTACCGTCACATCCTTCACGCCCATCTGCATATGACCTTCTGTAATCGGAGGATTTCCATTGTACACGTACTGTTTCCCATACAGAATATCATACTGCAAAAGCTCCAGATCCGCCAGATAATCCTTGGTCTCGCGGCGCTCCTGATGATAGTTGAATACAGTTCCGGAATGAATATCCAGACGTTCAAACACATCTGCCATAATCTGGTAAGCAGGGATGTTGCGATCCTTCTTCTCAAGCCCGATATTATCCCAGATCACATAATTGGTATTGTACAGATAGCGGCTCTTTAAATCTTCGGCCTGAAGTCCCATCGTCGGCAGATGATCGCCGTAGAATACAATGACCGCCGGCTCTCCACGCTCTTCTATGGCCTTTACCAGATTCCCTGCAAATTCATCCATCTCGTAGACCTGATTCACATAGTATTCCCACTTATTTTTCAGGCCCTCGTCCTCGATTCCTTCTATCTTAATCTTCGGGTCCTCAATAATCTGCTCTTCCGGATAATCCCCATGTCCCTGTACACTGATCGCCATCACAAAATCCTGCTGCTCTGTAGTATCCATCGCCTCCAGAATATGGCTGATCAAAATATCATCCTTGGCCCAGCCATTTTCTGTGGTCTGCAGAATATTCATGAACTCCTTACTGGTAAATGAATCAAATCCCGTATTGTTATATACCTTAGCACGGCTGTAGAAATTACCGCCGTTATTATGCAAGCCGTGAGTGCCATATCCCAGCGCGCCAAGAGCGGTTGCCGCACTCTCTGCTGTCCGCTCCTTCAGATAGGTCTTGTACGGATATTCTCCCGGACCAAAGAAGCGCATATTCATCCCGGTCATAACTTCAAACTCCGTATTGGCCGTACCGGCGCCTACGGAAGGGACTTTAAAATATCCGGAGGAATAGTTTGCAAACATCTCATGGAGATTTGGGCATGCATCCTCGGATGTTGTAAAAAATTCAGCTTCATCAACATCAAAATAAGACTCCAGCTGTACAAAAATAATATTCGGCAGCTCATCCTCCGATCTGGATGTCTCATTTACCGTAATTTCACGGTTGTTACTGATTTCCAGCATCGTTTCTTCGCCGTAGCCTGTCGGCTCATCAATTCCGGTGTTGAACAGACTCGCCATAAAGCAGTAGGGAAGACCATAGTCTTCATAGGCGAAAGCGATATTTCCAAAATAGTTGGAAATCACACGCTGGTCCAGTGCGGCTTCCGTAAGTCCCAAATAAGCGCCAAAGCTTACCACAATTCCAACCACCGCCAGTATGCGGTGGGGCTTACCCTTGTACTGTCCGCCTCTTCGCCACATGGAAATAACCCATACAATTACCGCCACAATTCCAATTGCCAGCAGTACCAGCTCCATCGGACTGAAATAATTATTGATCAGGGAAACCGCATCCATTGCCACTTTCAAATCCTGTGCATTAAACGGTGTAACACGCTTCATCAGCATATATCCGTTACATACACCAAGAATCATCCACAGCACGCTGATAATGATCCGCACAAACACCCTTCTCTTGAACAGATACACAATAGAAAATGTAGCAAATATCATAAATGCATTGTACAGAAACACCAGCGGCGACTCTGTCATATAATCCCACGCCTGAAACAGTGAATGTCTGGAAATCGCCTCAATCGCAAGGTTGATCAGGCAGGCCAGCAGTGCATGGAAGAGCAGAGACAATCTGTTCATCCATACATAGACCGGACGCATCTTCTTTGCAAATGCGCTGTTACGCCTTTCCTCAAGAATGCGCTCCCTTCGCTCCTTCTTCGCCTTTCTCCAGGCAATCACATCCTCTTTTTTCAGATTCTTTAGTTTATGAATAGTTCCTTTTACATCCGGTTTCTTCGGCTTTTTTAAATGAATCTTCTTCATAATATCCCCTTGATTCTAATGTAATCCATTGCTTCAGCTGTGGAGCCTGTCCTTCGGATCTACTTTCCTAATTTACATTCTGGACTTTAGTCCTGCCAATCTTTCCTGAACCTGCTCCATCATCTGCTGATATTTCTCCAGCTTCTCGCGCTCTTCCTGAACCTTTGCCGCCGGCGCTTTGCTTACAAACTTCTCGTTATTCAGCATTCCATTGGAACGGGCGATCTCTTTTTTCAATCTCGCCTCTTCCTTGGTCAGACGCTCCGTCTCCTGCGCAAAGTCGATCAGCTCTTCAAGCGGAACATACACGGTGGCATCCGGCACTACAACAGACACTGCGTCCTCGGCAATGCCAGCCTTATCCTTCTGAATCCGGAAATCGTTGGCTGCTGCCATCATTTTCACCGAATCCTTCAGGCTCATTAATCCATCACTTAAGTTTTCATCCTGACATACAACATAAATGGTTGCTTTTCTGGAATTTGGCACATTCATCTCCGCACGCACATTACGTACTCCGCGGACAATCTCCTTGTAGTGGTTCAAAATGTTCTCTGCTTCCGGGAAGCTGTATCGCTCTTCATATACCGGCCATGCAGAAATCATCAGTGATTCTTCCTCCGGCACCAGTTTACTGTATATCTCTTCCGTAACAAACGGGATATATGGATGAAGGAGTTTTAGGGATTTCTTCAGCACCTCTCTCAGTGTCCAGAGGGCGGCATTCGCTCCCTTTGCATCCTCATCTGCATGATACATGCGGTATTTTGCGATCTCGATATACCAATCACAGAACTCATCCCATACAAAATCGTATACCTTGGACAGCGCAATACCAAGCTCAAATTTGTCCATATTCTCGGTCACATCTTTGACCATCTCATTACACTCGGACAGAATCCACTTATCAGCAGGCATCAAATCTTCCATCGCCGGCTCCGTAATCTCCTTCCCCTCCATATTCATCAGAATAAAGCGGGAAGCATTCCATACCTTATTGGCAAAATTACGGCTGGCCTCTACTCTCTCATTGTAGAAACGCATATCATTGCCCGGCGCATTACCGGTGATCAGCGTCATACGGAGCGCGTCCGCACCATACTGGTCGATAATGTCCAGCGGATCGATACCGTTTCCAAGGGATTTACTCATCTTGCGTCCCAGGGAGTCTCTCACCAGACCGTGGATCAGTACCGTATGGAACGGTGATTTGCCGGTGTGTGCATACCCGGAAAATACCATACGGATTACCCAGAAGAAAATAATGTCGTATCCGGTTACCAGTACGTCTGTCGGATAGAAATACTCCAGATCTTCGGTCTTCTCCGGCCATCCAAGTGTTGAGAACGGCCACAGTGCAGAAGAAAACCAGGTATCCAGCGTATCCTCGTCCTGTGTCATGTGTTTGCATCCACATTTCGGGCAAACACCCGGATTCTCTCTTGCAACCACCATCTCTCCGCACTCATCACAATAGTAAGCCGGAATCCGGTGTCCCCACCAAATCTGTCTGGAAATACACCAATCACGAATATTCTCCAGCCAGTGCAGATAAATCTTATCAAATCTCTCCGGAACGAACTTCAGTTCTCCGGTCTTGATGGCATTGATTGCCGGTTTCGCAAGCTCTTCCATTCTTACAAACCACTGCTGTTTGATCAGTGGTTCAACCGTGGTGTGACAGCGGTCGTGGGTACCAACATTATGAGAATGAGGAACCACCTTCACCAGAAGTCCCTGCTCATCCAGCTCCTTCACCATCAGCTTTCTCGCCTCATAACGGTCCATTCCCGCATATTTGCCGCCATTCTCATTAATAGTGGCGTCATCGTTCATAATATTGATCTCCGGCAGATTGTGCCGTTTTCCCACCTCAAAGTCATTCGGATCGTGCGCAGGTGTAATCTTAACTGCTCCGGTTCCGAACTCCTTATCTACGTAATAATCTGCCACAATCGGGATCTCTTTATTTACCAGCGGCAGAATTACATTTTTTCCTACCAGATCCTTGTAGCGCTCATCATCTGGGTGTACCGCAATCGCAGTATCTCCAAGCATGGTCTCCGGACGAGTGGTAGCAATTTCCAGATAGTTATCGCTTCCAACAATCGGATATTTGATATGCCAGAAATGTCCATCCTGCTCTTCATGCTCTACCTCAGCATCAGACAGAGAAGTCTTACATACCGGACACCAGTTGATAATTCTGGAGCCCTTGTAAATATAACCCTCTTCATACAACTTGATAAATACCTCTTCTACCGCCTTAGAACAGCCCTCATCCATTGTAAAGCGCTCTCTGTCCCAGTCGCAGGAAGTACCAAGCTTCTTAAGCTGAGAGGTGATCGTTCCGCCGTATTCTTCCTTCCACTGCCAGGTGCGCTCCAGAAACTTCTCGCGTCCCAGCTCTTTCTTATCAATTCCTTCATCCTTCAGCTGATTGGTAACCTTAACCTCCGTAGAGATTGCGGCATGGTCCGTTCCCGGAACCCACAGCGCATTGTAACCCTGCATTCTCTTATAACGGATCAGGATATCCTGCATCGTGTTATCCAGTGCATGTCCCATGTGCAGCTTACCGGTAATATTCGGCGGCGGCATCACAATGGTAAACGGTTTCTTACTCTTATCAATCTCGGCATGGAAATATTTCTTCTCACACCACTTACTGTACAGCTGGTCCTCAATCGCCTTCGGATTGTAGGTTGTCTCTAAATTGTGACTCATCATTCTCTCTCCCTTACTATAGACTTAGACGCGTATCTTGGCGCCCTCTCTCTTCACAGTTTTTTCACATTTCAGGGCATAATAAAACGCCCTTTATAGCCATAAAGGGCGATGTCTATCGCGGTACCACCTTTATTTTACAGAAAAATTCTTCTCTGCAACACTCATCTTATTCTATAACGGGAACGACTCCGGGACAGCTTACTTACTGTTCAGCTATCCAGCTCCGAAGCTACCTTCCACATCTCTCATCCCGAACCGTCTTCCAGCCGCCGAACCGTCCTCTCTGTTGGAATCCTTACGTGTACTCCTCTTCATCATAGCCATTATCAGCCTGCATATTAATAGAATATACTCAAGCCTAAACTATTGATTATAATAGCCATCGCAGTCTTTTTTGTCAAGGAGTTTAGGGAATTTTCAGAAAGTCTTAAGAAGCTTATTTTACCTTCGCGCAATAAATAGGTAAAACCTACTCCTCCTTCAGTTCGCTTATTAATTGCCGGATGACTTCCTCTGTCTCCTCCAGTGCATCCGCAATCTCCTCTACGCTTTTTCCCTTCGCAAGCTTCTTTTTAATCAGTTCCTTTAATTTGTAGTCCGCGCCCTCTCTTCTTCCTTCTTCCCTTCCTTCTTCGCGCTCATAATATTTCTCTTCCCATGCCTGCATATATTTTACACCTACTTCTTCGCTGGTTTTAACCCTGCACACACGCTCATGAATCCGTTTGATCCGTTTACTATTGGATGCCGCTGCTGCCCGATTCTGTTTTTTATCCACCTATTCCTCCTATATTTTATCACAATTCCCGATACCTTAATAGATAATAATGAATTTTTTAGATAACCATAGCTTATTCCCTCCTGAATTTCAGATTTACATTCAAATGCTGAGTCTCTATGACGAACTGTCCTGAATAATAGAACACTTAGAATGTTTGATTTATGGAAACATAATATCACAAAGTATCGGTATATGCAAGCCATTTCTAACTACTTATGATTCTTATTTTCAACATAAGCAATGGACAGCATCCACTTACAGAATACTGTCCATAGCTTAATTAATCTCATATCGATTTTATCTATTCATTCAAATCAGCCCAAGCCCTTTCTCAATGAAATCACAGGCTTCCTTCCCTTTCATCACATAGGAACCGCCAAGCTCCTGCAAATGACAGAAAAATTGCTGAAAGCACTCTGTCGCAAGCCGGGAACTGATCTGAACTATATAATGTCCGCTGTTGTCGGAGGGCTCCATAAACCCATTACTTTTATTCAAATACAGGGACATCTCCATATCATTATAATTCAACAGCGGATTGGCATCACTTAATATGGTCAGCCGGCAATGTTCCTGCTTCATATTTTCCAGAAGCTGCTTCATGTGACTGATCCGGTGTTCCCTGTCGACCTTAAGAAGCCTGCCGCAAAATAAAATCGTCCCACTGTAGATATATTCCAGAAGAGCTGATCGGAAGATGATCACTTCTTTAGCTGCCTTAGAGCACAAACTGTTAAAATACATATAAAAAGATCTAATCTCCTCTTTGCCATCCGTAACATACTGTTCGATAAATTCATCCGCAAGCTCGTCTGTAATAAAAAACGGCTGCATAATATTCAGCAGATAGCGCAGTTCCCCACCCATCACATAATCATAGAGAAAATGCCGGAAATATTTGGAACTGCAATTCTGATAAGACAGCAGCTTGGGAAGAAGCTGCAGCTGTTTACAGATGGAGAACCACCGGTTTGACAGAGCTGCAGCATCATTGCAGATGACAGTCTCCACAATTCCGGTAAACGGATTCTTTATAATCTGATATGACAGTTTGTCTGCAATATATATAAACTGCACAGAGTGAATATCTGCTACAGAATTATATTCGTAAAATTCGTATTTAATCCCTTCATGATAATGAGCAAACGTGCAAATCGCAGCACAGTAGCTGTCCACATTCGCGGAAAAATCGGAGGAATCAATGAGCTGATGCAGGATGATATGCAATTTGCCGAAAATCTGGGGAGAGGATAGAATTGCCCCCCAGAACGCTTCATTCTGATTGTTATAAGGTTTGAGAGGCGTCGCAGTGATACAGGGAATCTCCCTGTCTCCGGTCTCCTGCGCATACTGGGTCATGGCATTTATATAGATATCATACCCATCCTTATACATTCCATCAGGAATGCAGATAGCATTCCTGCTCATCGCTGCCTGCTGATGTACCGCAGGACGAGAGCAGGTAAAAGCAAGAGAAAGGGCAGATTCAATTGCCTGTTCCAGTTCGGCATCAGATCCATCCCGGCAAAAGGTCTGGCGAAGCTCTTCTCTGGCAGAGCTGTCGCTCTCTTCCAGAATCCCCTCCGCGATTTGAGAAAACAGCCGACTATTGTTCTTTAGTGACGGTAATTTTATATCACTGATCCAACGGCTGATATAAGAAGTATCATACCCCAATCTGGAGGCAAGAGCGGCTGATTTCACGCCACTAATCGTTAATAGTTGTCTTAATGTTTGTCCAAAAGTCATAATTGCCTCCCGCAATCGTTGCAGAATCCCGATAACTTGTTAAAAAAATAATTATTTATTAATAATAACATATTCGGTTCGGCTCTTTCAATATTACGTTATGAAAAATGCCCGATATCCTCCTTTGAATTTCATGAATTCACATGATTCAATTTGACTCGGAAACAGGCAATTCCGGAAAGATGAACGCCTGCTGTTCACAATTATGCAGAACGGTTCATTTGTGGCAAGCTCATCTTTCATGGTAAGCTTGACAAAAGAAAGACAAACGAAATGTGCACAGACAGATGGTCAGATTTACTTTAAGGAAAAGGAGGAGGTCTATTGAAACGTACAAAAGAAACTAAGTTTTTTTATGGTTGGGTCATTGTAGGATGTCTATTTTTAATCAGTTTGCTGCCCATGACATTTATCAGCAGTTTTTACTCTTATTACCAAATGCCAATCTGTGAGGAATTCGGCTGTAGTTATGTGGAATTCAGCATATCAAACAGTACATCAACGATTGCAGGTATGCTGTTCAGCCTGACACTGGCAGGAAAGATCAGCAAGGGCAATACCAGACTATATATGCTGTTTGGCGGGCTTGTCAGTGCTCTGGCGCTCCTTGCCCAGAGTTCTATCACAGCAGTATGGCAGCTCTATATTACATTTTTTATAGTAAACTTTACGCTTTCCGCAATCACCTACGTCCCGATTAATTTCCTGATTTCTCAGTGGTTTATCGATAAAAAGGGACTGATAACCAGTATCGTCTTTACCGGAAGCGGAATCGGCGGAATGCTGTTCTCTGGTTTCATAGCCGGAATCATCGCGAATCAGGGCTGGCGCGCGGGATTCAGGCTAACTGCTCTCATTACCGCTGTTACCATTGTGGTCGTGTGTTTTCTGATACGAAAGAGTCCTGCAGAAATGGGTCTGGAGCCCTACCGTTCCGGAAAAAACAATCAGCAAAAGCAGAAGACTGCAGCTGCCGGCCCCGGATGGGACGGCTTATCCAAAGCAGAAGCAATTAAGACGGGGGCATTTTGGCTATATGCAGCCTGCCTGATCTTTTGCGGAATCGTTGCCGCAGGTATCTTTACACAGGTTCCTACCTACTTAATTGAGAACGGATTAGATTACGCCCCGGTTATGGCTCTGGCCAGCCTGGCCATGATTATCGGAAAACTGATTGCCGGCCCGCTGGTTGACAAGCTTGGCATTCAGAAGGGAATTGCCATTACCTGTCTGTTCGGAGCCATAGGACTGATCATCCTTCTGCTTGTACCGGGAATGGGCGCCGCGGCTGCATTTACCAGTATGTTGATCATCCCGCTGGGAACCAGCATAACCTCTGTCGGACCGCCGCTTCTGACCAGCAAGGTATTCGGCAATAAGGAATTCGGCGGAATCTACGGATTGGGAAATACCTTTTTCATGGGCGGCTGCATGATCGGTCCGATGCTTTCCTCTGGTATCCGTACAGCGGTTGGCTCCTATACGATGGCGTGGATCGTATTTGTCATCGTATTTCTTGCTCTGGCAGGAACTGCAGCTCTGGCTGTCAAATCTGGAAAAACATTCCAGACCGCTGCTTAGCAGCATGGATAACACGAATAAAATAATTAAAAATACTTAGGAGGTAATATTATGCCAATGCTTACAAACTCTGCAAAACTAGGAACATTAGAGTTAAAAAACCGTATGATCCTCGCTCCGATGGGACCTCATTTTGAGGATATCAACCAGGAGTCGGTGGAATACTTTGTGAGGCGCGCAGAAGGCGGCGCCGCAATGATCATGATCAACATGATGGTGACCGGCTATTTTGAAGATACCTCTGCATCTCTGGTGCTGACAGATGAAAATTTTGCAGCCTTTAAGGAGCTGTGTGACCGTTCCCACGCCGAAGGCTGTAAGGTATGTATACAGCTTCATCCCGGATGCGGACGCATGGCAGGTCCGGCCAAAATGTATCCGGTGCCGATCAGTGCATCAGACTGTGCATGGCTCTACGCGCCAAATGTAAAATGCCATGAACTTACAATTGAAGAAATCAATATTTTCCTTTCGGAGATAAGAAGAACTATGAAGCTTGCGGTTGCTGCCGGTGTCGATGCCTGTGAACTGCATGCCTACGGCGGGTATTTAAATGACCAGTTCCTGACGGCTGCATGGAACACACGCACGGACAAATACGGCGGGGATGTGAAAGGAAGAGCAACCTTCCTTCTGGAGCAGGCTGCCATCGTCAAGGAAGAAGGCGGGCAGGATTTCCCTCTGATTGTTAAATTCTGCCCTGATCACGGAGTACCGTATCCCGGCTTCCGGCAGCTGGAAGAAGGATTGGAACTTGCGAAATATCTGGAAGAGCAGGGCGTTGACGCACTCCACGTAGATGCCGGATGTCATGAAAAATGGCAGCTTGCTATGCCTCCGGTTTTCTATCAGGAAACCGTCATGCAGTTGAAGGTTGCAAAGGCTGTAAAGGAACACGTATCCATCCCGGTTCTGACTCATGGACGGCTTTCCGATGTATCCAAAGCGGAAGCAGCGTTAAAGAATGGTATCTGCGATTTTGCCGTAATCGGACGCGGTCTGCTGGCAGACCCGGATCTTCCGAAGAAGGTAACCGAAGGCCGTCCGGAAGATATTCGTCCATGCCTCTCCTGCAATGAGGGGTGTATCGGTAACGTACTGAAGGGCGTACACGTTACCTGTGCAGTCAACCCCTATACAGGCTATGAGCTTGAGCGCCGTCCGAGGAAAGCACAGGAAGCAAAGAGAGTGCTGGTAGTCGGAAGCGGCCCCGGCGGATGTACGGCAGCACTTCTGGCAAAGGAAGCAGGCCACGAGGTAGAGCTTTGGGACAGAAACGCCCAGGTTGGCGGAAAACTGCTTGCCGCGACAGCTCCGTATATGAAACACGATACACAGCGTCTCCCGAGGTATTACATGACCCAGCTTCTGAAAGCTGACATTCCGGTTCGTCTTTTCAAGGAGGCTACGCGGGAAAGCATCGCAGAGTTCGCACCGGACGTGCTGATCTGGGCAGCAGGCAGCAGCACAGTTCGCCCGCGATCCATCCCTGGACTAGACAGAAGTAATGTATACGCTTGCGAGGATGCTCTGTGCAATCTGGTTCCGTTAGGAGAACGTCTTGCCATTATTGGCGGCGGACAGGTAGGCTCAGAGGCCGCAGTTCATTTTGCACACAACGGCCATCAGGTAACCGTGGTAGAAATGGCAGACAAGATGATGCCTCAGCCGTCATTCCGCATGAACGACACCATGATGCGCGACATGCTGAAGTCTGAAAACATTACTTGTATGACCAGCACAAAGCTTCTGGAAGTAAACAGCAAGGGCGTTTCTGTAGAAAATGCAGAAGGTCAGAGCCTAATCGAATGTGACACAGTTCTTCTTGCAATGGGCGGCGCCCCTACCGCCAGTGTCGGAAACGAGTTCCAGGATATCTGCAAGGTTATCACAATTGGAGACAGTAACAAGTGCCGCAACATCTTAAGCGCTGTAAATGAAGCGTATGAGGCGGTACAGAAAATAGAAGAATAACATATACAGAAAGGAAGGAAACACTATGACTCTTAATTACAGCGACGAAGTAAAAAGACTGGCACACGAAATTCTCATGGAGGCAGGAAAGCCGTACACCGAAGAGCAGATGAAAGAAATCCCCCGTATCCTCAATGTAAAAGCCCGCTATTTCTGGGGAAATGACTTAAATGATTATGACGTTCTGCGCGATGTATTTACAGAAGAAGGCGAGCATGGCTTCCGTACCTTCTGGAATGGTAATCCAGGCTCTGCAAGCATCGAGGCACAGATTGGCTCTGTCAAATTTACCATCGGTCAGGGAGACATGGTACCGATGCATTTCGGACACAATCAGATTGTACGTTTCATCGACGACACCCATGCACAACTCCTGACGCGCATGAACGATTACCACACCTATACTGACAACGGCGAAAATTACTCCGGCTTCGGAATGTATGTAGATGACCTCTTAAAGTGTAAGGACGGCGTATGGCGCATCGAAACTCTGCGTCTGGACTATGGAGTACTGATCAACTCCCTGCGCTGCATGAGAAAGAAAGAGAACTAATTTATAAAAACAAATATAGATAATGAACGGAAAGGAGATATAATTATGAATCGATTGTTAAATAAAGTAGCTATTATTACCGGAGCAGATGGAGGAATCTGCGGAAAGGCATGCGAGCTTTTCTGCCAGGAGGGCGCTAAGATCGTTATGAATGATATCGATCCTCATGTAGAGGAAAAGTGCGCAGAAATCAGAGAAAAAGGCGGAGAGGCTATCGCTGTCGTGGGTGATGCTTCTAAACGAGAGACCTGGGACAAGCTTCTGAAAACTGCCCTTGACAACTATGGAACCATAGATATCTGTGTAAACGGCGCCGCCCTGTTCTCCGTCGGAGAAAACACCGGCGACTGGGATACCATTACCCACGAAGCTCTGCACAATGTTCTGGATTCCAACGTGGACGCACTGCTTCATTCTTACCAGACCGTGCTGCGTTACATGGTAGACAACAAAGTGCGCGGATGCTTTTTGAACTTCACCTCTTCCACAGCACTGGGATGGAACGGCTCAGGCTTCCAGGGCTATCCAATGTCCAAGGCTGCCATCAAAAACGGTACGCTGAATATGGTAAAACAGGTTAGCCCCACTACAGGAATCCGGTTCAACTGTCTGGCGCCAAACTTTGTATGGACCCCAAAGACCTCTTACCTGTACGAGAACGAGAGAACCCTCGGATGGTTCAAGGCCGTAACTCCATTCCCGGAACTAGGACAGCCGGAAGACTCCGCATGGGCAATGGTTTACCTCTGCTCAGACGAAGCAAAATACATCAACGGTGTAGTCCTTCCTACAGACGGCGGCTGGACAACCTGCAATTAGATTTATTTCTGTCAATGAGAATTTTTAAAAGAGAGCTTCCCGCTTTTGAGAAGCTCTCTTTTATTTCTTTCAAATCATCCAGACCGGAACATACCAATTCTTTTCATCCAGCGGAAGTAACTCCCGCGCCATGCAGATAACATTTCCGGTCTCAATATTCACTTTCAACTCACTTATATTCCCAAACTTTTCAGGCTCCAAGATCGGTTCCAAAACTTTAAAATTCTTAATCGCTGTCTTTCCCGGAGACGCTGCCTTTTTAATCTCAATCGGTGAAACAGAACCATTTTGATAGATTAACAGATCAATTTCTCTTTGATCTTTATCCCGATAATAAAAAATCGGCGGCTCCATTCCAGAGTTCAAATAACTTTTATATATTTCTGAAAATACATAGCTTTCAAAGAAAGCGCCTGACATTGCTCCCCGTTCCAGCGCCTCCGGATTTCCCCACTTCAGCAAATAAGCGGCAAGCCCGGTATCAAGCATATGCATCAGCGGCATTTTGATTACTCGTTTTAATGCATTATTATAATAAGGCTGCACCAGTGCAATAATATGAGAAGATACCAGAATAGATAACCATTTCTTTGCGGTTGGCGCCGTTATATCTGCGGCATTTGCTAATTCTTCATAGACTACAGGCTTTGATGTATGCGCCGCAACCACGGTCATAAAATTGTAAAAGCTCATCTCATCCGCAACCTGTGCAAGATCACGAATATCTCTCTGCAGATAAGTATTCACATAAGATCTGTAATAAGTTTCCCAATCAACATTTTCATCCGCGTAAAGTTCTGGCATAGAACCTCTGAATATTCTTACAAATATCTCATTCATACCTCTTTCTTTGACGTTATTTCTCCGCTTTAACAAACGCTCTGGCTGTGTAGAAAATGGTTCGCTGTTATATTCATAAATTTCTGCATCAGACAATCCAAGCAGATTAATAATTCCAACACGTCCGACAAGGCTTTCACTTACATTCTTCATTAGTTGAAATGCCTGTGATCCAGTTATCCAAATATCTCCTTTTCGCTTCGCAGTATCTGCATGCATCTTAATATAAGGTAACAGTTCTGTCGCATACTGAATCTCATCAATCAGCACAGGAGGTGTATAGCGCTGCAAAAACAGCGCCGGGTCGCGCTTCGCAAGATAACGGACGTCCGGATCATCCAAAGTAACATACCTTCTCTCATTTTCCGCCAGCTTTTGCAGAAGAGTTGTTTTCCCAACCTGCCGGGGACCTGTCACCAGCAATACTGGAAACATCTTTGACACTTTCATTACTGTTTCTTCAATTGCACGTTTTATATACATTCCTCATCCCTCCCATTTATAAGTATATATAGTTTACCCAAAGCAAAATCCGTCTAAACCAAAATATAATTTTACTTTAGACGGATTTTGTTGGATTGTCAATTGAAATATATCATTATCCAATATTAAATCAAGCCCATACTTCTCAATACATACAGCCATGTAGTCAGCGTAAACGCGCTGAGCAATGTTGTCAGCATGACCACGCCGGAGGACAGTACGCCTTCATGTCCCATATTTTTTGCCATGACAAAGCTGGATACGGTGGTAGCCGAGCCAAGCATCACCAGAATCGCCACCAGCTTCTCCTGCCGGAATCCCATCTGTACCGCAATCGGCAGGAATATGGCGCAGAACCCCACCAGCTTGATAACCGCTGCGGTCACAGTAGGTTTTGCCTTGTCTAATGCCTTTCCAAAATTAAAGGTGGCTCCCATTGCCATCAGCCCCATTGGAGTCGCCACGCCACCGATACTGGACACCATCTTCTGAAGAATCGGCGGCATGGGGATCCGAAACGCCGACCACACAAGCCCGGCTGCAATTCCAATAATAATCGGATTCGTCACAATTCCTTTCAGCGTCTTTTTTAATACTGCCTTATCCAGCCCCTTCTGTCCAGGCTTAAACAGCGACAGTACCAGCACAGCCATCACATTGTATAACGGCACGCTTCCAATAATCATCAAAGGCGCCATCCCTGCCGTCCCATAGATATTCTGGATAAACGCTATTCCAAGTAGCGCCGCGCTGCTTCGGTAGGATGCCTGGATAAATTCTCCTTTGATTGCTTTATCCCGCCAGATGCAGGACACTGCTGACGCGATCCCAATGCTGATCACAGTGACCACAAAGCAGAACAGGACAAATTGTATATCCCATACTTCTGAAAAATCCACCGTTGCAAGATCATTAAATACCAGCAGAGGCAGCGGTACAAGAAAAACAAACTTGTTCATCTTCGCCGCAAATTCATCATCCATCCAGCCTATTTTATGAAAAATATATCCCAGTACCATCATAAGAAATACTGGGATTGTTGCATTTAAACTAAATATTAAATTCTCCATATGCGCTCCCTATATAAAATCAAAGATTGACATCTGATTATCTCTCTGCAGCACCATTCTCCGCTCTGTGACAGTCTCATCCCCGCGGAGATTGCCCAGCAGCATCGGTGATTTGGGATCATGCTGCTGATGCTTTTTTGTGGCGCTCTCCAGACTTCCGGTTGCATAGCAGTAACCACATCCATGAATACAGGTATCGTACATGCCGATGTCAACACTCTCCACACAGCCACACTCTTTACGCTGTCCTTTGTCCTTCCTGACATCCAGCTTATATCCCGCAATCCTCTCTATCTTCTCCCGGTCAATACAGCTTCCGGGAAGGATTCCACATCCACGCAGATTAATATTCTCTGCGCAGGTATACAGAGGCAGTCTATATTTGTCCGCAATTCCGGCCAGCTTTTCTGCCACCTCCACCATATCCTCTTCTTCAGGTTCCACAAACGAACTTCCCTTATAATTATCTACAAAGCTGATGATACAGCGCTCCGTATAGTCATGAAGCCATTCACACATCATCTCGAATTTTTCCAGATGATACTCTGCCGAATACTTCCCGCTCAGAATAATCGGGTCGAATCTCCAATCCAGACGTTCCCGGCCGATGCGCTCGCTCAAAAGCATAAAGGTAGCCATTGTCTCCTCTGTAGGCGGTAAATTCGGCTCCAGATCCTTCCCGTAGTCTGTAATAGTCATCTCAAAATAATAGGGATAACCAAGCATATCTATCATCTTCAGATAGGGAAGCATCGGCTCTGGATTCTTGGTCCAGAATACAAAGCAATCCACCGTCTCCGGCGACAGCTCTATTCGGCTGATCTTCTTTCTGTTGTACGGATTCGGGACAAGAACCTCACCGTCCAGCAGCCGGTTCATGAACCACTCCGGATACAATGCAGGAATATCTGTCCTTCTGCTTGCGCTGATAATCATCTTTATTCTCTATTCTTCAAAATTCTTCGCTATCAGCCTGCAATACTCCTCATATGCAGGCACACCATCAAATGTATCCTTTAGCGCATTTCGGATTCCTTTGTAATACCATCCAATCTTATTCTTATCTTTCATACGAAAACGATTCCACAGCTCTTCGCCGAAAACCGGATAATCCCGGTCTATATCCCGCATATTGGACAGCTTATCCGCCAACGCAATCTTCTGTACATCCGGGTTCGCTTCCTTGATATGACACACCGTATGATTCTTGCGTTCAATCCATGTCTTGGTCTTATCCTCACTCTCCTGGGCAACCATCTTCGCAATTCGCGGTGTAAATTCCCTTGCGAGAATCTCTTCTGTGATTCCCGGGCAATCTTCGATCGTATCATGAAGATAGGCTGCACAGATTACTTCCACATCTTCCGTCATAGAAGCCACAATATCTCCAACTTCAATTGGATGAACAATGTACGGTCTTCTGGTTCCTTTACGGACCTGGCCCGAATGGGCTCTGGCAGCAAATTCGATAGCTTTATCTATCATTAATGTACCTCTCTTTATTCTTCGGCTTCGTCTCCTGCGTCCACAAGCTCTTCTGACATTTCTTCATCCATATTATTAACCAAATCTTCGTCTCCGTCAACCCCGGCAGCACGAGATTTTTTGTTCTTTCTGTGAAACAGATCATAAATACAGGGCACTACAAACAAGGTAAGTATCGTTCCATACAGAAGACCTCCGATAGTTACCACAGCCATTGGCTGTACCATGTCGGCTCCCATTCCTACACCGATTGCCATCGTAGACAGACCAAGGATTGTAGTAAGCGCTGTCATGATAATCGGCCTTAATCTGGTTCTTCCCGCTTCTGCCAGCGCCTCCTGCTGCGGCATTCCTTCTCGGATCAGCTGATTCGTATAGTCCACAAACACAATACCATTATTTACAATAATACCTGACAGCATTACAAAACCAACCATAGAGATTACGCTGACCGCCGAACCAGTAAGCCACAATCCCAAAAATCCACCGGTAAATGCGAGCGGAACGGTAAACATGATAATAAATGGCGATTTCAGAGATTGGAACTGGGCCACCATGATCAGATACATAAATACCAGCGCCAATGCCAGCATCTTCAGCAATTCTATCATGGCTTCATTAATCGTCTCATCCTCCCCGGCCATCTCAATTTCATAGCCCTCCGGCACCTCATATTTATCCAGCGCCTTGGTCACTTTATTACTGACAAGGCCAATGTTATCACCATCTTTAATCTCTGCCGATACCGACATGATCCTGTTCTGATTGATTCTGCTGATTGCCTGCAGGCCGGAAGCATCCTCAAAGTCTGCAATATCCGCCAGCTTTACTTCTTTCTTCGTTCCATCCTGTGCGGTTACCTGAAGGGTCATACTTCGGATATCCTCTCTGCTCATAGTCTCTGCCGC
>JAUNGJ010000024.1:0-10031 GCA_030524585.1 Eubacteriales bacterium | reverse complement strand
CCCGAATTTCCAAGAGCGCTCATATCCATAGAGGACATATTCACGGTCACTTCTCCGTCCAGATCCTCTGTAACCTTCTCAATCTCTTTTTTGAGCTCAGCATTTGTCAGCTTCGGATTCTCCTTGGTAATCGCATAGAATTCCGCAGTATCCGTATCGGTTCCTGTACTTAACAGGCTGACACCTCCGATCATGCCTCCCAGATCTTCAATATCTTCAATTTCACCCACACGCTCCATAAGCTCATCTGCAACTGCCGCCGTTTCTTCCATGGTGCTTCCCTTTTCCATCTCCAGGGTCATGGCAACCTCTGTGCTCTCCATTGCGGGCATAAATTCTGTTCCCCGGGACATCGCAAGCCCGGCGCTGACGACCAGAACCGCAAGCGCCCCGATCAGTACCAGCGGTTTCACCTTCAGGGCTTTCACGATCAGCCTGCCATAGGCATCCTTTACCCGTACCATAAACGAAGATTCCTTCGATTCCGTTTTCTTCAAAAGCCCTGACGCCATCATCGGCACTACGGTAAGGGCAACCAGAAGACTGGCCAGCAGTGAATACGCGATCGTAAGTCCCATATCCACAAACAGCTGTCTGGTAATTCCCTTTGTAAATACGATCGGCGCAAATACGCAGATGGTTGTCAGTGTAGACGCTGCAATCGCTCCGGCCACCTGCTTTGCCCCCTGTATCGCAGCTTCCTTTGCCGATGCCCCCTCTTCATTCCTCATTCGATAAATATTCTCAATCACAACAATGGAGTTGTCTACCAGCATGCCGACACCGAGCGCCAATCCGGACAGGGATATAATGTTTAATGTGATGCCTGTAAAATACATGACCACCAGCGCGGTCATAATACTGATCGGAATTGAGCAGGCAATGATCAGTGTCGATTTAAAGCTGCGCAAAAATATCAGTAAAACAAGAATCGCAAGTACTGCTCCATACAAAAGATTCTGAAGCACAGAGTCAACAACCAGATCAATATAAACTCCCTGATCCATCAGCGTAACGGTCTTAACTCCGATTTCTTCATCGTCACTCAGTTCATCCAGCTTCTCAAGTACCCGGTCACTGACATCCCCGGTGGAATATCCTGTCTGCTTCTGGATACTGAGCATCATTGCCGTCTCCCCGTTGAGCTTCGCATAGGTCTCATCTTCATTGTTCACCAGCTGTACATCCGCCACATCAAACAGCTTAACCGTTCCTACCCCTTCCGTGTCAAGCAGCACAAGATCCCTGATCTCATCGATACTCCTGAATTTATCTCCCACACGCACCAGATAATCGATTCCATCCTCATTTACATAGCCTGCCGGCATAGCAAAGTTCTGTGCAGACAGAAGCGTCTGTACCATCTCTACATTCAGGACACTTCCCATATCCGTACTGGCATAGGCTTCATTCTTAGCCTCTTCCATCTGCGCTTCCTGCTGGGCAATGGCTGATTCTCCCACCGCAAGCTGGGCACTGCCGGAACTCAATCCGACAGCAGCCTGAATCTGTGCCGAAGCCATCTGCCCTCTGGCCTCTGCCAGAGTAAGCGCTCCTGCATTCAGCTGCTTCTGAATGGTCTCAAGCTGGGTTCTTCCCGCTGCAATCTGCTGCTGTTGTTCCAAAAGCGGCTGTTCCTGAGCTGTTATCTCGGCAATTCCTTTTTCCAGCAGCTGTTTCGTCGTGTCATAATTGTCCAGTAATGCGATCTGGCCGGCAAGCTGTGCAAGCTGCGTCAGCTGTTCTTCGCTTGGATTCTGTACCTGAAGAAGCTCTTCATACGCCTGCCTGATCTGCTGTTCATTTGCCTTAATTCCCTCTAAGTTCTGAAGCTTGGTCTGAGCCGCCGCCTTCTGTGTCTGTACCACTGCCAGACTCTGATTCAGCGTAGCCTCACCCACATTCAGCTCCGCCATCTTCTCCGTAATTTCAAGCTGCGCCTGCTTTAACTCCTCCGCCTTCTTGGACATCTCAGCTTCCGCCTGCCCGAGCTGGGACGCCGCTTCATTCTGTCCTGCCTCAAGCTGCGCTTTGCCGCTTTCCACCTGAGCCTTTGCCTCTGCGAGAGCTGCGCCTGCCTCTTCAAATTTCCGGTCCAGCTCAGCGGTCACCTCATCGCTTAGCTCTTCCACCTTCTGGGGATTCACCGTCACTTCAACCGTCTCCTCAATACTTCCGATCGCAGTCACTGATGCAACACCTTCCAGGCTCTCAATCTCCGGTATCACCTGTTCTTCTATCAATTTGCTGGTCCTGACCGGATTCTCCCCGTCAGCGCTGACACCTGCAATCAGTACCGGCATCATACTCGGATTCAGTTTCATAATCATGGGATTTCCCACGCCATCCGGCCAGTAGCTCTTAATCTGATCCAGACTCTCCCTCATCTCAATCGTAACCGAGTCCATATTGGCGGTCTGATCAAATTCCAGCATAACCATCGATGCATTCTCACTGGAAGAAGATTGTATATTCTTAATATTGCTGACCGTTGCCATGCTCTGTTCCACCGGCCTGGTCACCGTCGTCTCCACCTCTTCCGGACTTGCGCCCACATATGTAGTCATAACGATCGCATAAGGCATATTCATATTCGGCAGAAGATCCACCGTCATATTCATAAATGTTACAACACCAAGGATCATGATCAGCACCACGCCAACCACAACCGTGTATGGTTTCTTTACACTGAACTTTGATAACATAACCCAACCTCTTTCTTCAATAATAATCCATCTGTGCACCTATATAGGTTGACTGCTCAACAATATGTAAATAATAACATTTAGAGATTCAAATATCAACGATTCTGGGTTATAATGTAATGACATAAATGTCTATTTAATAGAATTTTTATAAAGGAGTCTTCCATGAAAAAGTACATTCTTGTCACCGGTGCTTCCCGCGGAATCGGCAGAAGCACTGCATTAAAATTTGCATCCGAAGGATATCATGTCTTCTTAAACTGCCGCAGCTCACTGGCCGAACTCCATCAGGTTCAAAATGAGATATTGACGATGGATGGCGGAAGCTGCACTCTGGTCCCGGGCGATGTAGGGAATCCGGACGCCGTTCGGCAGATATTTCAGCAAATACGCGCCATCTGTCCCCATCTGGATGTTCTGGTCAACAATGCCGGTATCAGCCATATCGGTCTTCTCATCGACATGACAGATGAAGAATGGAATGCGCTACTTGCAAGCAATCTGTCCTCCGTATTTTACTGCTCCAGAGAAGCCCTGAAGGATATGGTTTCTGCCAAATCCGGACGCATCATTAATATCTCTTCCATGTGGGGAACCACCGGCGCTTCCTGCGAGGCCGCCTACTCTGCGGCGAAGGCCGGCATGAACGGATTAACGCGGGCACTGGCAAAGGAATACGCTCCCAGCAGCATCCCGGTTAATGCCATTGCCTGTGGCGTCATCGATACAGTAATGAACAGTCAGCTTACGAAGGAGGAACAAAAGCAGCTGGCCGAAGAGATTCCTGTGGGACGCTTCGGCACATCCGCTGAGGTTGCAGAACTTGTCTGGAAGATTGCAAACAGCCCTGAATACATGACCGGTCAGGTCATCGGAATAGACGGAGGGTATATCTAGCTTATGCCGGATATACCCTCCATCATTTGCATCTGACTCTATTTATTACTTTACAAGTCTCTGTATTTCTTTACTGAGCGGTGTCCCTGCCACTTCCAGAAGCTCAAACAGAATTGCCTCACAGGTGGTGAGAATAGCTCCCTCCTGCTCTGCCCGCCTGATTGCCATCTCAAGATCATGCGGCTTTCTGCTTCCAATGCAATCCGTCACCAGCACAGGCACATATCCCGCTGCCGCCAGATCGATCACCGTCTGCAGTACACAGCAATGGGCTTCCATTCCACATACAACAATATACTTCTTCTCCCGTATCATCGGCTCAACGACACTCAAAGCGCTGAAATGAATTTTATCCTGATATTCAGTGATTCCGGCTGTCTCCCATATTTCCGGCACTGACATTCCAAGACCTTTCGTATACTGCTGCGTCACTATCATAGGTACGTCCAGAGCTTTCAGACCTTTCAGCAGTATCTTAACGCGTCCCATCAGTTCTTCATGATCCGCGACAGCAGGTACCAGCCTCTCCTGAAAATCAACCACCAGCGCTGCCGTATCTTCCCTTTTAATTCTCATGACACCCTTTCTCCCAACGAAACCTATCCCTATTTCAGCTCCAGTACAACCGGACAGTGGTCAGAGCCCATAATATCCGTCAGAATCCCGGCGCCCTCAAGTCTGTCCTCCAGGCACCTAGACACACAGAAATAATCAATACGCCATCCTGCATTCTTAGCTCTGGCACTGAACCGGTAGGACCACCAGGAATAAATCCCTTCTGCATCCGGATAAAAATACCGGAAGGTATCAATAAATCCTGCATCCAAAAGCTCAGTAAATTTGCCTCGCTCCTCATCCGTAAAGCCCGCATTCTTCCGGTTGGTCTTAGGATTCTTAAGGTCAATCTCCCTGTGTGCAACGTTCAGATCTCCGCAGAAGATCACCGGCTTCTTCTCCTCCAGCTTCTTCAAATATGCCAGGAAATCCGTCTCCCACTGCATTCTGTAAGACAGTCTTGCCAGCTCATTCTGGGAATTTGGCGTATACACAGTAATAAAATAATAATCTTCAAATTCCAGAGTAATGACTCTGCCTTCCTGATCATGCTCCTCTATACCGATGCCGTATGTCACACTGATCGGCTCCGTTTTCGTAAAAACTGCAGTTCCGGAATATCCCTTTTTCACTGCATAATTCCAGTACTGATAGTATCCCGGCGTGTCAAGCGTAAGCTGTCCGGCCTGCATCTTACTTTCCTGTATACAGAATATATCCGCATCCAGCCCCTGAAATACATCCATGAATCCTTTCTGCACGCAGGCGCGGATTCCATTTACATTCCACGAAACAAATTTCATGCCTTATCCTCCATTTTCCCTTTTATACAGAAGCGCTTCCCCATTGGAGAAGCCGCTTCAAACATTTTAATAATATACTTTTCTCAAAAATAATCCTCTTGATGGTGCAAGGAACCCTGCCATGCTTCTGTCCTTCGCCTCAATCACAACCGGAAGCTTCTCGCCATCACGCTTGCCGGCTCCCACTTCAATCAGCGTACCCGTAAGAATACGTACCATATGATACAGAAATCCGGAGCCATAATAGGTGATGCGCACCTTCTCTCCGGCTCTCACAATCTTAATACTGTAAATTCTGCGAATCGTATCCTTTGTCTCTTTATTGTCCGTAAAGCTGCTGAAATCCTTCGTCCCAATCAGATACTCTGCCGCATCCCTCATAGCCTCTATATCCAGCTGTACCGGATAGTGATAGCAGTATCTCCTGGAAAACACATCCGGCTTCTCACGGCAGTCGATATAATATTCATATTTCTTACCCTTGGCACTTTTTCTGGCGTGAAACCCATTTCTGGCAAGCTCGACCCGGATAATCCGGATATCCTCAGGAAGAGAGCGGTTCAGCGCATCCTTCAAATCCTCCACATCATACAGCTTCGACAGCTTTACACTGGCCACCTGCCCTCTGGCATGTACACCGCTGTCAGTTCTTCCGGAACCGTCAACCTGTACCCGGTATCCCACCATGCGCCCAAGTGTCCATTCCAGAATATGCTGTATGGTATTATCTGTGGTTGCCTGCCTCTGCCATCCCTGGTATCTGCTGCCATCATAGGAAATTGTCATCTTATAAGTTCTCATACCATTCTCCGTTCGTCCCACGAAATCTTATCTTTTCCTAGCGATCCAGAATCTTCTTAATCTCATCCATAAACGTGTTCACATCCTTAAATTCTCTGTAAACAGATGCAAATCTTACATAGGCCACTTCATCCAATCTCTGAAGCTCTTCCATGACAATCTCTCCGATTACGTTACTTGGAATCTCCTTTTCCTCCAAACTAAAGACCTTCGTCTCAATCCGGTCAACGGTTCTCTGAATCTCATCTGCGGAGACTGGGCGTTTATAACATGCCCGAAGCACTCCACGCTCAATC
Organism: Eubacteriales bacterium; assembly: GCA_030524585.1. Classification (GTDB taxonomy): domain Bacteria; phylum Bacillota; class Clostridia; order Lachnospirales; family Lachnospiraceae; genus Claveliimonas. The sequence continues at coordinate 3,974 of JAUNGJ010000024.1, read as the reverse complement.
TTTCCTCGATTATACTGCTCTCTGTTATTATCTTTCTTAATGACGATCAGCGGAATCGTCTCAACCTTCTCATAAGTAGTAAAACGCTTCCCGCATACATCACAGGAACGTCTTCTGCGGATGGAGCTTCCATCCTCCGCCGGTCTGGAATCAATCACTCTGGTATCTAGGTGGTTACAATATGGACATTTCATTTTGTCTTCCCCTTCTTAATCTCATTACATATCAGTGTTTCCTGTCCTCATGTATCTCTACCAGGATAATGTCCGGTCCAATTCTCTTAATACACCGGAAAGGAATCACAAGTTCATTATTCTCACCAAACAGGAAGCAGAATCGTCCTCCCTTTGGAACTATAATAGCCTCTATACAGCCCTTGCACTCATCAAATATAATATCCGTCACATACCCGATCTTACTGCAGTCACAGGAATTAATGACTTCCTTTTTCTGAAATTCACATAGTCGCATATCATCACCTCTACTAGTAATATATACTTACTGAGCGGTTAACGTTCAATATGAATTTCTGTTTCTGCCTTTTTACTGAATGATGGTTCCGGTCTTTCCCTTCAGTCCATCCATCAATTTATCATAAGAGGTAATAATTGCTTCTCTTCCCTCTCTTTTCTCAATGAACTCCACAGAAGCACGGAACTTAGGAAGCATATTGTACACGCCGAAATGCCCTTCCTCCATGTACTGCTTTGCCTCTTCAACCGTAATAGCGCCAAGCTCTTCCTCATTCTCCTTGCCCCGATTAATTCCTACCTTCTCTACACTTGTAAGAATGATCAGCTTATCTGCGTCAATCTCCTCCGCCAGCTTTCCTGCTGCCAAATCCTTTTCTATCACAGCGCTGGCGCCTTTCAGACGGTTGCCCTGCTGCATCACCGGAATACCGCCGCCTCCGCAGGCGATTACAACCTGATCTGCATTAATCAGTGCCCTGATAGCCTCTATCTCTACAATACTTACCGGATTCGGAGCGGATACCACACGGCGGAAGCCTCTGCCCGGCTCCTCGACTACATAATTGCCTTTCTTTCGTTCACTGACCGCATCCTCGGCAGACATATATCTTCCCAGTACCTTGGTCGGTGTATAGAACGCCTCATCATACGGGTCTACGGTTACCTGTGTCAGCACCGTGCTGACCGTGCGGAAGATCCCTCTTTCCAAAAGCTCTGCACGGATAGCGTTCTGAAGATCGTATCCGATGTATCCCTGACTCATAGCAGAACACACAGACATCGGCGCAGCCGTATATTCCTGATGCACCTTTCCAAATTCGTTCAGCGCAGTGTGAATCATTCCCACCTGCGGTGCGTTACTGTGTGTGATCGCCACCTGGTACCCATCCTCGATCAGATCAGCAATAACCTTTGCAGAGCGGCCAACCGCCTCCTTCTGCTCCGGAAGTGTAGTTCCAAGCGCCCTGTGTCCCAATGCCACTACTACTCTTTTCTTCATCCGTCCGTCTCCTTATATCATCAATATTATAGTCTGTCATTATCATTACCTGATGTAAGATATTGCAATTATAGTATCTGTCATTTCGAAATGCAAGCGTCCGCTCTATTATTTTTTTCTAAAGTTCCGCTCACATCCTGGGTCCACCTTTCTGCATATTAAAGGTGAAGCACATCCTGAATCGTGTAAAAGCCCGGCCCCTTATCTGCCAGATACGCCGCACAGTCGCAGGCTCCTCTCGCAAAGCACTCCCAGTTATAAGAATGATGCGTAATCTCGAGTCTCTCACCCATAAATCCAAAATACACGCTGTGACTGCTCGGAATATTACCGGCACGCAGAGAATGATATCCAATCGTTCCCTTCTCCCTTGGACACTCTCCTTCTCTTCCATAAACAGCAATATCTTTCAATTCTTTTCCCATGGCATGAGCCATGATCTCTCCCATCTCTTTTGAAGTACCACTTGGCGCATCCTTCTTCCACTGGTCATGCATCTCCAGTATCTCAATATCCGCCTCATCGCCAACCGCCGAAGCCACAAGCTCCAGAAGCCTGTTCATCACATTCACAAGCTTGGACGTATTCGCCGCATAGAGCATCGGAATCTCCGTCGAAGCCTCCTTAAATCTGTTGAACTCCTCCGGTGAAAAACCGGTAGTTCCGCACACCAGGCCCTTTTTATATGTTACTGCCAGGTCAAGTACTGCCATCGCATTCTCCTTCGTAGAAAAATCAATGATCACATCGCAGTCCTCAATCACCGACTCCAGGTCATCTACGACCGGCACTCCCAAATCCCGTCCTACCAATGCTGCCGCTCCCAGATCTGTGCCAATATAATCCCTTCCTTTTGGAGCAACTCCTGCCACAAGCTCCATGTCCTCTCTTGACGCAGCAATCTGTGTAATCAATCTCCCCATCTTGCCCTTCGGTCCAATCACAATCACTTTCATAATAGGTTCTCCTTTCAATTAATATATCAACTCACGAACCTCCGTTATTATTTCACTATTATAAATTCAGTATATCACATTTCCAAACCTGTTTCAGTACATTTTCTGTAAACATCATTCATTACATTCATTTTTAAAAGTCCCTGGCGTTTTTTCTCTGAATGCTCTAATAGTCTGGACATATTTATTTCCCACATGATATAATTTTTGCTTAAGAGATTTAATTAATACTAAGGAGAAAACACCATGAATTGGAAAGAAAAATGCTTTTTTACACTGGCAGAAGAAAATATGTTTGAAAATTCCTGGCACAAAACCCGTTTTAAAGAATTGTTAGACTGCTATAAAGACTCCCCATTTCTCTCCAAAGGGCTTTGTAAATGCATGTATCTCTCTGCGTGGGATGAAGAGCATTTCCGCGTTATGCTCGAAATACTAACAATGATGAGTCTGGGAAAGGAAACAGACACAACGGAAATGCGCATCAACGGTGACGCCCTCGCAAAGGAACAGACCGATGATGAATACTATATCTATCAGCTTTCCAATGCGTTTCTGGACGGCATTCCATTTCAGCCGGGCGAAACCGCCAATATCTCGCCAGAATTTGTATATATCATCCAACGCGCACTGAAGGTGTCCGAAATAATTGATAACCTAACATAATATATACTTCTGTTCTCTTATTCATAACAAAAGTATTCTCCATCAAGCTGCGCCCATAGACCGCTGCCCTGAATTGCTCCGGATTGATAGAGCACATTCGAAGGAATCTGGCTGCCATTCTGATATACATACAGCGCATTCTTTTTCGCCCGTTCATCCGGTTCCTGGTCAATTGCTCCGCTTGTGACAGAAGGATACTGCCCCTCCTGATAGATTACATCTATAATCGTATTCGGGTAGCTGTCGCTTGCTACCCGATTCAAGATTACTGACGCAACCGCAATCTGCGTTTCATCGGAGTCATTTCCCGCCTCGGCATATACCAGCCTGGCGAGAAGATTCGCTTCTTCACTGTCCGGTAATTCATCCGTGTTCTCTGCATTCTCCGAATTATTTTCTCTTATAATAACATCCTGCACTTTTATCAGCGCATGATTATAAACAGCCGGAGCAATTTCCTGCGGCACACTTTCTGCCTGTGCCTGCCTTCCTCCCTCCGCCCCCTGTACAATACGGGTAATCAACAGGCACAAAAGCACAATTATCACTACTAATATCAGAAATGCGCCTGTCAGAAATTTAATCACAAAGACCTGATCCTTCCGCGGCAGCCTCCGCCATTTCCGCCGATATGCTTTTATAATAGATGTTTTTCGCTTCATAGCCAGCACCTTTATCTTTCGCAATCAATTCTTTCTGAAACGATACTTCTTATCACTGTAAAACCAGTATAACATAAAGCCATTACTTCTCACAGACATGAATATAAATTATTTTTTTATTGCATTCTCCGACAAAATGTGCATATAATATAAGAGATGTGACGGGGTATGGCTCAGTTTGGTTAGAGCGCACGGCTGGGGGCCGTGAGGTCGCAGG
>JAUNGJ010000023.1 GCA_030524585.1 Eubacteriales bacterium | reverse complement strand
ATTTTTACCTTGTCGGCAGGAATTTTCTGCAGGATAAGGTCTTTTACGTCGAAATCATCATTTGCAATGCCGTACGCAATACATTTGGCGGAGTCCGTTGCATTTCCGCCTCCAATTGGCAGAATGAAGTCGACGCCTTCCTTTTTGCATAATTCAATACCTTTTCTTGCAAGACTTAATCGTGGGTTTGGTACCACTCCATCCAGATCGAGATATTCAAGTCCTGCATCCATTAAACTTTTATGTACCTTATCTAAGATACCGTTTTCCTGAAGAAATGTGTCGCCGTAGTGAACCAAAACCTTGTGACCGCCGCGGGATGCAATTTCCCTGCCGACTTCCAGCTCGGCATCTTTGCCGAAAATAACTTTTGTAGGCGCCCAATAATTAAAGTTGTTCATAAATGTCCTCCTATACGTTTTTCTTTTATTATAATAGGAATTACATTAAAAATCAAGGTACCTAAATAAATATATTCTATTATTTAAATTTGGAATGACTTCAGAAAACTTTGGAAATGGAAGGTGGACTTTTGAACTTTTGTATAGTATGATATTGCTGTATCAGGGCTCTTCCTTTAAGTGAGAAGAGCTTTTATGGAGGGAAGGATAAGAATGAAACTCGGAATCGTTGGATTGCCGAATGTAGGCAAAAGTACGTTATTTAATTCATTGACAAAGGCGGGAGCAGAATCGGCGAATTATCCGTTCTGTACCATCGATCCCAATGTGGGAGTGGTTACGGTGCCGGATGAGCGTTTAAATGTTCTCGGTGAGATGTATCATACGAAAAAGATTATTCCGGCAGCAATTGAATTTGTGGATATTGCCGGTCTTGTAAAGGGTGCGTCAAAGGGAGAGGGCCTTGGAAACCAGTTCCTTGCGAATATCCGAGAGGTGGACGCGATTGTCCATGTGGTGCGCTGCTTTGAGGACAGCAATATTATTCATGTAGACGGAAGCATTGATCCCATGCGTGATGTGGAAACCATTAATCTGGAGCTGATTTTCTCTGATCTTGAGGTTTTGGAGCGGCGGATCGCCAAGACGGTCAGGTCCGCCAGAAATGACAAGGCGGCAGCCAAGGAGCTGAAGCTTCTGGAAAGAATCAAAGAGCATCTTGAGGAAGGAAAGCTTGCCAAGAATTTCAGCGGCTTTGAAGACGAAGATGAAGAGCAGCTGTTTAAGAGCTATAACCTTCTGACGGGAAAACCGGTGATTTTTGCGGCGAATGTTACGGAGGATGATCTCCCGGATGATGGTGCGCAGAATGCAGGTGTGCAGGCGGTACGTGAGTATGCGAAGGCGGAGCACTGTGAGGTGTTTGTGGTATGCGCGCAGATTGAGCAGGAGATTGCAGAGCTTGATGAGGATGAGAAGAAGATGTTTTTGGAAGATTTGGGACTTGTGGAGTCTGGCCTTGAAAAACTGATCAAGGCAAGCTATAGTCTTCTTGGACTCATCAGTTATCTGACAGCGGGAGAACCGGAGGTTCGGGCATGGACCATTACAAGGGGAACGAAGGCGCCTCAGGCTGCCGGTAAGATCCATACGGATTTTGAACGGGGATTTATCCGGGCTGAAGTTGTAGCCTATGACGATCTGATGGCCTGTGGATCTCACAATGCGGCAAAAGAAAAGGGACTTGTCCGTCTGGAAGGCAAAGATTATGTGGTTCAGGACGGTGACATCATGCTCTTCCGCTTTAATGTATAAAGATACGGAAAGGAAGAAGATATGCATAAGACAATTGATTTCCCGAATCTGGGGATTCATCTTGATAATGTTGGAAAAGCATTTTCTGTTTTTGGATTTGACATTGCGTTTTACGGGATGATCATCGGGGTCGGGATTCTGGCAGGTATTTTGATAGCAATGCTTCAGGCAAAGAGGACAAAACAGAATCCGGAGACCTATGTGGATCTGGCGATTTACGGAGTGATATTCGGCATTATCGGTGCACGTATCTACTACGTAATATTCTCCTGGGATATGTATAAGAATGATCTGCTCAGCATTTTCAATATCCGTCAGGGAGGACTTGCCATTTACGGCGGCGTGATCGGCGCGGTAATCACGGTGTTCGTATTTGCAAGGAAGAGGAACCTTGCTCCGGGAAGGCTTCTTGATACAGCCTGCCTGGGATTGGTGCTGGGACAGGCGATCGGCCGCTGGGGCAATTTCTTCAACAGAGAGGCGTTTGGAGAATATACCAATGGTCTGTTTGCAATGCGGATTCCGATTGATGCAGTGAGAAGCTCCGATGTGACACAGCAGATGCGGGATCATCTGGAGATGATAGACGGCGTCGGCTATATTCAGGTTCATCCCACTTTCCTGTATGAATCTGTCTGGTGTCTGCTGGTGCTGGCGCTTCTGCTGTTTTATCACAGAAGACAGATGTTCAAAGGAGAAATCTTTTTGGTGTACCTTGCAGGCTATGGCTTTGGAAGATTCTGGATTGAGGGACTCCGTACCGATCAGCTTTTGCTTCCGGGAATTGGATGGCCGGTATCGAGAGTGCTGGCATTTCTGCTGACGGCAGGTTCTGTGGTTCTGATTGTGAAGGTACGGAAGACTATGTTGAGGAGACGGACTATGCACAGGCATAGGAAACGTGTGCAGGAAGAGGCACAGCCGGCGTCAGAGGAATAGTAAACGTTATTATGAAAAGGCAGATTCGTAATCTGTCTTTTTTGTTTGCACGATAATGTATGGGAAAAGGAACAAAATATTAACAGCGAAGCACTGGACTTTTCAAAAAGCAGGGACTATAATAATTACATACGTGAAAAATGCACTTTGTGCAAAGGCGCAAACTGTTAGTATTTTCAAATTTAAGGAGGAACAATAAAAATGGCAAGAAAAATGAAGACCATGGATGGTAATCATGCAGCGGCTCATGCTTCCTATGCATATACTGATGTCGCAGCGATTTACCCGATTACACCTTCATCTGTTATGGCAGAAGCTACAGATGAATGGGCAACCCAGGGCAGAAAGAACATCTTTGGACAGGAAGTACAGGTTACAGAGATGCAGTCAGAGGCAGGAGCAGCAGGTACTGTTCACGGCTCACTGGCAGCAGGTGCTCTGACTACTACTTATACAGCATCTCAGGGTTTGCTTCTTATGATTCCAAACCTTTATAAAATCGCAGGCGAGCAGCTTCCAGGCGTGTTCAACGTATCTGCACGTGCACTTGCAAGCCATGCATTATCCATTTTCGGAGATCACTCAGACGTGTATGCCTGTCGGCAGACCGGATGCGCTATGCTGTGTGAATCCAGTGTACAGGAGGTTATGGACCTGACACCGGTTGCTCACTGTGCAGCGATCAAGGGACGTATTCCATTTATCAACTTCTTTGATGGTTTCCGTACATCCCACGAGATTCAGAAGATCGAGACATGGGATTATGAGGATCTGAAGGATCTGGTTGATATGGACGCAATTGAAGCTTTCAGAAAGCACGCGCTGAATCCGAATCATCCTTGCCAGAGAGGTTCCGCACAGAATCCGGACATCTTCTTCCAGGCAAGAGAGGCATGTAACCCATACTACGATGCTATGCCGGCTATCGTACAGGAGTACATGGACAAGGTTAATGCTAAGATTGGTACAAATTACAAACTGTTCAATTACTATGGAGCAGAGGATGCAGAGAGAATTATCATCGCTATGGGTTCTGTATGTGACACCATCGATGAGACCATTGATTACCTTACAGCAGCAGGCCAGAAGGTTGGTGTTGTTAAGGTTCGTCTTTACAGACCATTCAGCGCTGCAGCTCTGATTGATGCAATTCCTGAGACAGTTAAGACAATTACAGTATTAGACAGAACAAAAGAGCCAGGCGCACTTGGCGAGCCATTATACCTGGATGTTGTTGCAGCACTTAAGGGCTCTAAGTTCGATGCAGTTCCGGTTCTCTCCGGACGTTACGGATTGGGTTCTAAGGATACAACACCTGCACAGATCGTTGCAGTATATGAGAATACAGAGAAAAAGGTATTCACAATTGGTATCGTAGATGACGTTACAGGTCTTTCTCTTGAGGTTGGAGCTCCTCTGGTTACTACTCCGGAAGGAACTATCAACTGCAAGTTCTGGGGACTTGGAGCAGACGGTACTGTTGGTGCTAACAAGAACTCTATCAAGATTATCGGTGATAACACAGATATGTATGCTCAGGCATATTTTGACTATGACTCCAAGAAATCAGGCGGTGTTACAATGTCTCACCTGCGTTTCGGTAAGAGTCCGATTAAGTCCACATATCTGATTCATAAAGCAAACTTTGTTGCCTGCCATAATCCATCTTATGTGGACAAGTACAATATGGTTCAGGAGCTGGTAGACGGCGGAACATTCCTTTTGAACTGTCCATGGGATATGGAAGGTCTTGAGAAACATCTTCCGGGACAGGTTAAGGCATTTATTGCTAATCATGACATTAAGCTTTACACAATCGATGGTATTAAGATCGGTAAGGAAATCGGACTTGGCGGACGTATCAATACTGTTCTTCAATCTGCATTCTTTAAACTGGCTGCTATTATTCCTGAGGAAGAGGCAATTGACCTGATGAAGAAGGCTGCGAAAGCTACTTACGGCAAGAAGGGTGATAAGATCGTACAGATGAACTACGATGCTATCGACGCTGGCGCTAAGCAGGTAGTTGCAGTAGAGGTTCCGGAAAGCTGGAAGGATTGCGAGGACGAAGGTCTGTTCACACCGGAAGTTAAGGGTGGAAGAGAAGACGTTGTTGCATTTGTTAAGAATATTCAGGCTAAGGTTAATGCTCAGGAAGGTAATACACTTCCGGTATCTGCATTTGTTGATTATGTAGATGGTACTACTCCATCTGGTTCTTCAGCATATGAGAAGCGTGGTATCGCAGTAGATATTCCAGTATGGAAGGAAGAGAACTGTATCCAGTGTAACCGCTGTGCATATGTGTGTCCTCATGCAGTTATCCGTCCGGTAGCTCTGACAGAGGAAGAGGCTGCGAATGCTCCGGAAGGACTTAAGACCATCAATATGATCGGTATGCCTGGCATGAAATTTACAATGACTGTTTCTGCTTACGATTGTACAGGCTGTGGTTCTTGTGCAAATGTTTGTCCTGGCAAGAAGGGTGCAAAGGCTCTTGTAATGGAGAACATGGAGGCGAATGCAGGTTCACAGGTTTACTTTGATTTCGGAAGAGAGATTCCGGTTAAGCCAGAAGTTGTCGCTAAATTTAAAGAGAACACCGTTAAGGGAAGTCAGTTCAAACAGCCGCTCTTAGAGTTCTCAGGCGCTTGTGCAGGATGTGGTGAGACACCTTATGCTAAGTTAATTACACAGTTGTTCGGAGACAGAATGTACATTGCTAATGCAACAGGATGTTCTTCTATCTGGGGTAACTCTTCACCGTCTACACCTTACACAGTAACTCCGGAAGGCAAGGGACCGGCTTGGTCTAACTCACTGTTCGAGGATAATGCTGAGTTTGGTTATGGTATGCTGTTAGCTCAGAAGGCTCTGAGAGAAGGTCTGAAGGCTAAAGTTGAGCAGGTAGCTGCTTCTGAAGAAGCTTCTGAGGAAGTAAAGGCTGCATGTGCTGAGTGGCTTGACACCTATGGATGCGGAGCTACAAACGGAACAGCTACAGACAGGCTTGTTGCTGCATTAGAGGGCTGCGATTGTGAAGTTTGCCAGGACATCGTTAAGAATAAAGATTTCCTCGCTAAGAAGTCACAGTGGATCTTCGGTGGTGACGGATGGGCTTATGATATTGGATTCGGCGGCGTTGACCATGTACTTGCAAGCGGTAAGGATATCAACGTAATGGTATTCGATACAGAGGTTTACTCTAATACAGGCGGACAGTCTTCTAAAGCTACTAAGACAGGCGCTATCGCTCAGTTCGCAGCAGGTGGTAAGGAGACTAAGAAGAAAGACCTTGCAGGTATTGCAATGAGTTACGGTTATGTATATGTTGCACAGATCGCTATGGGTGCTGACTTTAACCAGACAGTTAAGGCTATTGCTGAGGCAGAGGCATATCCGGGACCATCACTCATCATTGCTTACGCTCCATGTATCAACCATGGTATTAAGAAGGGTATGAGCAAGGCTCAGACTGAGGAGCAGTTAGCAGTAGAATGTGGATACTGGAACAACTTCAGATTCAATCCTGCAGCAGAGGGCGGTAAGTTCACACTTGACAGCAAAGAGCCTAAGATGGAAGGATACAAAGACTTCCTGAATGGAGAGGTTCGTTACAACGCTCTTGCAAGATTCAACCCAGAGAAAGCAGAAGTTATGTTTGCTCAGAATGAGAAGGAAGCTAAGGAAAGATACGAGTATCTGAAGAAGCTTGTTACTCTGTACGGAGCAGAGAATTAAGAACAGTGATGTTCATATAATGAGTTGATTGAAAGCCCGCTGGCGAAAGCCGGCGGGTTTTTATGACTAAGGATATTCTTTATTAAGAGGTTTTAACATGTTACTTTTACAGCAGATGATTGTGCTATTTTTTTATATGGTGCTGGGATATTATGGAAGCAGGAAAGGCGTACTGGACAGCAGAGCAAGTAAGGTCCTGTCCTGGATCGTTGTAAATGTTGCCAATCCGGGAATGGTAATTAATTCGGCAGTTGGCGGAGATGGCAGGGCGACCGGCAGAGAGCTTGTGAATACGGCAGTTATCGCAGTGATTATGTATGTGATTCTTCTCGTCCTGGCACAGCTTGCGCCAATTGTATTTCGGGCATCTGAACATGAAAAAGGGATATACAAGTTGATGACAACTTTTAATAATATAGGATTTATGGGATTTCCGGTTATCGCCGCCGTGTATGGAAATGAAGCTCTTTTGTATGCGGCGATATTTACACTGCCTTTTAATGTGCTGATCTATACCTATGGAATTGCTATGGTGCGTGGTGAGGATAGCACGGGGGAAGGATTTCAGTGGAGGAAGATTCTGAATGTAGGGGTAGTGGCCTGTCTGATTGCGGTGGTACTGTATCTGGCATCGGTACCGGTTCCCCAGTTCGTAAAGACAACAGTCAGCGGACTAAGCGGACTCACAGCGCCTCTCAGCATGATGGTAATCGGAATTTCTCTATCTGCAATCAGCTTAAAGGAGCTGTTTCTGGATGTAAAATTACTCGTGTATGCAGCGGTGAAGCTGTTAATCATACCAATAATTGGAACTTTGATTATCAGGCAGTTTGTTAGTAATGAGCTGTTGGTGGCAGTATGTATGATCATGCTGGCTACACCGGTGGCGAGCATGTCGGTGATGCTGGCCCAGCAATATGATCGTAATGTAGAGCTGGCTTCTAAGGGAGTGGCGATTACGACACTTCTTTCCGTCGTTACCATACCGCTTGTATCTGCAATTGTATTATAAAAAGAAAGGATGATTTAAAATGATTATTAGCAAACCGGAAGAGGGAAAGCTTGTTGCTGCTTCAGCTGAAAAGAACGGGATGGCGCTCAGGATTCTGCGTGAGACAGAGACACTTTGCACTCTGGTTTCTGACAGCACAAGACTTCCTTATGTTGAATGTGATGAGGAAACCTGCGATGATGAAATCCTGGTGTTTGACAATGAGAAGGAGGCAAAGCATGCTGCAGAAGTTCTTAGAGAGTCAGGCTGCCCGGTTCGAATGATGACGATTCCTCTGAAGCAGAGGCTGGCTTTTTTTTCCAGCCTGTTTTCTATGGGAGTTAATGCAGTTTTGCTGAATAAAGATACGGACAGACAATATCTGCTTGATCTTGATTTGGTGATTACAAGACCGGGGATTCCAAGATTTTCTGCAGAGATTGGAGAACGGGTAAAGAAAGGAGAAAAAGTGAAATTTCGTGTAGAAAATCCGGAATTTCATTTAACAGCTATCTATTTTACGCAGATGGCGAGAGGACAGCGCGCAGATCAGTGTGCAGAGGAGCTGAAAGAGCTTCAGGAAGAGATGATGATACATTACCGGGAGGGCTATTATCTCGCTGCAAGAGCGGAGGACGGCGGCACGCCGCTTCTTAGGATAAAAGATAGCGGAAGTCTTCAGCCGATCTTTACGGATATGCAGGAATTTGTGAAATTTCAGCATGCAAATGCAGGAAAGCAGCTGAAGACTTCTGTAGTGACCGAGGCTGAGTTTTTAAAGCACATTGCAAAAGAGGCCACGGGAATTGTGGTAAATCCTTTTGGTATTAGTCTGGTTCTGCGTGTAAATCGAAATCAAAAGCAGTCAGGAAATGGAAATACTTAATAGTTGACATTTGTTTGTAAAAATGGTAAAACTGTACTATGTGAATAATAGCTTGATAGAGGCGCGGTTTTCATCAGTATCATACAGTGATAGTCCGGCAGACTGCTGTGTGAAAAAGGGGAAACTGCCGAAGATGAATCTTCTGCCAGAGGATTGGTCTGGGATGTAGCAGAATATGCTGCGTACTGTCACGATGAAGTGGAGCGCTATCAGATGACAATAGAGCATAATCTGTGTTACGAGAATACGAGTCATGAATATCGCTTCCAAGGGCGTTGTTCATGACTTGTTTTATGTCACGGGAAATTCTTTTGTAATTCTGCTGACATAAAATGCACTTTGTGCAGCGATGCGCAGCTCGCGGATATGAAGATACTGCAATGCAGTTCGTCCGCTTGCGGAGTCTGCACCTATGTGCAAACTATTTTTACATTATAGAGAGGAAAGAGGGATTTTATGAGAAACGTAAAGAGAAAACTTGCATGGGCTGTCTCGTCGGTTATGCTGATGGTTATATGCTGTCCGGTGATTGCTTTTGCAGCGGAAGAAGCAGAAGAATATGTGCCGTCCATGTATGCAACATTCTGGGCATTGATACCGCCGGTGGTGGCAATCGTGCTGGCATTAATTACAAAAGAGGTATACAGTTCTCTGTTTGTGGGTATTCTGATCGGAGGTCTGTTTTATTCCGGATTTACTTTTGAGACTACGATTACACATGTATTCCAGGATGGTATTATCGGAGTGCTGTCTGACAGCTATAATGTAGGTATTCTGGTGTTCCTGGTTGTGCTTGGCATTATGGTATGTCTGATGAATAAGGCCGGTGGTTCCGCGGCTTTCGGACGTTGGGCAGAGATTCATATTAAGAGCCGTGCGGGTGCGCAGCTTGCAACCATCGTGCTTGGCGTGTTGATTTTTATTGATGACTATTTTAACTGTCTGACGGTAGGAAGCGTTATGCGTCCGGTAACAGATAAGCACAACATTTCCCGTGCAAAGCTGTCTTATCTGATCGATGCGACAGCTGCTCCGGTCTGCATTATCGCGCCAATCTCTTCCTGGGCAGCGGCGGTAACTGGTTTTGTAGAAGGCGAGGATGGCCTGTCCATTTTTGTGCGTGCGATTCCATATAATTTCTATGCCTTGCTGACTATCGTAATGATGCTTGGAATTGTATTCCTGAAGGTGGATTACGGTCCGATGAAGACTCATGAGAAGAATGCGGTGGAAAAAGGCGATATTTATACCACACCTGACAGACCGTATGCCAACGCAGAGGACGAAGTAATAAGCAGTAAGGGCAAGGTAATTGATCTGGTATTCCCGATCATTGCATTGATTATTAGCTGTGTAATCGGTATGATCTGGACGGGTGGTTTCTTTGATGGAGAAGGCTTTATTGCTGCATTCTCTAACAGCGATGCATCGGTTGGTCTTGCTGTAGGAAGCTTTTTCGCGTTTGTAATTACCATTGTGTTCTATCTGATCCGCAGAGTATTGAAGTTTAATGAATGTATGTCCTGTGTGCCGGATGGATTTAAGGCCATGGTACCGGCGATCCTGATCCTGACGCTGGCGTGGACACTGAAGGCTATGACAGACAGTCTCGGTGCGGCTGATTTTGTGGCAGGAGCTATGGAACATGCCGCTGGCGGACTTGTGAACTTCCTGCCGGCAATTATCTTCCTGGTAGGATGCTTTTTGGCATTTGCCACAGGAACCTCATGGGGAACCTTTGGTATTCTGATTCCAATTGTAGTTGCGGTATTTGCAGGAACCAACGAGACGATGATGATCATTTCTATCTCTGCATGTATGGCAGGTGCTGTATGCGGCGACCATTGCTCACCGATTTCCGATACTACGATTATGGCGTCGGCAGGTGCACAGTGTAATCACGTGAACCATGTGTCAACACAGCTTCCATATGCCATAACTGTAGCGGCAGTATCCTTTGTAACCTATCTGGTGGCAGGATTTGTGCAGACTGCGTTCATTGCACTTCCGGTTGGTATTGTACTGATGCTGGCAGTATTAGTGGTACTGAAGAAAATGAATGTGTAGGAGGAGCATATGTATTGCAGTAACTGTGGGGCAAAAAATGATGAGGATGCTATGTTTTGCGCGGAATGCGGAATGCCTATGGAGAATATAACGCCGCTGGAAGTGGAACAGAAGCCGGTTCCGAAGAAAAAGCCAATACTTCCGCTTATTCTCGGACTAATTGTTGTAGCTGTGCTGTTATGCGTCATATTTTTTATATGGCCGAATGTAAACAGTGGAGATAAGGCTGCAGAAGCACAAGATACAGAAGCACAGGATACAGAAGTACAAAAAGAAGCAGTGGAATCAGGATCTGATGCAGAAGATGCTGGGGAACCGGAAAAAGAGACGGCAGAAGAGGAAGAAACTGTAGAATTGTCTATGTCTGTTTTGGGACAGACTCCGGATTTGACTAATTATACAAAGGTCGGTATTGAAAGCGCAGGCGCTTCGTCTGAATACTATCAGGCCGGATATGATAATAGTGCATTGGCTGCCTTTGACGGAATAGAGGCTACATCATGGCAGGAAAATGCAAGTGGTTCCGGAATTGGAGAGTGGATCTGCGGCAGGTTTAATATGCAGTATAATGTGAAATATATTGGGTTGAAATTGGGAAATTGGAGAGATGATGACCGTTTTTGGGGAAATAATCGACCAATAGAACTTGAAATCTCAATAGGCGGATATAGTCAGCCTGTGTCTTTCTCTGATGAGAAAAAGGAACAATGGGTAGAATTGTCAAAACCCTGCAGCGCCTCCGATATAACCATAACAATTAAAAATGTTAATAGAGGCACTAATACCGCATGGGATGAAGGATGTATATCTGAAATTGAAGTATATGCGGAATAAAAGCATAGTATATTCTGAAAATTTCCGGTTATAAACATGAAGCCGGAAATATCGGAAGAATTGAATATCAATAAGAAAAAATGAGATAAAGGTGAATTAGTATAGTTGTTCAAGTATCTGAGGGTTATCGATTATATATGATAATCCTCTGTTTTTTGTATACATATTCATCTTTAAACACATATGGAAACGGTGGTTAATGAGTGGGTTGCAGAAGGAAAGGATGCTTTTCTTCTGACAGGCGCAAGGCAGATTGGAAAGACAATCATTTTCTTTGACGAGATACAGAAGTTTAAGGATATTGTGATACAAGAATTAAGTTCCTTGTAGAATAGAGTCCAATGACTTGAATAAGATTGCTCGGGTACACGAAAAGATTGTTAAACTATATAAAAAGGATTTCACGCGGTATGAGAATCGGTACAAACTGAAAGCCCTGCAAAAATAGGACTTTTCAAATTAAACGACACCGACGTATGCTTAATTGACAGCGGAAATGACAAAGACGCTGGGCGAAAAATCCGGCAAATACTGGACGCGCACCAATGGCATTTAAGCGCAATTTACAATACCCATTCTAACGCAGATCACATAGGAGGTAATAGATATTTACAGGGACAAACTGGCTGCAAAATATATGCGCCCGGTATTGAATGTGATTTTATAAGACATCCTATTTTAGAACCATCATTTCTATATGGTGCATACCCACCTAAAGACTTGAAGCATAAATTTTTAATGGCGCAGGAAAGCAATACCGAATATCTTACAAAAAATACTTTACCGTCCGGCGTTGAAATAATTCCATTGCCGGGTCACTTTTTCGATATGGTAGGCTTCCGCACTTCTGATGATGTAATCTATCTTGCGGATTGTCTTTCCAGTAAAGAAACGTTGGATAAATAGCAAAGCCAGCCGAGCCGTTTCGCGATCTGCGTGTAGTTCCTTGTAAGCTGACCTAAGCTGGGAGAGATAGATTTCGTGACAGAGCTGAATGGTAATATCTTACCGTTAGAGATTAAATCCGGGAAAGATTATAAACGTCATTCGGCATTGATGAAGCCTATATTTTTTCGGAGGGCAATGTAGAGGTCTGCGGAAAAAAGGTTTATATGGTTATGTTTTTGGAAAGTAAGAAAATCTGTAGTCTTATTTATAAATTGGATTTGAGTGGCTTATAAGAGTTCCTTTTTCCGGTAAAAACTGGTATAATGATTAGTCAGATATGGTTAGAATAATAAATAAAAAATTGGAGAGATTCAGATGAGTGTAAAAGATTTAACGCGATATGAAATCATAAAAGAGCAGAATCTGCAGGACGTGAAGTGCCGGGGGTATCTTCTGAGGCACAAGAAAAGCGGCGCAAGATTGGTCCTGATGGAGACGGCTGATGATAATAAGGTGTTCTCAGTGGGATTTCGGACTCCGCCGGAGGACAGTACGGGGCTTCCCCATATTTTGGAGCATTCGGTGCTCTGCGGTTCTAAGAATTTTCCGGTAAAGGATCCCTTTGTGGAATTGGTAAAGGGTTCCTTGAATACGTTCTTGAATGCCATGACGTACCCGGATAAGACGGTGTATCCGGTGGCAAGCTGTAACGATAAGGATTTCCAGAATCTGATGCACGTATATATGGATGCGGTATTTTATCCGAATATTTATCAGCATGAGGAAATTTTCCGTCAGGAAGGATGGAGCTATAAGCTGGAAAGCGAAGATGCCGAGCTGGAGTATAACGGCGTAGTATATAATGAGATGAAGGGAGCCTTTTCGTCACCGGAGGGTGTGCTTGACCGGGTGGTGCTTAACGAGCTGTTTCCAGATACTTCCTATGCAAATGAGTCCGGCGGCGACCCGGAAGTGATTCCGGATTTAAGCTATGAACAGTTTCTGGCATTTCATAAGAAATACTATCATCCGTCCAACAGCTATATTTATCTGTACGGAGATATGGATATGGAAGAAAAGCTGGCGTGGCTGGACAGAGAGTATCTGAGTAAATTTGAACAGATGAATATTGATTCTGAGATAAGATATCAGGAGCCGTTTGCTAAGATGAAGGAAGTGGAGATTCCATATTCTATCACCAGTGAAGAGCCTTTGGAAGATAATACTTATCTTTCTTATAATAAAGTGATTGGCACCAGTTTGGACAAAGAACTCTATGTGGCTTTTGAAATTCTGGACTATGCACTGCTGTCAGCGCCGGGGGCGCCGCTTAAGAAAGCGCTTCTTGAGGCGGGAATTGGCAAGGATATTATGGGTTCCTATGACAATGGAATCTATCAGCCGATTTTTTCTGTAGTGGCGAAGAATGCCAACGCAGAGCAGAAAGAAGCATTTGTAGAATTGATCGAAAACCTTCTTGCAGAAATGGCAGAGAAGGGAATTGACAGAAAGGCATTAGAGGCAGGTATTAACTATCATGAGTTCCAGTACCGTGAGGCGGATTATGGGCGTTATCCGAAGGGCCTGATGTATGGCCTGCAGATTATGGACAGCTGGCTTTATGATGAGACAGAGCCGTTTATGCATATTCAGGCACTGGATACCTTTGAATTTCTGAAACAGCAGATGAACACAGATTATTTTGAAAATCTGATCCGCAAATACCTGCTGGATAATCAGCATGGAGTAATTGTGACGCTAAAACCGGAAAAGGGACGTACTGCCCGCATGGACAGAGAGCTTCATGATAAGCTTCAGGCATATAAGAACAGCTTAAGTAAGAAAGAAATAGAAGCCCTTGTAGCACGGACCAGAGCGCTGGAGGAGTATCAGTCAGAGCCGTCCGATGAGGCGGCAATGGCATGTATCCCAGTGCTGAGCCGGGAAGATATTTCCAGAGAAATTGCGCCAATTTACAATGAAGAGATGAGAATAGGAGATATTCCTGTCATCTTCCATGAAATCGACACCAATGGAATCGGCTATGTGACGGTGATGTTTGACATGTCGGGGGTTCCAAAGGAGCTGCTTCCTTATGTGGGAATTTTGCAGGGAGTTCTGGGAATCATTGATACTGAGAATTATGAGTACGGCGAGCTGTTTAACGAGATTAATGTGCATACCGGCGGAATCGGCACGTCTATGGAGCTTTATACGGATGTGACCAAGGTTCGTGAAAAGGAATTTAAGGCTACGTTTGAAATAAAAGCAAAGGCGCTGTATGGTAAGCTGCCGGTTGCATTTGCAATGATGAAAGAGATTCTGACAAAATCAAAGCTTGACGATGAGAGGCGGTTGAAGGAGATTCTTGCCATGACTACGTCAAGACTCCTGATGAGGTTTCAGTCCTCCGGTCACGTGACAGCGGCGCTTCGCGCCATGTCCTATGCATCACCTTCGGCAAAGCTTAAGGATATGACAAGCGGAATTGAATATTATCAGAAAGTGGCTTCTATCGAGAAGAATTATGAGAGCGAGAAAGGAACATTGGTTTCCAACCTTAAAATGCTGGCTCAGGCACTGTTTTGTGCTGATAACATGATGGTAAGTTTCACAGCGGAAAAGGATGGGCTTTCATTCCTGGAAGCGGAGATGAAGACATTTGCAGAAGGTCTCTTTAAGGAGCCGGCGAAGCTTGGGGACGGCGAACGGTGTATCATTCACTGTGAAAAGAAAAACGAGGGCTTTAAGACCGCTTCAAAGGTACAGTATGTGGCAAGATGCGGTAATTTTATTGACCAGGGTGCTTCTTATACGGGGGCGCTGCAGGTGCTGAAGGTAATCATGGGTTATGAATACCTGTGGCAGAATATCCGTGTAAAGGGCGGCGCATATGGCTGTATGAGCAGTTTTAACCGAATTGGCGAGGGATATTTTGTCTCCTACCGTGATCCGAATCTGGAACGCACTATGGAAGTGTATGAAGGTGTGGCAGAGTATCTTCGTAACTTTACGGTCAGCGACTATGATATGAATAAATATGTCATTGGAACTATGAGTAATCTGGATCAGCCGATGACACCGGCTATGAAAGGCGATCGATCCCTGAATCTGTATATGAATCACGTTAGTGCGGATATGATTCGGGAAGAGCGCAGACAGGTGCTGGAAGCAACTCAGGATGATATCCGAAGATTGGCAGGGGTTGTGGAAGCTATGATGAAAGCGGAGCAGATCTGTGTGATTGGAAGCGAGGAAAAAATCGAGGAAGCAAAAGATATGTTTGACCGGGTGACTGGTTTTTAGGCGGTATATACTGCACGCAGACGGCCAAAGCATGGCCGCCCGGTGTCCGAAGCGAGGAGAATACATGAGAAAAGATTATAAATCAGGATTTGTAACATTAATCGGGCGTCCCAATGTGGGAAAATCTACGCTGATGAATTATCTCATCGGCCAGAAGATTGCGATTACGTCCAATAAGCCCCAGACCACAAGAAATCGGATTCAGACGGTGCTTACCAGGGAGG
The DNA here is from genome assembly GCA_030524585.1 of Eubacteriales bacterium. Taxonomy (GTDB): domain Bacteria; phylum Bacillota; class Clostridia; order Lachnospirales; family Lachnospiraceae; genus Claveliimonas. The sequence goes on along the minus strand of JAUNGJ010000023.1, from coordinate 26,958 downwards.
AAGGGCAGATTATCTTTGTGGACACTCCGGGGATTCACAAGGCAAAGAATAAGCTGGGCGAGTATATGGTAAATGTAGCGGAGCGGACGCTGAATGAGGTAGACGTGGTTCTGTGGCTGGTGGAGCCTGCCACATTTATCGGAGCCGGTGAGCGGCATATTGCAGACCAGCTTAAGAAGGTGAAGACACCGGTAATTCTGGTTATTAACAAGGTGGATATGGTGAAAACGGAGGAAGTTCTTGCAGCAATCTCGGCTTATAAGGATATCTATGATTTTGCGGAGATCGTGCCGGTATCAGCCAGAAGCGGCGACAACACCGGGGAACTGCTGAAGGTAGTTTTTAAATATCTTCCTTATGGACCGCAGTTTTATGATGAGGATACCATCACAGATCAGCCGGAGAGACAGATCGTGGCGGAACTGATCCGGGAGAAGGCGCTGCACTGTCTGAATGAAGAAATTCCTCATGGATTGGCAGTTGTCATTGACAGTATGAAGCGAAAAGGCAGGGTGACTCACATAGACGCTACTATCATATGTGAGCGGGATTCCCACAAGGGGATAATTATTGGAAAACAAGGAAATATGTTGAAAAAGATTGGCAGTACGGCACGGTATGAGATTGAGAAGATGCTGGATTCTCAGGTAAATTTAAAGCTTTGGGTCAAGGTGAAGAAGGATTGGAGAGACAGTGATTTTCTTGTGAAAAATTTTGGATACCGGGAAGATGAATAAAAAGCCCCTTTCATAGGAGAACCTAATCCATATAACAGAGGATGAGGTGACGATATGGAAGAGAAGTACTGGAATAAATTTATGGCATCCGGAAGCGTAGACGACTATCTGAATTACCGGGGAATCGCAATCTGTTCGGAAGTGATGAAAAGGTATGGACAGGGGCCGGATGCCAGAACAGGGGAAGGTTTAAGTGAACCAGATAACGGTAATGGGAATGGTATTAGCAGCCATTCCAATTGGAGAATATGATAAGCGGGTTGTGATACTAACCAAAGAGCGGGGCAAGATTTCTGTATTTGCAAAAGGAGCGAGAAAGCCATCCAGCGCCCTTGGCGGAAGTATTATACCATTTTCTTTTGGAGAGTTTACAATCTATGAGGGGCGGACATCCTATACGCTGATGTCGGCCTCTATTTCCAATTATTTTACTGAACTTAAGGAAGATATGGAAGGAGCCTATTACGGATTTTATTTTATGGAAATTGCCGATTATTACTGCAGGGAGGCAAATGATGAGACCCAGATGTTAAAACTTTTGTATCAGTCATTACGGGCATTGGTCAATGAGAGTATTCCAAATCTTCTGGTACGTTACATATATGAACTGAAAGCAATCTGTCTGAACGGAGAGGCACCTCAGGTGTTTCAGTGTGTGGCGTGCGGTAATAAAGAGCGTCAGGGACAGTTCAGTGTCAGGAAAGGCGGCAGAGTCTGCTGTGAATGTGACAGGGATGTATTTGATGGTATTAAGCTTGATGTGTCCACCTGGTATGCACTTCAGTATATTGTCGGCGCAAAAGTGGAACGGCTCTATACATTTACGGTGTCAGACCTGGTTCTTCGGGAGCTTGGAATGGTGATTGGACGGTATATGGATGTATATGTGGATAAACGCTTCAAATCACTGGAAATATTGGAGCAGATGACTTGAAAAATATTGCTTTTCAAGGTACACTATCTTAGGATATGTAACTGTTATGAGCAGTTATGAATATATAAAATAAAAGAAAGAGGATAAAGTGATGGTAGAAAAGACAATGGATAAGATTGTAGCGCTGGCAAAGTCAAGAGGATTCGTATATCCGGGTTCTGAGATTTACGGCGGTCTTGCCAATACATGGGATTACGGTAATCTGGGCGTTGAGCTCAAGAACAATGTAAAGAAAGCCTGGTGGCAGAAGTTTGTTCAGGAATCACCTTATAATGTAGGCGTGGACTGCGCGATTCTGATGAATCCGCAGACATGGATTGCCAGTGGACATCTGGGCGGCTTCAGTGATCCTTTGATGGATTGTAAGGAATGTCATGAGCGTTTCCGTGCAGATAAGCTGATTGAGGACTATGCACATGAGCATGGACTTGATATTGGTGACAGCATTGACGGATGGAGTCATGAGAAGATGCAGGATTTTATTGCGGAGCATGAGATTCCCTGTCCGACCTGCGGCAAGCATAATTTTACAGAGATTCGTGAATTTAATCTGATGTTCAAGACTTTTCAGGGAGTAACCGAGGATGCAAAGAACGTTGTATATCTTCGCCCGGAGACTGCACAGGGTATCTTCGTAAACTTTAAGAATGTACAGCGTACATCCAGAAAGAAGATTCCATTTGGTATCTGCCAGATTGGTAAGTCTTTCCGAAATGAGATCACACCGGGTAACTTTACTTTCCGTACCAGAGAGTTTGAGCAGATGGAGATGGAGTTCTTCTGTGAGCCGGATACGGACCTTGAGTGGTTTGCCTACTGGAAGAAGTTCTGTCTGGATTGGCTGAGCAGACTTGGCCTGAAAGAGGATGAGGTTCGCTATCGTGACCATGATAAGGAGGAACTGTCTTTCTACAGCAAGGCTACGACGGATATCGAGTTCCTGTTCCCATTCGGATGGGGCGAGCTGTGGGGTATTGCAGACCGTACCGACTACGATCTGTCCCAGCATATAGAGGTATCCAAGCAGGATCTTACTTATTTTGACGACGAGAAGAAGACAAAGTACGTTCCGTATGTTATCGAGCCGTCACTGGGAGCGGACCGTATGGTGCTGGCTTTCCTATGCAGCGCATATGATGAGGAGAATATTGGAACGGAGGAGAAGCCGGATATGAGAACCGTGCTTCATTTCCATCCGGCACTTGCACCGGTTAAGATTGGTGTTCTTCCACTTTCCAAGAAGCTTAGTGAGGGAGCGCAGAAGGTTTATGCACAGCTTGCTAAGAAATATAACTGTGAGTATGATGAACGCGGCAATATCGGTAAGCGTTACCGCCGTCAGGACGAGATCGGCACACCGTTCTGTGTGACTTATGATTTTGACTCAGAGGAAGATGGAGCAGTAACCGTTCGTGACAGAGACACCATGGAGCAGGAGCGGGTTAAGATTGAAGATCTGAATGCATACTTTGAGAAGAAGTTTGAGTGGTAAGATGGATAAGATTTATTTTGACAATGGCAGTACATCATGGCCAAAGGCACCGGGAGTGTCTATGGCCATGGCAGAGCTGCTTGAGAATGGCGCGTTTAATATTAATCGCGGCAATTACGAGGGCGCATATGAGATTGAGGGCGTCGTGCTGGATACCAGAGAACAGCTGGCGCAGCTTTTTCATGCCAGGAATTCCAGGGGAGTAGTGTTTACACCGAGTGTAACCTATTCCCTGAATTATTTTCTGAAAGGATTCCTGAGAGCGGGAGATCACATTGTTGTATCCGGTCTGGAACATAACGCGGTGATGCGTCCTCTTGAGCAGATGATAAGGCAGGGCGTTTCTTATGATATTGCACCGGTAGACAGAGCTGGCAATCTGGATGTGTCTGATCTGGAAGCCTGTATTAATGAGCGTACTAAAGCAGTGCTGATCACTCATGCATCCAATGTGTGCGGAACCGTACTGCCAATTGAAACAATCGGGCATATCTGTAAGAAACATAATCTGATATTCGGAGTGGATTCAGCTCAGACCGCGGGAACTCTGGATATTGATGTGGAGAAATGCGGGATTGATTTTCTGGCATTTACAGGGCATAAGGGACTTTTAGGACCGCAGGGAATCGGAGGATTTCTGATATCGGAGAGATTGGATAAACAGATGACGCCATTAATTGCAGGAGGCACCGGGAGTCAATCGGACTCACTTCTTATGCCGGAGAATCTTCCGGACAAATATGAGAGCGGAACTATGAATCTTCCGGGAATCATAGGACTTCATGCAGCGTTAAATTATCTGGAAGAGACGGGAATCCAGAAGATTCACAGACGGAAGATGGAGCTTACGGAATATTTCCTTAGAAAGGTACAGGAGATCCCCAAAGTGCGCATCGTGGGAAATCCGACCTGTGAAAACAGAGTGGCTGTAATTTCGCTGGATTTTCAAGAGGCAGATAATGCGGTTGCCGCTTTTGAATTAGAGCAGCGTGCCGGAATTATGACCAGAGTCGGACTTCACTGTGCGCCGCTTGCACACCAATCGCTGGGGACATTTCCGAGAGGAACAGTGAGATTTGCATTTAGTGCCGTAAACACAGAAGAAGAGATTGACAGATGCATAGACAGCATCTATAAATTACGTTATACATAGATGAGACATATAGGAAAAACCTCCAATTTGATTGTTGAAAAGTGATAAAAATGTTACCATTATGGTAATGATTTATCGGGAAAATATATCGAAAAAGGAGGAAATTAGATATGGCTGATAATCGTAAAATGTGGGAAGAACTGGGGATGAATCTGGAGCTGCATGATCAACTGTGCGAGGTGCTTCCACAGGCAGTGGGAGACGTGTTTTTATCACAGGAGAACCGTCCGGATGGCATGGACTATTATGATATGGTAGTTGCAGATATTCACGGTATCCGTCCTTCAGAGCTGATCGCACATCAGGAGAAAGGCGGAAAGGTATTTGGAACCTTCTGTGTCTATGTACCGGATGAGATCATCTTTGCAGCAGATGCAATTGCGACCGGACTTTGCGGAGGCTCACAGTTCTGGGTTCCGGGAGGAGAGAAGGTCCTTCCGACCAATACCTGTCCTCTGATCAAGGCTTCTGTGGGAGCAAGGCTGGATCGTACCTGCCCATTCTTCAGGATTGCGGATATGTACATAGGAGAGACTACCTGTGATGGCAAGAAGAAAGCATGGGAGATTCTTTCTGAGGATGTCCCGGTTCATGTTATGGATCTTCCGCAGATGAAGCGTGCAAAAGATGTAAAGGCATGGGCAGAAGAGATTGTGACTCTGAAGGAAGTCGTGGAAGAATTTACCGGCAATAAGGTGACGGCAGAGAAGCTGGCAGAGAGTATTAAGCTGATCAATAATAAGAGAAAAGCTCTGGCAAGACTGTATGAGTGCCGGAAGAGTGAGAATGTGCCGATCAGCGGTACAGATGCTTTGGTAATCTCCCAGATTGCTTTCTATGATGATCCTGCAAGATTTGCACAGATGACCAATAAGCTGTGTGACGAGTTGGAGCAGAGAGTTAAGGATGGTGTCAGCGTAGTGCCGGCAGGAACTAAGAGAATTATGCTGACTGGAACACCACTTGCTATTCCGAACTGGAAGCTTCATAATATTGTTGAGACCAGCGGAGCAGTGGTTGTCTGTGAAGAAATGTGTACCGGAACACGTTACTTTGAGAGATATGTAGATGAGTCAGGAGAAACGGTTGAAGAACAGATTGACGCACTGGCAGAGCGCTACATGGGAATTAACTGTGCATGCTTTACACCGAACCATGCAAGGATTGATGATATACTCCGTCTGGCGAAGGAATATAAGGTTGATGGTATTATTGATGTGAACCTGAAGTTCTGTAATCTGTATGACACAGAGGGATATTTCGTAGAGCGTGCATTGAATGAAGCAGGAATCCCGGTACTTGGAATTGAAACGGATTATACAGACAGTGATGCACAGCAGCTTCGCACCAGAGTCAGTGCATTTGTGGAGATGCTGAACAACTAAGACAGCATATTTCGTGAACTGTTAGTGTTTGATAAGGTATATAGTAATCAGGTGGGGAAAAGACGATGCCGGATATTCAGCATTATGTTTTATTTCCTAATCATGATAACGCAATGCGGTTATATCGAGAGTTAAAAAAGCTGGGGGTTCGGGCAGCGATTGCTCCTACCCCCAGAAGTGCGAGTAAATGCTGCGGCGTGTCATTGATGGTGGAAAAAGAGGATCTGGAAAAGATTCAGGACATTGCAGATCAAAAAGATATCGAGATTTTAAAAATTGCAGAAGTGGAGAAGGACTTTAATCCACACAGAGACCGATACTGCTAGGGTATCATGATGAGCCCAGGATAGAAAGCAGCTTATGATTGGCGCAGGAATAGATAAAAAGGGAGAAAAAAGAAACGATGTATTACGTAGGAATAGATATTGGCTCTACAGCTTCTAAGACAGCTGTAAGAGGTGATAAGGAGCTTATGTTTGTACTGCCCACGGGCTGGAGCAGCAAAGAGACGACCATAACGATCAAGGACAGATTGTTGGAGGAAGGCATAGATGTTACATCGGATGAGGTAAAAGTGGTTGCCACTGGTTATGGAAGAATTGCAGTAGATTTTGCAGATTATGTGATCACAGAGATTACCTGTCATGCAAGAGGCGGAAGAGAGATGGCCGGGGATGACTGCACCATCATTGATGTGGGAGGACAGGATACAAAAGTGATTCTGGTTGCCGGAGGAATGGTACAGGACTTCCTGATGAATGATAAATGCTCTGCCGGAACCGGAAAATTCCTTGAGATTATGGCGAATCGTCTGGGTGTGACTCTGCAGGAGCTGTTTGATATGGCAAGAAGCGGGGAAGTACTCTCGATCAGTTCTCTCTGTACGGTATTTGCTGAGTCAGAGGTTATCAATTATATCGGAGAGGGCAAGAAGCGGGAAGATATTGCTGCAGGTGTGGTGGATTCTGTTGCGGCCAAGGTAGCGCAGTTAGCCGGAAGAAAGAATATAACGGATAAAGTGATTCTGACCGGAGGAATCAGCAGCAGTACCTATTTTACGGATATTTTGTCTCAGAAGCTAGGAAAGAGAGTGGAGCCCACAGAGAACGGCAGATATGCCGGAGCGATAGGGGCAGCGCTGCTGGCAGAAGAAAAATCAAAGAGAAGAAGATAGTCATTTGAAGGAGCAGGATGCAATTGAGAGGTCAGGCTCCTTTTCTTTCTTTATCTTAAATTATCAGTTTTTCTAAATGAGAAGATGGAAATATTCTGAATATTTTGCTATAATGAATATAGACAAACATATATCGGAAAGGAGCTTGATATTATGGCAAAACGGGTGATTACGATAAATCGAATGTACGGAAGTAACGGAAGAAAAATCGGAAGAGCTTTATCTGAGGAACTGGGGATTCCCTGCTATGACAAGGAGCTGATCCGGATCGCCAGCGATAAGGAAGGGCTTCCCTACGAAGAGTTATTGAAGGTAGATGAGAAAAGAGCCAGTATGTGGCGTTATCCGGTGGATGAACCGGCACAAATGGCACCGCAGTACCGTTTTTACCCAATGAATGATGTCCTGTTCCAGGCGGAAAGTGAAATTATAAAGTCGATTGCCGAACAGGAAGACTGTGTGATTATTGGCCGCTGTGCCGGACAGGTACTGGAAGGAAAGTGTCTGAAGGTTTTTATTCATGCTCCCTTTGACTATCGGGTAAAAATAGCTGCTGAGCGGATGGATGTGCAGGAGAAGGATGCGATTTCTATTGTTAAGAAAATGGATAAAGAAAGACGTACCTATTATGAATATTTTACCGATGAGAAATGGCTTGATATGAGCGCTTATGATCTGTGTATTGACAGCAGTCGTTTTACGGTAGTACAGATTATTAAAATGATAAAATCAGTATATGAGGAGATGGAAAATCTGTCCCAGTAGATGTCTGCAGTTAAAAACCGCCGGAATTGTCTGTGTTCCGGCGGTTTTATATGTCTTAGTATGCAGGGTGATAAGACTTTCTGCATAAATGGAAATTCTATTTACTGTGTTCGCTGTCTTGATAACGTTCTGGGTGTAACCTTCTGTCTCTGTATTCGGCAATTGCCGTAAACAGTGCGTCGGTCGAGGAATTCAGTGCGGTTTCGCAGGAATCCTGAATAACACCGACAATAAATCCTACGCCGACAACCTGCATCGCAACATCATTGGAAATACCGAACAGGCTGCAGGCAAGCGGAATTAAGAGGAGTGATCCTCCGGCAACTCCGGACGCGCCACAGGCGCTTGCCGCCGACAGTACGCAGAGAATGATTGCTGTCGGGATATCTACGGAGATTCCCAGGGTGTTGGTTGCAGCCAGAGTCAGTACGGAAATTGTGATAGCAGCCCCGGCCATATTGATGGTTGCTCCCAGTGGGATTGAAATGGAATAGGTATCTTCATCCAATCCGAGATTCTCACACAGTTCCATATTTACAGGAATATTTGCTGCAGAGCTTCTGGTAAAGAACGCAGTGATTCCACTTTCCTTTAAACAGCGAAATACCAGTGGATATGGATTTCTGCGCATACATACGTAAGAAATTAGCGGATTTACGATTAGCGCTACAAATACCATACTTCCTACCAGTACCAGAAGCAGTCTTCCATAGGAAGCCAGAACGCCTAATCCCTGCTGAGAAATTGTCGTAAACATCAGGCCCATAATACCGAATGGTGCGCAGCTTATAATCCAGCGCACGGCCAGGGATACGGCATCAGCGATATTTGATAGGGCCTGTTTGGTTCCTTCGTTTGCCTTTTTTAGGGCAATCCCAAAAATAACAGCCCATGCAAGAATGCCGATATAGTTGGCATTTGCAAGAGAGCTTACCGGATTTGACACGATATTCATCAGCAGATTTGTAAGAACCTCTCCTACACCGCCCGGTGCAGTCATATCCTCTACACCCTCAGTAAGTGACAGGCTTATCGGGAACAGAAAGCTGGCAATAACGGCTACGCAGCCTGCCAGAAAAGTTCCAAGAAGATACAGGACAATTACCGTTTTCATGTTGGTTCTCTGACCGGCGCCCTGCTGACAGAGAGCGCTCATGACAAGGAAGAACACCAGCACCGGAGCAACTGCTTTCAGGGCGCCTACAAATAAATCTCCAAGCATTGAGATTGGTGTGGCCTGTGGAACTGTAAGGCCAAGAATTAATCCCAGCACCAATCCGCAGATGATTCGTTTCACCAGACTGATGCTATTCCATTTTTGAATTGTATTTTTCATAGTTCTTTTGCGGATCATACATCCGCTTCTCCTCTCTTTTTACTTAAAATCCATTTACATAGACCATCTTATTATTGCATAAAATGACGGTGAATGGCAAGAAAAATGCACATGGAGATACTACAATGTGATATGATGATAGAAACACTGTGGGAGGCTGCGTAGTACATATGGATAAATTTTTGTATTCAAATAAAAGATTAATTATCATTAGCTTCACAGAAGAAGGGACCAGATTAAACGAACGACTATGCAGAGAATTGGATTTATGCGTTTGTGAGGGATATGGGCCGGAGCGATTTGCGGAAAAGCTTACGCCTTTGCCGGGAAATATCAGGGAATGGATTGCTTCCCAGTGGGGGAAGAATGATTTTCTTTTTATTGGTGCCGTTGGAATTGCGATTCGTATGATTGCGCCATTGGTGAAAGATAAGTATACGGATTCGGCGGTACTGTCTATGGATGAGAGAGGGCAATATGTGATTCCTCTTCTTTCCGGACATATAGGCGGAGGTGTAGAGCTTGCAGAAAAAATTGCTGATTGGACAGGAGCACTGCCAGTTATTACAACAGCAACGGATGTACAGAAAAAATTTGCAGTGGATGTATTTGCCAGAGAGAATCATCTGGTGATTACGGACCGGGAGCTTGCAAAATGTATTTCCGCGGCAGTACTGGAAGGAAAGCATATTGGAATCTATGTGGATACAGAGTGTGAAAATTGGATTGGTGATATGACGGGGCGATTGCAGCAATTTGAAGAGCTGCGGCTGTGCAGGAATTATGAAGAGCTGGAGCAATTTGAATATGGAATCAGAATAGGGCAAAACGCTGATAAAAAAGGACAAAATGTACTGTATCTTCTTCCACAAAATATTGTGGTGGGAATTGGCTGCAGAAAAGGTACAGAAAGAGCTACGCTAATGAAAGGGATATCAGAGACCTTAATAGAGCATAGCATTAGATGGGAGCAGATTGCGGCGGTTGTCAGCATTAACCTTAAGGCTCAGGAGCCGGGGCTGCTGGAGCTCTGTAAAGAACGTAATCTGCCTTTTATCACATATTCGGCAGAAGAACTGAAGGAGGTTGGTTCTATCAGCAGCAGTTCCAAATTTGTAGAACAGGTAACCGGAGTGGATAATGTATGTGAACGTGCGGTAAAGCGATACCTGAAGGCATATGATGGAGGAACGGTGATACAGGAAAAACGGTGTCTGGAGGAGATGACCATTGCGATTGGAAAATGGATATAGAATATTAGTATTTGCAGGAACAACAGAAGGCAGGGAGATAGCAGAGCTGTTAGATACGTTATCGATGGAAACGTATGTCAGTGTGGCGACAGAATATGGACAAAGCCTGTTAAAGGAATGCAGAAATGTTCACATACTCTGCGGCCGGAGGAATGAAGAAGAGATCGCGGACTTTTTAAGAGAAAAGAAGATTGACCTGGTGGTGGATGCTACCCATCCTTTTGCAGTGCTGGCGACGGAGAATATAATAAAGGCCTGTGAAAACACGGGTGTGCAGTATCTTAGATGTCTGAGAGAAGATAATGAGGCTGCCGGAGATATGTGTGTAATCGAGGTGGAGTCTGTAGCGCAGGCCGTAGAGTATTTAAAAGAGGTCGATGGAAATGTTTTCATTTCTACTGGAAGCAAAGAGCTTGCTTTGTACACAGAGATGGAAGATTATAGAGAACGGTGCTATGTCAGAGTGCTTTCTACCCTGGAATCCGTTGAGAAAACGGTAGCGCTCGGATTTGAGGGGGAACACCTGATTGCGATGCAGGGCCCTTTTTCCAGGGAAATCAATGTAGCAATGTTAAAGCACACGAAGGCAGCGTACTTTGTAACCAAGGATTCTGGAAAGACGGGCGGATTTCTCGAGAAGCTGGAAGCGGCCAAAGAAACAGGAGCTGCGCTGGTAGTCGTGGGAAGGCCGAAGGAAGAGGGAATGAGCGTGAAGGCAGTATGTGAGCATCTGCTCTCTATTGCAAATAAGACGGAAAAAGATCTGAAAGGAGAGGAAAATGATTAGACAGGCGGTGGTTTCGGACTTAGACAGTATAGAAGAAGGATATCGCGAGCATTTTACATATGAGAGAACAAATGGTGCGTATACGGTTTTCAAAGAAGGCGTTTATCCTACAAGAAGTGATGCCGAGAAAGCTTTGCGGAATAAAGGGCTGTATGTTTATGAAGAAAATGGCGTTATAATGGGCAGTATGATTCTGGACAGAAGACAGCCGGCCGAGTACAGAACGATTCATTGGCCAGGCGGGGCATCCGATGAAAAAGTAAGGGTTATTCATCTGTTAATGGTACGGCCGGGTATGGCAGGAAAGGGGATTGGATCGGCGCTTGTAAAGAAGGCATTGGAGATGGCGAAGGAGGATTCCTGTGTAGCAGTCAGGCTTGATACGGGAGAACAGAATACTCCCGCCGTAGCTTTATATCGAAAGCTGGGGTTTCAGGTGACGGCACGTTCCCATATGAATGTTGGAGGGGCAATTTCACATGGGGGACACCTGTTTTTTGAAAAAATATTATAGACGGTGTATGGAGGATCTGATGATAATAAAGAAGGATCAAATGAAGCTGGGAGATAAAATAGGAATCGTATGCTGTTCAAATGGACAGGCGGTATCAAACAGGGAGAAGCTTGAAAAGCTACATTTGGTGATCATGAATGAAATTGGTCTGATCCCAGAATGGAGCAGCTGTATTTATGAAAAAGATTCTGTGTTCAGTGGTTCGGCTAAGGAGCGGGCAGATAATTTGATGAAATTTTATATGGATGATGGAATCAAAGCTATTTTTGATATTTCAGGCGGTGATATTGCCAATGAGATATTGCCGTATTTGGATTTTGCAGTGATTGCCGAAACTGACAAGATGCTTTGGGGATACAGTGATCTTACCACTATTTTGAATGCTGTTTTTACTAAAACGGGTAAAGAATCTGTACTGTATCAGCTCAGAAATGTAGTGAGGGAAGATGCCAAAAATCAGATTACCCATTTTAGGAATACGCTTTTGAATGGGAAAAAGTCTCTTTTTGAGTTCCAGTATACTTTTATTCAGGGGAAGAGGATGCAGGGAACTGTAGTTGGCGGCAATATTCGTTGCCTGCTAAAATTAGCCGGAACAGAATACTGGCCGAACATGAATGAAAAAATTCTGCTGCTAGAGGCATACAGCGGAGGGGTTCCACAGATGGTCACTTACCTAAATCAATTAAAGCAGATGGGAGTATTTGAACAAATATCCGGTATTCTGTTAGGAACATTTACCCAGATGGAAGAGGAGAACGGCATATCAAAAATCGAAGATCTGGTGAAAAAATATGCAGGAAATGATATTCCGATTGCCTGTACGCCTGAAATTGGACATGGGGCGGATTCTAAAGGGGTTGTTATTGGAAAAGAATACCTTTTGGCAATGGAATCAAATATTTATTAACAACAGCAAACAGCTGGTGAGATGTTTGCTGAAGAGAGCAGAGGGAGAAAAGAATATGAGCAGTAACAGAGAAGAGACAGGAAGGAATACCTTCGGATATCGCCGGGGGGAAGACAGGGACGTTGATAGGGAGTTTAAAATGGCATCAGGTTATGGAAAAGTAAAACTCGGACAGGAATATATTTTCTGGAAAAAAGGATTTACGTGGTCGATGATGGAACTATCGAGTGTAAAGCGTATCTATCGCAAAATTGAAGGAGTGGATACAAAGATGTGCTGCGGGAATGTAAATTTTGATATCCAGAAGCTGGTTTTTCTTTTAAGGGATGGCAACGGATTTGAGGTTCTTATTGGAGAGGGAATGCTGAAAGAAGCGGATGCGTTATATAGGAAGCTGAAGGACGAGCATCCGGAGATTCAATACGGCAAGCCATAAGAGAAGCCCATGAATTCTGTGTTTCTATTTCCTGTAAATGGGTGATTTAGAAATTTTACAATATGCCAGATTGACATTTTATGTAATCTGGCATATAATATGTTTACTTCTTGGATGGAAGTTCTTTCCATCCAGATGACATTTCGGATAATAATGTGTATATGTCCGGGATGGTCTTAATAGCTGTCAGAGAGAATCTGACGGGTATTTATTACACATGTATATGTGTGTCGCGCCGGAATTATATTCTGTTCGGCACTTATCAGCAAACAAAAAGATGATGTATATAGAGAAGGAGTAAACGGAACGAAAAGAGGCTTTTCATATTTGCACAATTATGATACAATGAAGTATGTTAAAATCTTTTCCGGCAGAATCCTTTTCTGTAATCGGAAAGGAGACCTATGACAAGGAACAAAGATGATTTTATCATGTTACCCACTGTGGATTTCTGCTTTAAGGAATTGATGCAGAACCCGAAAGTAAGGAAAGGATTTGTTGCAGCACTTCTTGGCATTTTGCCGGAGGAGATTCGGGAAACAAAACTCCTGCCTACAATTTTAAGGCAGGAGGCCGAACAGGATAAGCTGGGTATTCTGGATGTTCGTATTCTGCTGGAGAACGGGACGCAGTTGGATATGGAAATGCAGGTGGCATATTTTGAATATTGGGATAATCGGATTCTGTTTTATCTCGGCAAAATGTACACGGATCAGATTCATAAAGGAGAACCCTACAGTAAGCTTCAGAAATGTATCCATGTCAGCATTCTGGATTTTATCCATTTTAAAGATGATATGGAATGTTATCGGAAGATCCATTTTCGGGATGATAAGACAGGGGATATCTATACGGATTTATTTGAACTTCAGATTTTGGAGCTTCAGAAGCTGCCTCCGGAAGTAAAAAAAGGCGAAGATGTCATAGAATGGATGCGTTTCTTCAGTGGGAAAACACGGGAGGAGTTTGAGCATATGGCAAAAACAAATGAGTATCTGGATGAAGCATATAATATGCTAAAAGAAATCAGTGCAGATGAAATGAAACGAATGGAATACGAAGCAAGAGAGAAGGCTCTGAAGGATTATAATACGCAGATGCTCTGTGCAGAGAATCGGGGAATTGAACAGGGAATCGAGCAAATCAATACTTTGAACAGGCTGCTTGCGGAGCAAAACCGGACAGAGGATATTATTAAGGCTTCTGAGGACACAAAATATCAGGAAAAATTATTAAAAGAATATAATTTATATGTAAAAAATGATGGAATCAGAGAACAGGAAAAGCAAATTTGAATATATTGATTGCTTATGATAGAATATATATGCCCGGTAAGGCTACCGGGCATATATTATAGACGAGGCGATATGTTATGACACACAGTCATATGATTTGGAAGAACCAAACAAAACTCCGTACTGGTTATACTACTGGAAGCTGCGCGGCTGCGGCGACAAAAGCAGCCGCACATATGCTGCTTTCAGGAGAAGATATTCAGGAGATATCGCTGCTTACTCCGGCGGGGATTCGGCTGTACCTGGAGGTGGAGAAGACCGTCAGAGACAGGCAGACCGTAAGCTGTGCTGTTCGAAAGGACAGCGGTGATGATCCGGATGTGACCAATGGTATATATGTATATGCAAAAGTTTCCAGGCGGACAGAAAGTTCGGACATTATTCTGGAGGCAGGAGAAGGCATTGGCAGGGTGACTAGGAAAGGATTGGAGCAGGCGGTTGGTGAGCCGGCAGTTAATAAAGTACCAAGGCAGATGATTCTCCGGGCGGCTGAGGAGGAGAGAAATAATGCGGACTATACGGGAGGTCTGAATGTATTGATTTGGATTCCGGAGGGAGCAAAGCTGGCAGCAAAGACTTTCAACCCGAAACTTGGAATTGAGGGCGGCATTTCTGTGCTTGGAACCAGCGGTATTGTAGAACCTATGAGTGAGAAAGCGCTGACGGATACCATTTTCCTTGAAATGAATATGCGCAAAGAAGGAGGCATGGAATATTGCTATGTGGTACCGGGAAATTATGGAGCGGATTTTCTCAGGGAACAGCTCGGATATGAAGAAGACTTGGCAGTAAAATGCAGTAATTATATTGGGGAAGTGATTGATGATGCCGTGCGGCTTCAGATGAAGGGGATTCTATTGGTGGGACATGTAGGTAAACTTGTGAAGCTGGCGGCAGGGATCATGAATACCCATTCCAGACAGGCGGATGGCAGAATGGAGGTTCTTGCAGTCCATGCAGCCATGTCAGGAGCCTCGAAGAGATTGGTAATGCAGATTATGGATTGTATTACAACAACTGAGGCGTTGGAGCTTTTGAAAGAAAATGAGATCTTAGAGAAAACTATGGGATCTATTATGAAGAAGATAGAAGATCATTTAATAGAAAGAGCGGGAAAGTCTCTGCAGATCGGTGCAGTTATGTTTTCGAAGGAAGAGGGGATTCTTGGTGAGACTACACAGGCAGATGATCTGATAAGGCGGATCAATCAGCAGAGAAAAGAATGATAATAACAGCGGAGATTGATAGTGAGGAGAGTGTGAGATGATTTGGTTTGTGGGGGCAGGACCCGGTGCGGAAGATTTGATTACAGTTCGGGGACAGAAGCTGCTTCAGGAAGCGGATATGGTAGTTTATGCGGGTTCTCTGGTGAATCCGAAACTGCTTGCGAACTGTAAGAAGAATTGTGAGATTCACAATAGTGCTTATCTGACACTGGAGCAGGTGATGAATTTTATGGTGAAAGCAGAAAGGCAGGGAAAACGTGTTGTCAGGCTGCATACTGGAGATGCATCTTTATATGGTGCGATTAAGGAACAGATGGATTGGCTTGACAGAGAGAACATTGCTTATGAGGTGTGCCCTGGAGTAAGCTCCTTCTGCGGTGCGGCAGCAGCGCTTAAGGCGGAATATACTCTGCCGGATGTGTCTCAATCCGTGATTATTACCCGGATGGCAGGTCGAACACCGGTACCGGAACGGGAATCGATCAGAAGTTTTGCGGCGCACCGGGCGACGATGGTGCTGTTCCTAAGCACAGGGCTTTTAAAGGAACTGACCCGGGAACTGCTGATGGGAGGTTACAGTAAAGATACTCCGGCGGCAATCGTGTACAGAGCGACCTGGCCGGACGAAGAAGTTCATCTCTGTCATGTGGGAACCCTGGAAGAGACTGCCAGAAAGAATAATATTACCAAGACAGCATTGATTGTAGTGGGAGACATTCTCGACAGCGATTACAGAAGATCTGATCTGTATCATCCGGAATTTGCCACAGAGTTTCGGCCTGCGGTTTCTGAGCATATAGATAAGGGATAGAGATATTCCTGAGAATTTGGAGATGATGTGGGAAAGGAAGTTCTGAAATGAAGAGAATTTATGTAGTGGGAATCGGACCCGGAGACAGGAAATACCTGACCGGAGCAGCCGCCAGGGTACTGGAAGAGTGCCAGGTAATTGTGGGTTATACGGCATATGTGGATTTGCTGAAAGCAGACTATCCGGAGAAAATCTTTTTGACTACACCTATGAAGCAGGAGACAGAGCGCTGCCGGATGGCATTTGAAGAGGCTGCAAAGGGGATGGAAACTGCCATGGTGTGCAGTGGAGATTCCGGTATTTACGGGATGGCGGGTCTTATGTATCAGATTGGGCAGGAATATCCGGAGGTAGATCTTATCATTGTTCCGGGGATCACGGCGGCTTCGGCAGGAGCAGCGGTGCTGGGAGCACCTCTGATGCATGATTTTGCAGTGATTAGTCTCAGTGATCTTCTGACCCCCTGGGAGAAAATAGAGAAACGTCTCATAGCAGCGGCTATGGCAGATTTTGTGATCTGCCTGTATAATCCGTCCAGCAGGAAACGCGCAGATTATCTGGAGCGGGCCTGCGATCTGATTCTGCAGTATAAATCATCGGACACGGTGTGCGGTCTTGTAAGAAATATCGGACGTATGGGAGAGACCTATGAGATTTTACCGCTGGGAGAAATGAGAAACAAAAAAGTTGACATGTTTACAACTGTGTATATAGGAAATCGGGAAACAAGAGAGATAGGTGGGAAGATGATTACACCAAGAGGGTATCGCAATGTGTAAGGAAGAGCGGAATGTTGCACTGGTGGGAGCTGGAATGGGAAACAGAGAAATGATTACCGGAGAAGCGAAACTGGTGATTGAACAGGCAGATGGAATTATCGGAGCATCTCGGGTACTCGAGACATTCTATAAGAAGGGAAAGCCCTGCTATGCAGAGTATCGGCCAAAAGAGATTGTGAAAATTATTAAGGGGCATCCGGAATATAAAAGGTGGGCAGTAGTATTGTCTGGTGATACCGGATTTTACAGCGGTGCAAAGAAGCTGTTTGGTCTGCTTCGGGAAGAACATATTCCGGCAGTCTGTGTGCCGGGGATTGCATCGATTGTGTATCTTGCAGCAAGGCTGGGAGTATCATGGGAGGATGCTGCTCTTAGAAGCATCCATGGCAGAGATCAGAATATTGTCTATGCCATAGACCATTATGAGAAGACTTTTATTCTGATGGATAAAAAGAGCGCGGAAGATTTCTGTGCGGTATTAAAAAAATATGACTTTGCACAGGTGGCGTGCTATATCGGAAGCCGTCTGTCTTATGACGATGAGCGTATCATGGTAAGAAAAGGATGTGAAGTGACGCCGGAGGATATCGGGGAGCTGGCAACGGTGCTGGTAATAAATCCATGTCCCAAGAGACGGGCAAGTGTACATATCAGAGATGAGGAATTCATCCGTAATCTAGGGGCTGCGAGAGTTCCAATGACAAAGGAGGAGGTGCGGGCGGTCAGCATGGCAAAGCTCGCACTGGCGACAGATTCCGTATTTTACGATATAGGGGCGGGTACTGGTTCGGTTTCCATAGAAGCAGCACTTCATTCGGAAAATATTCATGCTTATGCAATTGAACAGCGAAAAGAGGCATGTGAACTGATTGAGAGAAATAAACAAAAATTTCGTGCGGACCAGGTAACTGTGATACATGGAAGAGCGCCAGAGGCGTTAGAAGAGTTGGAAACGCCAACGCATGCGTTTATTGGTGGAAGCTCCGGTAATCTGATTGAGATTATCCGGTGCCTGAAGGAGAAAAATCCGGATATTACCCTTGTTATCAATGCGATTTCAATGGAAACCATTGGTGAAGTAATGGCAGCGGTAAAGGAAGGACTTTTGGAAAATCCGGAGATGATACAGCTGAATGTGGCAAGATCCAGAGTACTTGGTGACTATCATATGATGACGGGACAGAACCCAATCTATATTATTACGGAGAGAAAATGATATGCAGATTCCAAGAATTATGCTGGCGGCGCCTGCAAGTGGAAATGGTAAGACGATTGCTGCCTGTGGTCTGATGGCCGGTTTTCAACAAATGCATAAAGAAGTCAGAGCATGTAAGTGTGGACCGGACTATATTGACCCTATGTTTCATCGAACTGTACTTGGAGTAGACTCTGAAAATCTTGATTTGTTTTTCAGTGAAGAGGCGGAGCTTGAGAAGAATTTCTGCAGTCACGCAAAAGAAGCAGATATTACGATTGTGGAGGGCGTTATGGGATATTACGATGGTATGACGCTCGGCTCAGTAAAGGGAAGCGCTTATGAGATTGCAAAGGCGCTGAGGATTCCTGTGATTCTGGTTTTGCCATGCAAAGGAATGGCAGCTTCCGCTCTTGCGGTACTAAAAGGATTGGTGGAGTATCAGAAGGACAGCAATATTAAGGGGGTTCTTTTGAACCGCATTTCGCCTGCGCTATATCTGCGGATGAAGGAGATGGTTGAGCAGGGACTAAAGGAAATGGGATATAAGGATATATCTGTTTTAGGATATCTGCCGGAGGATAAGGTGTTTCAGCTGGAAAGCAGACACTTGGGATTAATTACACCGGAGGAAATTGATGGCTTGATGCAGCAGATGAAGCATGCCGGAGAGATGGTTTCTAAGACTGTGGACATGGAAAAGATTTCTGAAATTGCAGAACTTGCAGAAGCCTTGAATCCGAATTTGGAGGATTGGCGTGAGGATGGGACACAAAAGCAGAAGGTACGTATTGCGGTGGCAAGAGACCGGGCATTCTGTTTTTATTATAAAGAGAATCTGGAATATCTGAAAAAACTGGGCTGTGAATTGACGTTTTTTAGCCCGATGGAAGACAGACACCTGCCTGAGGGATGTGATGGACTTCTTCTTGGAGGAGGATATCCAGAGCTTTATGCAAAGGAATTAGAAGCAAATCAGGAGATTATGACAGAGATTCGAAAACAGATTTTGGAAGGACTTCCCTGTCTGGCAGAATGTGGAGGTTTCCAGTATCTGCAGGAGAATCTGGAAGATGCAGATGGAAAAATCCGCAGGATGGCTGGAGTGATATCATCTTCCAGCAGGAACCAGAGAAGACTTGTTCGTTTTGGTTATATTACAGTGGAAGGAATCGAGGATGGGATGTATCTGAAGCGGGGAGAACAGATTCGAGGCCATGAATTCCATCACTGGGACAGCAGCAGCAATGGAGATGCCTGCCGGGCAGTAAAGCCGGATGGAAAAAGAAGCTGGCCGTGTATTCATGCAAAGGGCAGCTTATTTGCAGGATATCCTCATTTGCATTATCCGTCTAATCCGGATTTTGCGAGACGTTTTGTAGAGGCCTGCCTGATATATAGAATGCGGAGGTAAAGAGACATGACGATAGAAGAAGTGAGAGCTGGAATCAAGCCTGCGGACAGAGAGATTATGAAGCTTTCGGAAAAACGCTGGATGAGTGTGGGAAAACCACTGTTTAGTCTGGGAAAGCTGGAAACACAGATTACCCGGATTTCCGGAATAAAAAGAATAGTATGCTATGAATTAAAGAAGAAGGCTCTGATTGTTATGTGTGCTGATAATGGTGTTGTGGCAGAGGGAGTCACCCAGACCGGACAGGAGGTGACTGCTATTGTAGCGGATAATTTCACGCGCAATGAAACCAGCACCTGTTTGATGGCACAGGTGGCCGGTGTGGATGTATTTCCGATAGATATTGGTATGGTCTCCGATGTACCTTCGGTGACAGAAAAAAATTATAAAATAGCCTATGGCACAAATAATTTTGCCCACGAGCCTGCTATGACAGGAGAGCAGCTGTGGAAGGCCATCGAGGTTGGAATAGAGAGTGTCCGGAAGAAAAAGCAGGAGGGATATGATATACTGCTGACTGGTGAGATGGGGATTGGCAATACGACCACCAGCAGTGCGGTGGCGTCTGTGCTGCTTGAGAAAGCGCCGGAAGAAATGACCGGACGGGGAGCCGGGCTTGACAGCCAGGGGTTAAAACGTAAAATCCGGGTTATCAAGAGAGCAGTTGAGGAATATCATCTGGGCAGAGAAGATGTGCTGGATGTAATGGCTAAGGTAGGCGGTTACGACATTGCTGGATTATGTGGTCTGTATTTGGGCGGTGGTCTGTATCAGGTCCCGGTCGTGATTGATGGGTTTATCTCAGCCGTAGCGGCGCTTTGTGCAGTAAGATTGGTGCCGCAGGTGCGGGACTATCTGATTCCGTCGCATATATCCAAAGAGCCGGCCACAAAAATGGTTCTGGAGGAACTTGGATTGTCGCCGCTTCTGACCTGTGATATGTGCCTGGGTGAGGGAAGCGGCGCGGTTGCGGTGATGCCGTTACTGGAAATGGGACTTCGGGTCTATAATCAGATGAGTACCTTTGAAGAAATTAATGTGGAACAGTATGAGGTGCTGGAATGAATATTTTACAATCCTTTGCGATTGCCATATCCATGTATTCGAAAATACCGATGCCGGATGTAGAATGGAAAAAAGAAAATATGCGGTATGCTATGTGCTTCTTTCCTTTCGTAGGAGTGGTCATTGGTGCGGTTACATATCTGATTGGCCGGATTTTGTTTCAGCTGTCTGTCGGTCCGGTATTTCGGGGAGTGGTATTTACTCTGATTCCACTGTTTGTCAGCGGAGGGATCCACATGGATGGCTTCATGGATACGATGGATGCACTGGCTTCTTATGGCGATCAGGAGAAAAAACTGGAGATTTTGAAAGATTCCCATGCAGGTGCATTTGCCATTCTGGGACTTGGATGTTATCTAATCTGGAATGTGGCTGTGTGGAGTGAACTGGGTCCGGAACTGCTGGGGATCAGCTGCCTTATTTATACTGTGTCCAGAGCATTGAGCGGACTCAGCGTGGTCACTTTTCAGGCAGCCAGAAACAGCGGACTTTTAAGGACCTTTCAGGATGGGGCACAGAAGCGGACCGTAGGGATTACTATGACAGGATACCTTGTACTTAGCCTGTGTGCAGCATTTGTGGCTGATTGGAGAGCGGCAGCTGGTATGGCTCTGGCATCAGGACTTACCTTTTATTATTATAAACATATATGCAAAAAACAGTTTGGCGGAGTGACAGGGGACTTGGCCGGATATTTTCTGGAGCTTTCGGAGCTTCTGATGCTGACAGGAATATTGATATGTGGAGGTGGCTTATGGAGCTAGTGTTGATTCGACATTTTCAGACACCTGGAAATGGGAAAGGACAGTATATCGGCAGCACAGATGAACCGCTGGATGAGACGAAGATTCCCGGCCCGGCTGCGGACTATCCTAAGGTCGATCAGTTAGCCGTCAGCCCTATGAAGCGGTGTATACAGACGGCGGGGATTATTTATCCGGGAGTCGAGGGAAGAGTCTGCCCTCTTCTTAGAGAGATTGATTTCGGAGAATATGAGAGAAGAACTTACGAGGAACTGAAAAATGAACCGGCTTATCAGAGATGGATTGACTCCGGTGGTCTGGGCGCATTTCCGGGAGGCGAAGACCGGAGGGTATTTCAGGAAAGATGCATGCAGGGCATGGAAGAGCTGATGGCATATTTGATTAAACAAAAATGTAAGCGGGCTGCAGCAGTGGTACATGGCGGCACGATCATGGCGGTCATGTCTGCCTATGGGCCAAAAGATAAGTCCTTTTATCACTGGCAGGTGAAAAACGGTGATGGGTATTTGACAGAAATTGACGAGAGGGAGTGGATTGCCGGAAGACGGATGTTTCAGAATATTCGAAGCTTATGGCAGACAAAAGAGTCAGAGGAACGATGAAGATAGTAATTATCTGTATGATCGGCGTTATACTGGATTGGATTTTTGGAGACCCGGTGTGGCTGTATCATCCGGTGCGAATTATTGGAAATTGCATTGCCTTATTGGAAAAGGGATTTCGCAGATATGCCGGAGAAAATAAAAAGGGACTAATCTGTGCAGGGGGAGTCATGTGGATTCTGGTGGTTCTGCTGGCAGTTGGTGCCCCTTGGGGAATTTTAAGGGTTTTGGAAGAAGTGTGTCCGACAGCTGCATTTGTGCTGGAATGTTTCTGGTGCTATCAGCTGCTGGCCGCCAGATCTCTGGGTACAGAAAGCAGAAAGGTATACGTTAGGCTGACGGAGCATGATCTTGCCGGAGCGAGAAAGGCGGTTTCCATGATTGTGGGACGGGATACAGCCGAATTAACGGAAGAAGGTGTGACGAAAGCGGCAGTTGAGACGGTGGCAGAAAATACGTCAGACGGTGTTATCGCACCGCTTCTATATATGCTGATTGGCGGACCGGTGTTTGGATTTTTATATAAAGCAATCAATACCATGGATTCCATGGTGGGATATAAGAATGAGAAATATTTGTATTTTGGCCGTGTGGCGGCGAAGATGGATGATGCAGCAAACTATATTCCTGCAAGAATATCGGCGTGGCTGATGATTGTAAGCGCCGGGGTTTTGGGAATGGATGGCAGGAATGCTTATCGCATTTACCGAAGAGACAGAAAAAAACATGCCAGCCCCAATGCGGCGCAGACGGAAGCAGTGTGCGCCGGGGCGCTGCATGTACAGCTTGCAGGAAATGCCTATTATTTTGGAAAATTATATGAGAAGGAATTTATTGGAGATCCCATACGGGAGATCTGCCCGGAGGATATTCTTCGGGCGAATAAATTAATGGTTGGAACCGAAGTTCTGACGCTGATTATATTTGGAGGATTGAGACTGTTTCTATGAGGTATGAGCACGGCGGAGATATTTATACAAATGAATACAGGCTGGATTTTTCTTCTAACATCAATCCTTTTGGAATGAGTGAAGATGTGCGTCTTGCAGCGGCGAATTCCATGAAGCAGGCGTCGGCTTATCCGGACAGCAGATGCCGGAGATTCAAGAGCGCGCTGGCAGAGAAACTGGGAATTTCGGAGAAATGGATCATTGCCGGAAATGGGGCGGCAGATTTGATTTTTTCATTAGTTTTTGCGGTAAGACCAAAGAGGGGATTAATACTGGCGCCTGCATTTCTGGAATATGAGCAGGCACTGAAAAGCGCTGATTGTCGGACCGTGGTTTATGAAAGACCAAAGGAGCTGGATTTTACGGTAGATAAAAGATTCATAAAAGTGTTAGAGGCAGAGCTCAAGCAGGGCCTGGATCTTGTGTTTCTCTGTTCGCCGGATAATCCGACGGGAGGTCTTATCCGGAAAGATATTTTAGAGGAAGCTTTGAAGCTATGTGATCGGTATGGCAGCCTGCTGGTGGTGGACGAGAGTTTTTATGAATTTGCATTTGCCGGGGAATCGGAGACGATGCTGCCGAAGATAGAGGAGACAAAGTCGCTGGTTATCATCCGTTCTTTTACAAAAATGTACGGGATGCCAGGATTGCGCCTGGGATATGGAATATCTTCGGACAGCAGGCTTATCGAGCGAATGAAGATGGTGCGACAGCCGTGGAGTGTGTCCATACCTGCTCAGGAGGCAGGAATTGCAGCGCTGAAAACGGAAGGCTGGACAGGGATGGTCCGAAATTATGTGAAAAAGCAGCGCGTATGGCTGCAGGAGCAGCTTACAGAGCTTGGCTTTCGAGTATATCCGTCTTCTGCTAATTATCTGCTGTTTTATACGGATAGAAAACTTATGGAACCGTTAAAGGAGCAGGGAATTCTGATTCGTGACTGCAGTAATTACCGGGGACTTACCGAAGGATATTATCGGGTCGCAGTAAAGAAAGAAGATGAGAATGAAGAATTGATACGGGCACTGTACGGGATCTGCTCAGAAAACGGATAAAAGTTGGGGGATGTAACAGATGACGAAGTCGATTATGATACAGGGAACTATGTCGAATGCAGGAAAAAGTGTGCTTGCGGGAGGGATTCTCAGAGTGCTTGCTCAGGATGGAATCAAGGCCGCACCATTTAAGTCCCAAAATATGGCGCTAAATTCTTATATTACGGAAGAAGGTCTGGAGATAGGCAGAGCGCAGGTGATGCAGGCGGAGGCGGCCGGGATCAAGCCGATTGCTGCTATGAATCCCATTTTGCTGAAGCCTACCAATGATATCGGATCCCAGGTGATTGTAAACGGAGAAGTGACGGGGGTGATGTCTGCTGCAGAATACTATCGAAGGAAGACCGAGTATATTCCGGCGATTATGGAGGCCTACGAGACCTTGACAAAGTCTTACGATGTCATTGTGATTGAAGGCGCAGGGAGTCCGGCGGAGATCAATCTAAAAGAAAATGATATTGTAAATATGGGACTTGCAAAACTTCTGGATGCTCCGGTACTGCTTGCAGGGGATATAGACCGGGGCGGCGTGTTTGCCCAGATTGTAGGAACCATTGTGCTTTTGGAGGAAGAAGAGCGAAGGCGGATTAAGGGAACCATTATCAATAAATTCCGCGGCGACAGGAATATTC
Source organism: Eubacteriales bacterium (assembly GCA_030524585.1). Classification (GTDB taxonomy): domain Bacteria; phylum Bacillota; class Clostridia; order Lachnospirales; family Lachnospiraceae; genus Claveliimonas. The sequence continues at coordinate 2,294 of JAUNGJ010000023.1, read as the reverse complement.
TGAAGCCGGGGCTGGATATGCTGACGGAACATACCCGGATTCCGGTATGCGGCGTGGTACCCTATTTTTATCTGGATATTGACGATGAGGACAGCCTGACAGAGCGATTTGCCAAAAAAGAAACATCGGGACTAATTGACATTGCGGTTATCCGTTTCCCAAGGATTTCCAACTTTACGGATTTTGCACCATTGGAGTGCAGGGAAGAAATCGGACTTCGTTATGTGACCAATGCGGCAGAGTTTGGACAGCCGGATGTAGTGATTCTGCCAGGAACCAAAAGCACCATTTCTGATTTGCTGTGGATGCGGCAGAATGGTCTGGAGGGAAGGATTCTGCGTCATGGGACAAATGGAGGTACGATTATTGGAATCTGCGGCGGCTATCAGATGCTTGGAGAGTCGATTGAGGATGTTTCCGGAGCAGAGACGAAGAAACCGCAAAAGATAAGAGGAATGGGACTTCTTCCAATCCGGACATTTTTTGAGCCGGCGAAGAGAAGGACTCAGGTAGAGGGACGCTTCCAGAAAGTGAAAGGGATATTTAGGGAGCTTACGGATACAGAATTTACAGGCTATGAGATCCATATGGGGCGCACGGAGCTTCTAAAACAGGAAGGAGCACTTTTAAAAATAAGGGAGACATATGGAAACGAGCAGTCAGAAATCTGTGGGCAGCCCGATGGAGTGCAGCAGGGAAATGTATATGGCTGCTATATTCATGGATTATTTGATGGGGCTGAAGTGACACGCGGGCTCATCCGGGCTGTGCTGAAGAGCAAAGGGCTGGATGCCGGGCATGTACAGGTTCTGGACCGGAAGCAGTATAAAGAAACACAGTATGATCGGCTTGCAGATATTATTCGGGAGAATCTGGATATGAATATGATTTACGAAATCATTGAAAAAGGCAATGCCTTTTAATCAACTGAACAGTGGAGGAAAAGACAATGCTGCATGTAATTACCGGAGGCAGTGGAAGCGGAAAGTCTGCCTATGCAGAGGCGGAAGCGGTACGGTTGAGTAAGGCTGGGAACAGGAATCTGAAAAAATATTATATCGCCACTATGGAGCCTTTTGGAGAAGAGACGCTGCGAAAGATACATAGACACCGGGAAATGCGTGCTGGCAAAGGATTTAAGACGGTGGAATGTTATGTGGATCTTGCCGGAAAGGCAGCGCAGTTGACGGGAGAAATGAGTGGAGAAGGAGCAGTCTTAGAATCAAAAGATGGCAGAAATGAAAGAAAATCTGTGATACTGCTGGAGTGTATGTCCAACCTTGTGGCCAATGAGCTATATCGTCCGGATGGTGCAGGGAAGCGAACAGCAGAGAGGATTCTTTGGGGGGTAAAGAGCCTCTGCGAATTCTGTGGAAATGTGGTGATTGTTACCAATGAAGTCTGCTCGGAATGTACAGTAGATTCAGTAGAAATGCAGGAGTATAAAAGAGTGCTGTCGGAGATTAACTGTTCTCTGGCCCGGATGGCGGATGCGGTAACAGAAGTGGTGTATGGGATTCCTGTGGAGGTAAAAAGATGAAGATGATTATAGGCGGCGCCTGGCAGGGACAGCTTATCTGGGCGAAAGAAAACTGTCCGGAGGTGACGGATGAGCAATGGATTGACGGTAAGACCTGTGAATTGGAAGCAATATTTACCTGTAAGGGAATTTACGATTTTCATGAGTATGTCCGGCGGCACATGATGACGGAGAGTCTGGGATTGGAGGGTGATCATCCGGTGATTTTCGAAAAACTTGCAGAGGAGATTATTCAGCGGAATCCCCAAATCGTCATTGTCAGCGACGAGATCGGCTACGGATTGGTTCCGGTGGATGCTTTTGAACGTGCCTATCGGGAACAGGTGGGAAGAGTCTGTACGGCACTTGCAGGGTTCTCAGAAGAAGTGGTCCGTGTGGTGATGGGAATTGGAAATCATATAAAGGAGAAATAACATATGGAGATTCAATTAGAAAAAGTGCTTCCGCAGGAGATCGAAAGGCGCAGCTTTGAAATCATCCGAGAGGAGCTTGGAGACAGGAAACTAATACCGGGAACGGAACCGGTTGTTATGCGCTGTATCCATACCAGCGCTGATTTTGATTACGCGGACAATCTGGTATTCTCAGAAAATGCTGTAGAACGGGCGTTGGAGGCCTTAAAACGAGGAGCGGCGATCGTCACCGATACCCAGATGGCAAAGGCTGGTATCAATAAGAAAAAGCTGGCATCTCTTGGAGGACAGGTGCAGTGCTTCATGTCCGATGAAGATGTGGCAAAAGAGGCAAAAGAGCG